>WRED01000003.1 GCA_009779495.1 Oscillospiraceae bacterium | reverse complement strand
ATTTTTTCGCCGCACAAGATAAAATTTTGAAAGAATACTCCCGTATTTTAAGAAATTTTAACGCAGTGCGGCGGAAAAAGCGCCAAAAAGACGTGCGCGTGGTTTTTTCAAACACGCCCTAAAAGTGGAACTTCGCCTTCAACTCGTCCCGCGCGTCCTCCGGATATTTCACAAAAAGCAACGCGGCAGGAACGGCGCACAGCAAAACCGAGACCGCCCCGGGCAAGGCGCTGTAGCCCCCGGCAAGCGATATGATCAGCAGCAGGAGATTCACGCCGCCTAAAGCCATAAAGGAGAGCAGCGCCCTCACGCGGCGGTCCCCGAAAATCAGCAGCCCCGCGCACAGGAACAGGGAAGCGACAACGGATATGAGCGGTATGCCGAAAGATACGGCCGGGCTGAAGTTGCCCGAATACATCCAGCTGGCCCAAAGCATCAAAATCGAAATATACGCCACGTCGCACAGGATGTAGCTCGCGAAGCAGAGTTTTTTGACAAGAAACGGCCTAAACAGCAGCGACCACGCGCACGGCGTGATAAAAACCGCCCACAGCGAGCTTGAAATCGTACCGGTCACTAAAACGTCGATGAGAAAAGAGATCAGCGTGATGCTCAGAAAAGCGTAAACGTATATCAAAACGTAATTCAAACGCGGCTTTTTTTTGGCGACATCCGGGTATTCGGCCGTACGCATGTTTTCGAGTATCGGGGCATGGGACGCCGCCGCGGTTCCGCACAGGGGGCACCGGCCGTACCGCTCGCCGAGATCGACTTCGCAGAGGTTACACCGCATATTAACACCATGCCTCCTTATCGCTGCATTCAACGCGGACGCGGGCGCCTTTTTCCGCGAGATACGTAAAGAACAGGCGCGGGACCTCCGCGTTTTTCGACTTGCCCGTGAAGTTCACGCCGAACACGCCGCCGAAGCTCAACATGACGCAGCCAAGCGTCTCGTTTTTCGTGCCGCGCATCAGCGCCTCCGCGCGGTCGATTTTGTCCGCCATTTCGGGAGGCAGGTTGATCACACCCAGGTTCGACATACAGCACGAGTGCCTTTTCCCGCCTATCACATGGTAACCCGCTTTCATGAGCGGAAGCTTGATGATGTTCGGCAGAAAGCGCACGGCGGGATTGACCGCGGCGGCGACGGGCCTGCTGACCTGGACCGTCATGTTCTCCGGCAGGGAGTTCTCTTTGATACGCCCCCTGATCGCTTCGACAATGTCCTCAAAATCGGTTGGGCGGCCGGGCGCCGGCGTGAAGCCGACGGTAGTGAAATAGGAGAAGTTCCGCAGCGAATCGGGATATCCGAAAATCGGGCGCAAATTGACGGGAACGCTGATCAGGATCGGCTTTTTGTTTTGGGGGTTGTCCCGGTAAAGGGAATAAATGATAAGCGCGGCAGCGTATTCGGTGACGGAGACGCCGTATTCCCCGCAAAGCTTTTTGATGTCCTCCACGGGGACAAGCCCGTGAATGGCGCGGAAATAGTCGGGAACGGTCTTTGCCTTGTGCTGATAACTTAAGACGTCCCTGGCCGCCTTGCCCGCGTGCTTTTTGAACGCCTTGAGGTAATCGTTTGCGTACTCCGAGGGCTTAGGCGGCTCCATAATATTAAGGTATCCGCCGCTCGGAATCGTATCCCCTTTGAGCGTCAGGTAGCGGGCGGTGAGCGTTTTCAAAACAGTGAAAGACGCCAGCCCGTCGGCGACGCCGTGAAAGACCTCAAGACCCAGCCTGCGCTTATGGTAAATCACCCGTACGGCGGGCTTGCCTGTTTCAAAAAGCTCCGTCATATGGCAGGGATATTCCGTTTCCGGCACGACGATGTCCATGTCCCCGGCGCGCTCAAAATACGGCCAGAACATGCCGTTTCGCAGCTGGACAAAAAACGAGGGAAAGCGGGGGGCGATGTCGTGTACCGCCCGCTTCAGGATAACAGGATCAACGTCTTTCTTCAGGACGAAAGCGATCCTGTATGTGGAGTTATAGGAGGAGGTGCTCGAATACGGGTAGATGGTGGCTACCGTATCAAGGGGAAACCAGTGGGGGGTGTTTGGGACAGTATCCATGGCGGATGTACCTCGTTTATCGCTAATCACAGTCAACCCTCTTGAAAAGCGGGTTGACTATAGTTTATATCATCAAATAGGGTAAGTCAAGATTTTTATCGCTATCAACCAAAAACCGAGGAAAAATTTTTATAGTATTTTTTTGAAAAAAGCTGTAAAAATCCCGCGATATGTGCTATAATAAAATGAAATATGCTGAGAAAATAGGACAACTTTTGATAAAATCACTTCCCGGGAAAGGAATGATTGCAATGGACGGCGAGCGGTTCGAAAAGAATGCGGACGAGATATCGGTGGAAGAAATTCTGTCGGACATAAAAGAAAGATCAAAGAAATACCAGCTTGACCAGGACGGCGGCGAGCTGAACGGTATCGACAGCCTGCTCAGCTTCGGCGCGGCGGCGGGCTTTTCCGACTATGAGGGCGACGGAGACAAGGACGCGCTGGTATTCGTGCCGAGGATACTCGACGCGGACGAGTTTTCCGTGCCGGAGGAGCCGATAGAGGCCGAGCGGTTTGACGACCCGGATTTTTCGGAGCGGTATCTGGGCGAGGGCGTTTTCGACGAATATGTGCGCGAGGTGCGCGAGCGCAGGGAGGCGGCCTCCATAGAAGCCGGGGCGGAGGAGGCTCATTTCAGGGAGGTCTATGACGAGGAGACAAAGTCCGCCGACGGACCGGTCGGCGCGGCCGAAGCGAAGCCGAAATCCGCGCCGATCAAGACGGCGGCGTTTAACCTCAAGGGCATGGAAAACAGCGAGCAGCGCCAGCGGTTCATGCAGGTGCTGGAGCCGCAGAAGCCCTTTGAGTATGATCCCAAAAAGGACAACTCACCTATCGAAAGGTCGGGCAGGATCTTTGAGGGGGGCGGCTTCGACCCGGCGGCGGGACTGGAGATGTCGCCGAAAATATACTTCGCGGAGGATCTGCTGCGCAAAAAGGATGAAAAAACAATCGTCATAGACGGCAGGCCGGGCGATAAGATCAAGGTGAAAAATGAGCCGGAGGAGAATACGCCGGAAATCGTGGACGGCCAGATCGTCCTGCGGGGCTTCCACGAGGAGCAGGAGACGCCGAGGGTAAGCGAGGCGGAGGTGGAAAGCGAGCTGGGCGAAAAGCGTCGCGAAAAGGCGAAAAAATTCAAACTCTATGATTTCGCGGAGAAATACGAGCCGGACCTGCCCAAGCAGTTCGACATGGACGCGGAGCGGGAGGAGGTTCCCGGCGACCGCGCTTACGCGGACGACGGCGCGGGTAGCCGGGACGAAGATGACATAGACGACGAAGAGGACGAAGGGGAGGACGACGGCCGGGAGCGCGGGAAAGCCCGCGGCGCTTTCGACGCCTCTGAATACCACAGCTTCGGAGACAGGGTAAAGCTGGGCGGATTTCTGCAAAAAGAAAAAAGAAATGCCCTGCTCACTGTTTTTGGGTTGCTTGCGGCCGAGGCCGCGCTGATCGTGATTTCTGTTTTGGCAAGCGGCGGCGAAAGGAATCTGGATATCCTGTACGGCGGCGCGCTGGTGCTGACCGCGACGGCGCTGGCGATGTGCCTGTCAACGGTTACGGCGGGCTATAAGGCGCTGTTTAAGCTGAAGCCGAACTGCGATTCGGCCGCGTCACTGTCTGTTACAGCCGCGCTGGCGCACGCCGCCGTGGTGTTTTTGGATCCGCAGGCCGAGGGCGTCGCGGGCGTTTACTGCGCGGCCGCCGTGTTTTCGCTTTTGCTGAACCAGGCGTCGAAGCTGCTTCAAAAGTCAAACACGCTGCGCAACTTCAAATACTGCGCGTTTACGCACCACGACAAGCTGCACGCCATCCAGGGCTTTGAGAAGAAAAACGAGAGCTTTGAGATCGGGCGCAACCTGCTTTTGGGCGACCCGGAGCTCCGCTTCTCCTGCCGCGCGAAATTCCCGGCCAATTTCATCAAAAACGCATCGACGATTACGCCGGTTGACCGCATATGCCAAAAGGTTCTGCCCGCCGCCCTGGGGGTAAGCCTTTTAATGGCGCTGGCCGGGTGGCTTAAGACGGGAGCGGGACTCGGCGCTTTGACGGCCTTTACCGGGGCGATCTGTGTTTCGATGCCCGCGGGGGCGGGTCTGGCCGTCAGCCTGCCGATGTTTCTGACGACGCGGAGGCTGACGGACGGCGGCGGAATGCTGGCGTCCGCCGAGGCTGCGGCGGTTTGCGGAAAGATAAACGCGCTGGTCATAGATTCCGCCGACCTGTACGACCACGACCGCTGCGAAATGGCGGGCTTCAAGGACTTCAAGGCCGTGCGCATAGACGACGTGTTCCTTTACGCCGCGTCGATGATCGTTTCGTCGGGCGGGCCGCTGTCGAAAGCGTTCGAGCGGATCGTCGGGAGCCAGGACATACTGCCGCCTGCGAAGTCGCTGAAATTTGAGGAAAAGCTGGGCCTTTCCGCGTGGATACACGGGCAGAAGGTTCTTTTGGGCAACCGCAATTTGCTGATCAACCACAGCATCGAGGCCCCGCCTAAAAGCGCGGAAATGCGTTATATGGCGCAGGGCAGGCGTGTGCTGTACATCGCGATAGACAACAAGCTCACGGCGATGTTCGTGGTGGAATACGCCGAAAGGGAGGATCTGGAGCCGTATCTCAGGGCCGTCGAGGAAAGCGGGATCAACCTTCTGGTCAGCTCGATGGACAGCAATATCACGGAGGATTTCATCAACGAGGGCTTCGGGCTGACGAGCGGATGCGTGCGGATCATGAGCCCGACGGCCGAGATTCTGTTCAAGGAGAACCGCCAGCAGGAGAAGCCGGCGGCGGACTGCGCCGTCATGCACGACGGGCGGATTGAATCGCTGCTGAACTGCGTCGCGTCGGCGTCGTCGGTGAGCGGGATAGCGCGCGTCGCGGCGCTTGGGGAGATCGTCGGGGCGGTCATCGGGATTCTGATGCTTTTCGCACTGCTGATGGTCAGGGGCGCGGCGGGAATAGGCGTGCTGCCTGTGACGGTGTTTATTATGGCGTGGACGGCGATATGTACGGCGGTGGGGATTCCGAAGTCTAGACGCTAGACGGTAGATTGTAGATGGTAGACGTGGTGAGGGAAGGTTTTTCGCTGACGGAAAAAGATTCGTTCAGTTGTTGATTACCGACAGAACACACAAAAACACCGGGAAACGCTATTTTAGCATTTCTCAGTGTTTTAGTGATAAGTGTATAAAATGCCGAAAACTTTTCTTTATTCTCTCAAGTCAGATCCGATCACTTGTCTTTCGAGCCGTCCTTATACGCATGCCATTTACCGGCAAAGTCCTTTCCCGATGTCCAACCGAACTCTTCGCTGTTCAAATCCATTCCCGCGATTTTTGCAACGGCGATGGCAAGCAGATATTCCTCCAACCCGTTTTCTTTGCTTGCGCTTATTTTTTCAAGCAAAAACGGGATGGCGTCCTTACCCAACTTGACAATGTTTTCAAAGGCTTCATTGTCAACAATGTAGTCATAGGGATTGGAGCTTGCCGAAAGCATTCGCTCTCCGAGTACATCCTGATTTATGACGGCCATCATCTCCACGACATTTTTTTGAACCTGCTTTTCAATTGACTGACCCTTTGGGACGAACAGCGCAATCGCCGTCGTCATGATTACAGCTGATAAAATAATGCCAAACCACTTTATGTTTTTTTTCATTTCATATGCCTCCTCAAAATAATTGTTGTTTTCTGTTCACTTATATAATATCATAAAACATATAGTTTTCAACATAAACAAAAATTAAAAATTGATTTCAGATCGAAAACAATTCAAAAAAGCTTGACAAACCGCAATCTGCGTGCTATAATCTTGTTCGCAAATGAAGAAGGGTATGTTTTGCCCTCACCGATGCGGTTTTGCCCGTCATGCGGTCAATACGTTTTTGCGGCTGCGCTTTTGGCGCTTCCGCGCTTGTATTGATACACGGACGGGAAAGCCTGTCCGTGTTTTTGTTGTTTTTATCCATACTTGCTCGCGGCCCGCAAGGCCGCTTGCCAACCAGACGGAGGTGTCGCACTATCAGTATTAAAGATTTGCAGATCAATGAAGCGATCCGGGACAGGGAGGTCCGCGTCATTTCAGACAGCGGAGAACAGCTCGGAATCATGTCGGCGGCGCAGGCGTTGAAGCTTGCGGAAAGCAAAAATCTTGACTTGGTCAAGTTCGCTCCGCAGGCAAAGCCGCCCGTATGCAAAATCGTGGATTACGGGAAGTATCGCTTTGAGCAGGCAAAAAGGGAAAAGGAAAACAAGAAAAATCAGCGTATTGTCGAGATCAAGGAAATACGCTTGTCACTCAACATTGACACGCATGACTTTAATACGAAAGCCGGCCACGCCAAAAGGTTTTTGGAGGAAGGCAACAAGGTCAAGGTTTCGATCCGTTTCCGCGGGCGCGAGATGGCGCATCCCGAGATCGGCCTGAAAAGCATGGAGAAATTCGCCCAGGCTCTGGAGGAATTCGGAACGGTCGAAAAACCGGCGAAGCTGGAGGGCCGCCAGATGCTGATGTTTTTGGCGTCGAAAGCAAAACCGGCAAACAGTTAACGTGAATAATAAAGGAGGAATATAACATGCCCAAGATCAAGACGCACAGCGGCGCGAAAAAACGTTTTAAGCTTTCCAAAAACGGGAAGCCGATCCGAGCTCATGCTTACAAGTCGCATATCCTGACGAAGAAAAGTACGAAGCGCAAGAGGAATTTACGCAAAACGCTGGTCGCCGACGTGACCAATCAGACGCAGATCAAGCGCCTGATTCCGTACAAATAATATTGATAATGATTCGGAGGTAACGTAACATGGCTCGTGTAAAAGGCGCGATGATGACGCGCAAAAGAAGAAATAAAATCTTAAAGCTGGCGAAGGGCTACTACGGCTCAAAGAGCAAGCTGTTCAAGACCGCGAAGCAGGCGGTTATGAAGTCCGGCAACTACGCGTATATCGGGCGCAAGCAGAAAAAGCGCGATTTCCGCCGTCTTTGGATCACCCGTATTTCCGCCGCCGCGAAGATGAACGGCATGAATTATTCAACGTTCATGAACGGCCTGAAAAAAGCTGATATCGGGCTTAACCGCAAGATGCTTTCGGAGATCGCGATAGCCGATCCCCAGGGCTTCACCGTTTTGGTTGAGAAGTCGAAAGCGGCTTTGCAGTAGTCGGGTGTCAAGCAAGACATAGGGTAACAATCCGCCTTTTTTGGCGGATTTGTTGTTGCGTGAAGAAACAGTCGGAGAATAGATGGAGCTTCTGAAAAGCCGTTCAAACGACAAAATAAAGCTTGCGGTATCTCTGCGCGAAAGCGCGGCGAAACGCCGTGGGCTGGACCTTTTTTTTCTCGAGGGAGTCAGGCTCTGCGCGGACGCGGCCGAGTCGGGAACTAAGATCGCGGCCTCTTTTTTTACGGGAAAAGCGATGGACAAAAACCCCGCCCAGGTGACGGAAATCGCCGGGAAATCGGACAGTTCATACCTCATAACGGAGGAACTCAGCCGGTTTTTGTCTGATACCGTCATGCCCCAGGGCGTATTTTGTTTGTGCAAAACACTTGACAAAGTGAAAAGCTGTAATAAAATAGATTCAGGCGGCAAGTATCTCGCGCTGGAAAAAATTCAAAACCCCGACAACCTGGGCGCGGTATGCCGCGCGGCGGAGGCGATGGGGCTGACGGGGCTTATCGTCAGCGCGGGCTGCGACGTCTATAATCCCAAGGCGCAGCGCGCGGCGATGGGTTCGCTGTTGCGTATGCCTATTATCGAGACGGATGATTTAGGCGCTCTGCTCGCAAAGGCGGCGGCGGACGGGATGCTGACGCTCGCGTCCACCTCTGACCGCGTTGCCGAAAGGATCACGGACGTCCCCATGGACGGCGGCGTGATCTGCGTGCTGGGAAACGAGGGCGCGGGCGTGACAAAAGAGACGGCGGAGCTTTGCCGCAGGAGCGTCACGATCCCCATGCGGGGCCGCGCGGAGTCGCTGAATGTGGCGGCGGCGGCGGCGATCATCTCTTGGGAAATGACACGCGGCAATTGACGGTTGACTATCATGATAAAATTGTAGAATAAAGAGTGATTTTATGACGGCGTATTGGATATGGCTTCAGGTCTGTCTGGGGACAAACGCTAAAACCGGCGAGATTATGTCGCTGTTCGAGTCGCCGCATGAGATATACAAGCTCACGGCCGACGAGAAACGGCGCTGCGGCGCGTTTACTCATACGCAGCTCGACCGCTTCAAAAGCTTTACGCTTGAGAATGCGGAGGGTATCCTCAAACGCTGCCGGGAAAACGGCTGGCAAGTCGTCACGCCGGACAGCGGCGATTATCCCGCGCTTCTGCGCGAGATACCGAACTATCCGCCTGTGCTGTATGCGATAGGCGATTTGTCGTGCTTGCGCGAGCGTTTGGCCATAGCGGTCGTCGGCTCGCGGTCGGCTTCCGAAAGCAGTATCAATACCGCGGGGCAGCTTTGCCTGTCACTGGCGAAAGCGGGCGCCGTTGTGGTGAGCGGCGGCGCGCTGGGTGTTGACAGCGCGGCTCACGCGGGGGCCATTCATGGCGGAGGAAGGACGGTGGCGGTGCTCGGCTGCGGGCTCAATGTGCCGTACCTGATGCAGAACGCGGAGCTTCGCGGGAAAATCGCCGAAAACGGTGCGCTCGTCAGCGAATTTTTGCCCGATACGCCGGTTTATCCGGCAAACTTTCCTGTCCGCAACAGGCTCATATCGGGCATGTGCCACGGGACGGTGGTTGTGGAGGCGAATGAAAGAAGCGGCTCGCTCATCACGGCGCGGCACGCTTTGGATCAGAACCGCGATGTGTTCGCCGTGCCGGGCAGCGTGACGGACCCAAGCTTCGCGGGCAGCAATAAGCTCATACGGGACGGCGTGAAACCGCTTTTCTCAAGCGACGATCTGCTGGTGGAATACTCGTCGCTGCTGACGGGCGGCGCGGATCTGCTGTCGGTGGCGCAAGACGATTTTACGGACATACGCTTTAAGGCGTCGGAGTTTGTGCATGTAAAGCACGGGGACAACTCCAGAAGCTACAGGCCGCAAGCCGCGCGGGCCAAGCCGAAAGCAGAGCGGCCTCGGGAGAAAGAACCCGCCGTTTACAAAAAGCAAAAGCGGGCGCTGCCGGATTATATTTCAAAAGAGAGCGCGGCGGTGTACGGCGCGTTTGATATAGAGCCTGTGAGCATGGATGAGCTTGTCAGAGGCACGGGTATGGAGCCGAATAGAATACTTCAGGCCTTGACAGAGCTTGAAATTTATGGTTTTATTATGTTGATCGAGGGGAAGCGCTATACATTACTGTAGCGAATTAAGAATTTTGGCGGCCGTTTCGCGGCATTTTAATATAACGAAAACATGGGAGAGAAAGCATGTCAAACTTAGTAATCGTTGAGTCCCCGGCCAAGGCCAAGAGCATCAAGAAGTATTTGGGAAGCGGGTTTGAGGTCACGTCCTCGATGGGGCACGTGCGGGATCTGCCGCCGGCCAAGTTGAGCGTGGATGTCAAAAAGGACTTCGAGCCGAAGTACGCCGTCATCAAGGGCAAGGAGAAGCTTGTCAAGGAGCTTTTGGAAAAAGCCGCCGAGAGCGACCGCGTCTTTTTAGCGACGGACCCCGACCGCGAGGGCGAGGCCATCTCGTGGCACCTTGCCGCCATTTTGGATTTGGATATGAGCGAGAAAAACCGCGTGACGTTCAACGAGATCACGAAAACCGGCGTGCAGAGCGGGATGAAAAACCCCCGGGAGGTTGATCTTGATTTGGTGAACGCGCAGCAGGCTAGGCGTATACTCGACAGGCTGGTGGGCTACCGCTTAAGCCCTTTCGTGTCGCAGAAGATACGGCGCGGGCTTTCGGCCGGGCGCGTGCAGAGCGTCGCGGTGCGGCTGATCGTTGACCGCGAGGCGGAGATACGCGCCTTTGTCCCCGAGGAATACTGGAGCATTGACGCGAAGTTCCTGACAAGCCAGAAAAAAGCTTTCGCGGCGTCGTTCACAGGGGATGAAACGGGTAAGGTAAAGATAACGAACAAGGAACAGGCCGACGCGTATTTGGCGCGGCTGAAAAACGCCGACTATACCGTCGCGTCCATCAAAAAGGGGACGCGCAAAAAGTCGCCCGCGCCGCCGTTCATCACGTCAACGCTCCAGCAGGATGCGTCAACGCGCCTGGGCTTTCAGGCGCAGCGCACGATGAAAGCCGCGCAGGAGCTGTATGAGGGCGTGGACGTTCCCGGCTATGGCACGACGGGTCTCATCACGTATATGAGAACGGACTCCCTGCGCATATCGGAGGACGCGCGGGCACAGGCCAACGAGTTCATCCTGAAAACCTACGGGGAGAAATATATCCCGGAGAAGCAGCATTATTACAAGTCGCGGGCCAATGCCCAGGACGGGCACGAGGCCATACGCCCGACGATACCGTCGCTGACGCCGGAGGAAGTAAAAAGCTGCCTGACGGCGGATCAGCATAAGCTTTACACCATGATATGGAAGCGCTTTATCGCGTGCCTGATGGCGAACTGCCTGCAAAACACAGTCAAGGCCGAGATCAGGGGGGCGGACGCGCCGGACAAAGCGTCGGGCAAATACTGCGTATTCACGGCGTCGGGCTATACGGTGAAGTTTGACGGATACACGAGGCTGTATGAAAACAGCGCGAAAGACGAGGGCAAGGAGGGCGCGCTGCCCGAGCTTACGCAGGGCGATCCCCTCAAAGCCAAAGAGCTTACGGGCAATCAGCATTTCACCCAGCCGCCGCCGCGCTTCAACGAGGCATCGCTCATCAAGGCGCTGGAGGAGGAGGGCATAGGCCGTCCCAGCACCTACGCGACGATTATCACGACCATCGTCAAGCGCAGCTACGTCAAGCGCGAGTCAAAGCAGCTCATGCCGACGGAGCTTGGCGAGGCGACGACGGAGCTGCTCAAGGACAGGTTCCCGAATATCGTCAACGTGAAGTTCACGGCGCAAATGGAAAGCTCTTTGGACGAGGTCGGCGCGGGGAAAGAGGATTATGTCAAGATACTTCACGCGTTCTACGGCGACTTTGAGCAGACGCTCAACAGGGCCAAGGAGGAAATGAAAGACGTCAAGATCACCTTGCAGGAGGATACGACGGACATCCCGTGCGAAAAGTGCGGGCGTAATATGATCATCAAAACGGGGCGGTACGGGCGTTTTCTGGCGTGCCCGGGATACCCGGAATGCAAAAACGCCAAGCCGCTTGTCGCGGAAACGAGCGCGAAATGCCCGAAATGCGGCGCGAAGATCATAGAGAAGAGATCAAAGAAGGGCTACACGTTTTACGGCTGCGAAGCGTGGCCGAACTGCGATTTTGTCACGTGGGACAAACCGGCGGAGGAAGATTGCCCGACGTGCGGAAAGTCGCTGTTCAAGCGCAAGGGCGGCGTGATCGCGTGCCCGGACGAGGCGTGCGGGTTTGAGAAGAAAGCGGAGCGGAAGCGCGCTGATGCTGACGCTGACGCAAATGCAAATTGAGAATTGAAAACAATCATGGGTAAAAACAGATGAACAACGTTCTAATCATAGGCGGCGGCCTGGCCGGCGCCGAGGCGGCGTGGCAGCTTGCCAAAGCCGGGATTCCCTGTGTTTTGGCTGAAATGAAGCCGGAGAAATTTTCGGCGGCGCACGAGTCGCCGAACCTCGCGGAGCTTGTCTGCTCGAACTCCTTTAAGGCCGAGAGGCTGCCGTCGGCGCCGGGACTTTTGAAAGCGGAGATGGAGCTGCTGGGTTCGCTGTGCGTTTTGACGGCGAAGGAGTGCCGCGTCCCGGCGGGGGGAGCCTTGGCGGTGGACAGAGACGAGTTTTCGCGGCTCATCACACGGCGGATCGAAGCGGAGCCGCTGATCACGGTGAAGCGGGGAGAGGTGACGGAGATCCCCACAGACGGTCCCGTGATCGTCGCGGCGGGGCCTTTGGTGTCCGACAGGCTGGCCGGGGACATCGCAGGGCTTTGCGGCGGGTTGTTAAGCTTTTTTGACGCGGCCGCGCCCATCGTCACGGCGGAAAGCGTCGATATGAGCAGCGCGTTCGCGGCGTCGCGGTACGGCCGGGGCGGTGAGGACGACTACATCAACTGCCCGCTTGACAAAGAGCAGTATGAGGCGTTTTACCGTGAGCTTGTGTCGGCGGAACGCGCAGGCGTGCATGAGCCTGACAAAAAAAGCGTATACGAGGGCTGTATGCCCATAGAGGTCATGGCGAAAAGGGGACAGGACACGATCCGCTTCGGGCCGATGAAGCCGGTGGGACTCCGCGATCCCGAAACGGGCAAACGTCCGTGGGCGGTACTACAGCTGCGGAAAGAAAACGCCGTCGGGACGCTTCTCAATCTCGTGGGGTTTCAGACGAACCTGAAGTTCGGCGAACAAAGGCGCGTGTTTTCCATGATCCCGGCGCTGAAAAACGCGGAGTTTGTGCGGTACGGCGTCATGCACCGCAACACGTTTATCAATTCGCCGAAGCTTTTGAACAGCGATTTTTCTTTCAGGGCGCGTGAAGAGCTGTTCTTCGCCGGGCAGATCACAGGCGTTGAGGGGTATATGGAATCGGCGTCGTCGGGGATAGTGGCGGGGCTGAATATGGCAAGAAAGATCAGGGGACTTGAGGCGTTTGTGCCGCCGGGTGAAACGATGCTCGGCGCACTTTGCAGGTATGTGAGCGGGTCGGAGACGGCTGACTTTCAGCCTATGGGCGCGAATTTCGGGATTCTGCCGCCGCTCCCGATAACGATACGGGATAAGAAGCAAAGATATGAAATGCTGGCGGAACGGAGCATCGCGGCGTACCGCCGCAGGGATTAGGGGTCAGGGATTAGGAGCGGTTTGACTATACACGTTGGGAGGTCACGTACAATGCGTATCATCGTTGACGCGTTCGGCGGCGACAACGCGCCCCTGGAAATTCTCCGGGGCTGCCGTGACGCCGTGAGCGAATACGCCGTTAAAATTCTTTTGACGGGTGACGAATATAAAATTAAAAAATGCGCAAAAGATAACGGGATATCCCTTGCGTCTATGGAAATTAAGCATACGGACTCGGTTTTTTCCATGGAGGACGAGCCGCGTTCCATCTTAAAGGAAAACAGCGGGACGTCCATGGCGCTTGGGCTTCAGGCTTTGGCGGACGGCGAGGGAAAAGCGTTTGTCAGTGCGGGCTCGACGGGCGCTTTGGTCGTGGGCTCGTCGTTCATCGTAAAAAGGATACCGGGCGTCAGGCGGGCGGCGATCGCGTCGATCCTGCCGTCGCGGGCGGGGCCTGTTATGCTGCTGGACTGCGGCGCGAGCCACGACTGTGAGGCCGAATACCTGCGCCAGTTCGCTTTGATGGGCAGCGTCTATATGGAAAAGGTCATGGGCATCCGGCGGCCGCGCGTGGGACTCGCCAACATCGGTACGGAGCCGAACAAGGGCGACAGGCTGCGGCTTGAGGCGTTCGGGCTGTTAAGCGCGCAGGACGGCATAAACTTTACGGGTAACATCGAGGCCAGGGACATTCCGTTCGGCCTGTGCGACGTTGTCGCGGCGGACGGCTTTACCGGGAATATCATACTGAAGATGTACGAGGGCGTCGCTGCGATGATGCTTTCCGAAGTCAAGGCGGTGTTCACGGGCGGCCCGCTTACCAAGCTGTCGGCGCTCATGGTCAAAAAGGGCATGATGTCGCTGAAGAAAAAAATGGACTATACAGACTACGGAGGAGCGCCGCTTTTGGGAATAAACGGCGCGGTTATCAAGGCGCATGGCTCGTCGGACGCAAAAGCTTTCAAAAATGCTTTGCGTCAGGCAAAAGAATATCTTGACAACGATGTGGTGAATCTTATAAAATTAAAAGAGAGTTGAGATGTGAGAGCAACTCCGATGAAAATAAAAAGGGAGGATATGCATGATTCTGGAAAAGGTGACCACGTTTATCGCCGCGCAGTTCAACATCGAAGAGGACGACATATGCGAGGAGACCAGCTTTGAGGAGATCGGCGCGGACGAGGTCGATATCGCGGAGCTTGTGCTGGCCATCGAGGGCGAATTTGAGATCGAACTGAGCGACGACGAGGTGAACTCGCTTTCAACGGTCTCGGATCTGACGGACATCATAGAGAAAGCGATCAGCTTAGGATAACAACAGACTTTTTGCATAACTCTCAGAGAGAATTATGACCGAGGTCTGGGGCGGAAAGGTTATGGTTTACAAGGTGACGGATGAATTAAAGGAGCTGCAGCAAAAGCTGCAATACACGTTCAAGGACGGCGGACTGCTCGTGCGGGCGATGTCGCACTCGTCGTATGTGAACGAGAAGCAAAGCGGGATGCTCAGTAACGAGCGGCTCGAGTTTTTGGGCGACTCCGTTTTGGGCTTCATCACGGCGGATCACTATTTCAGCCACTACGGTAATATGCCTGAGGGCGAGCTTACGAAAATGCGCGCGTCGGCGGTCTGCGAAAGGTCGCTGTGCGAGTTCGCGAAAGAGCTTGAGCTCGGGAAATACTTAATGCTCGGCAAAGGCGAGGTGCAGACCGGCGGGCGCGAGCGGCCGTCGATTTTAGCCGACGCTTTTGAGGCGCTCATAGCGGCGGTCTATCTTGACGGCGGCATGGGGGAGGCGAGGCGGTTCGTGCTGAGATACGTCTCCAGGGAGCCGGGCAAGACGGGGGCGTTCCACGACTACAAGACGATTTTGCAGGAGGTCATACAGCGCAACCCCGAGGAGGCCGTGGAGTACGTTCATGTCCGTGAAAGCGGCCCCGACCACGACAAGTGCTTTGAGGTGGAGGTGCATCTCAACAGCAACGTGATCGGCGCGGGGAAGGGCAGAAGCAAGAAAATCGCGGAGCAGGAGGCGGCCAAGGAAGCGCTGGCGCTGATGGGGATTGAGCCGTAGGCGCAGGCAGGGATTAGGGGTCAGGCGTTGGGGATCAGGAGACGGCGGTGAGGCAGGGTGCTGCGATTTTTAACAGGTTTTTAAAGAAGAAAGTGGGAAGCAGTATTGAGCGATTGGAAAAGCCTTGTGCCGGAAAAACTGCTGTCTAAATACGAAATATACAATTTTAATCATGCCGTAGAGGTTTTATCGCAGGCATACGCGGACGAATACGCGGAGTTAACCGGCGCTTTAGAAAGCTTTGCGCTGTCTGTGTCTGACGTTATTACAGGCGGCGGCAATGAATCGACGATCCCCAAAAAGCTGTCCGCGCGTTTGCGCCCGCTTGACTGGAAAGAGATAAAAATCACGGGAGATCTTCTCGTGAAGCTGCACAGCCGAAATCCCACGAAGATCGAAGAGATAACGATCAAGGACTTTATAGACGGGCACAACATAGATTATGTGAAGAACCGCGTTGCCGCCGATATGGAATGGAACAGCAAGGATCAGACTTTTGACCGCGATTTATATGCTTTTCGGACATTTTATGAGTGCGGCATAATTTCCTGCGGCGTTATTATTACCCGCAGCGAGCAGTTAAACGATGTGTTTGCAAAATTAGGGATCAAACAGAAATACGGGGCAGGCACCACGTGGAGGGGCAAGCTGCTTCCCCGCATAAACTCAGGCCGCCACGGCGGCTGCCCGCTTATGGTTGTTGGCATAACTCCCAGGGCGATTACGGATTGGGAGGCGTAGGTTTGTCCGCTCATAATTATAATTATCATCAGGAACATGACCTGCTTTCGTTTTGCGGGGAAAAAAAGTTTAAAACGATTTTGGCGGATCCGCCGTGGCAGTTTCAGAACCGGACGGACAAGGTCGCGCCCGAACATAAAAGGCTGAACAGATACGCGACGATGAAGCTGGAAGAGATCAAGGCAATGCCAGTCGGGGAGGTTGCCGGGGATCCGTGCCACCTTTATCTTTGGGTTCCGAACGCGTTATTGCCGGACGGGCTGGAAGTGATGAAGGCGTGGGGCTTCCAATACAAGTCAAATATTGTCTGGGAGAAGGTTCGCAAGGACGGGGAACCCGACGGACGCGGAGTAGGGTTTTATTTTCGCAACGTAACAGAACTGCTGCTGTTCGGAACAAAGGGCGTAAACGCGAGAACGCTTGCGCCGGCCCGCAGCCAGGTCAACCTGATCCGCTCCCAAAAAAGAGAGCATTCACGCAAGCCGGACGAAATTTTTGACGTCATCGAGAGGTGCAGCCCCGAGCCGTATCTGGAGCTGTTTGCACGCGGAGTGCGTGAAAACTGGACGCTGTGGGGCAACGAGGCAAATGACGTTTACGTTCCCGATTGGCCGACATATAAAGGCGCAATGGCTTTTTCGGATCAACCGAGTATTTTTATGCAGAAAGGCGCTGACGAATGTTTCTAAAAGCATTGGAAATCCAAGGCTTCAAATCCTTTCCGGACAAGACGTCTTTAAGCTTCGGCGAAGGCATCACCGCCGTCGTCGGGCCCAACGGCTCCGGCAAAAGCAATATATCCGACGCGATACGCTGGGTTTTGGGCGAGCAGTCCACGAAAAGCCTGCGCGGCGCCAAGATGGAGGACGTCGTGTTCGGCGGGACAAGCCAGCGCAAGGCGCTCGGGTTCGCGGAGGTGACGCTTCGGCTCGACAACAGGGACAGGTCGCTGTCAGCCTGTGACCGGGACGAGGTTGCCGTGACGCGCCGTTACTACCGCTCAGGCGAAAGCGACTACTTAATGAACGGCGAGGGCGTGCGCCTTCGTGACATACACGAGCTTTTTATGGATACGGGGCTGGGGCGGGACGGATATTCCATCGTCAGCCAGGGGCGCGTCGCGGACATGGTTTCGGCGCGTTCGCCCCAGCGCAGGGAAATGCTAGAGGAGGCGGCGGGCATTTCGGCTTTCCGTTACCGCCGCCTGGACGCCACCCGGAGGCTCACGCAGGCGGAGGACAACCTTTCCCGTCTGCGCGACATTTTGGCGGAGCTTGAGGGGCGCGTCGGCCCGCTCAAGGTGCAGAGCGAGAAAGCGCATAAATTCATCGCGCTGGCCGCGCAGAAGAAAGAGCTTGAAATCGGGCTGTGGCTGCACACGATAGAGAAGTCCAAGGCGGGACTCAAGGAGCAGGAGCACAGGCTTTCCGTGGCGACGGCGCAGTACGAGGCGGCAGAAAATGACTTGAGCCGCCTGGAACGGGAGTTTGGGGAGCTGACGGAACGCGGGCAGGAGCTTGCGGCGGAGATTGAGCGCGTCCGTCTGGAGGCCGCCGAAACGGACGACGGAGCCGCGCGGATCGACAGCGGCGTGGCTGTTGAAAAAAACACATTACTGCACAACAACAGCACGATAGAGCGCATCACCCGCGACCTGGAGCAGGCCGCGCGGGACGAGTTTCACGTGGATCAGGACATGGAGCGGACCTTGAAAGAGATCGCCGAGCTGGAGGAGGTCATCGCGCGGCAGAACGAGGCGCTGCGGGCGGCGGCGGCCGATTTAAGCGGCGTCCGGGACGAAAACGCCGCGTACGCCGGGCGGGCCGAGGAGCTTTCGCGGAAAATTTCGGAGCTGACCGTACGGCTTTCCGAGAAACGCGTCGGTCATTCGGCGGCTCTGTCGTCGGCGGAGGAGATAAATCAAAGGACGGAGAACTTAACCGCGGTGATCGAGGGCAGGAGCACGGCGCTCACGGGTACGCTCGCGGAAAAGGACGCGTGTTTAACGGAGCTTGAGGCTTTGCGCGAAAAGGCGCTTGAGCTGCAAAACGCCGTGTCGGGTTATCAGCTCCGGGCGAAGAACCGCCGCGAGAAAGTGAACGAGCTGAAAGAGAAAATCGACAGGATAAACCTTGATATACATCAAAAACGCACGCGCGCACGGATGCTCGACGATCTGGAGAAGAACATGGAGGGCTACGCGGGCAGCGTAAAGGCGGTCATACGCGAGTCGAAGAGAGGGACGCTGCGGGGCATCCACGGCACGGTTTCCCAGCTGATATCGGTGGATGAAAAGTACGCGGTGGCGGCGGAGACCGCTTTCGGCGCGGCGATACAAAACGTGGTTACGGACAGCGAAAACGACGCGAAAAAGGCGATCGCTTTCTTAAAGGAGACAAACGCCGGACGTGCGACGTTTCTGCCGATCACGGCGATCAGGGCGAGGGCGTTCACCGAAAGCGGGCTGGACGGCTGCATCGGCTTCGTGGCCATGGCCGACGCGCTGGTTCAATATGACGCGCAGTACGGCGAAATCATGCGCTCGCTGCTGGCGAGGACGGCCGTGGCCGAGGACATGGACAGCGCTGTGGCCATCGCGAGGAGATACGGCTACCGTTTTCGTGTCGTTACGCTGGACGGTCAGGTGATAAACGCGGGCGGCTCGATGACGGGCGGCTCCAGGGCGAACAACGCGGGCATATTGAGCCGCCAAAACGAGATAGAAAAGCTGAAAAAAGAAGCGGACGGGCTGACGGCCGACGGCGACGCATTCCAGCAAACGTACAAGGGCATGACGCAGGAGCTTGCGGCTGTGGAAGCCGATTTAAGCGGCGCGTCGGCGGACCTCACCCGCGAACAGGAGGCGGTCATACGCCAGGAGGGCGAGCTGCGGCTCATCGAGGGCAGGGCGGAGTCTCTTCGAAACGCGCTTCGGGAGTTTGAGACAGAAAAGGAGAACAACAGGCGCCGCGTGGAGCTGCTGACAGAGTCGATGAAAAGCTCCGGCGCGGAGATAGAGGCGCTGTCGGCGGAGGCGGACAGGCTGCGGGACGCTTTGGGCGATCTGGCGAAAGACCGCGAGGAGCTTGAAGCGCGGCGCGAGGAGCTGACGAGGGCGGAGTCTGAAACGAGCATGTTCATCCTGTCGGCACGGAAAGATATAGACGCGAAACGGGAGGCTGTCGAATCGTACCGCCGGGTGAAAGAGACGAACTTCGACAAGCTTGACGCCCTCAACGACGAAATCGCGGACATCGCTGTGCGCAGCCGGGAGATCAAGGATAAAATCACTGACATGGAGGCGGACGCCGGGGCGCTCAGAAGCGAGAGCGCCGCTATGCGGGAGAAGATCGCGTCGCTCGCGGCGCAAAGGGCGGAGGTTGAAAGCGACGTGACGGCCCTGCGGCAGGCCGAGCGCGGGAAAACACAGGAGAAAGAAATGCTGGGCGGCGAGCTTGCGAGACTCGGGGAACGCAAGTCCGTCATGGAATCGGAGCTTGAGAATTCCCGGAGCAGGCTCTACGACGAGTATGAGCTGACCCTGCGCGAGGCGGCGGAGCTGGGCATCGTGATCGAGGACCCGGCGAAGTCCCAGAGGACGCTTCAGGAGATCCGCAACAAGATCCGCGCTTTGGGCAACGTCAACGTCGGCGCGATAGAGGAATACAAGGAGGTGTCGGAGCGCTTTGAGTATATGAGCACGCAGATATCCGACATCGAGAAGTCCAAGGACGAGCTTACGGTGATGATCGGCGACCTGACGGGTAAAATGGCCGTGCGATTCAGGGAGCAGTTCAACAGGATCAACGGATTTTTCAGCGAGACGTTCGCGGAGCTGTTCGACGGCGGAAAGGCGGAGCTTCTACTCGAAAACCCCGCCGAGATACTGGAGTGCGCCATTGACATACGCGTACAGCCGCCGGGCAAAAACGTGCAGAACATAGACCTGCTTTCGGGCGGCGAAAAGGGACTGTCGGCCATTGCGCTGCTGTTCGCGATACTTAAGGTCTCGCCCGCGCCGTTTTGCGTATTCGACGAGGTCGAGGCGGCGCTGGACGAGGTAAACGTGACGCGGTACGCCAGATATGTGCGCAGGATGACGAAGAACACGCAGTTCATCCTCATTACCCACAGGCGCGGAACCATGGAGGAGGCGGACATCCTGTACGGCGTGACCATGCAGGAGGAGGGCGTGTCGAAGCTGCTGGAGCTTAAAACGGCGGAAATGGCGAAGAAATTGGGAGTTGGGTAAGTCAGGGGTTAGGAATTAGGAGGACGATCATAGATATGGAGAGTTTAAAAATTGTTAAGTTGCGTGAAAACGCTATTGTTCCAATCAGAGCCACGCCGGGCAGCGCGGGGATTGATTTGTGCGCGTGTATTGACGGGCCGCTGACGATCAAGGGCAGGGGACACGCTCTTGTTCCGACGGGGATCGCGATCGCGCTGCCGGACGATGGATACGCCGCGTTCGTGTTCGCCAGGAGCGGGCTGGCCATCAAGCGCGGGCTGGGGCTTTTGAACGGCGTCGGCGTCATAGACAGCGACTACCGAGGTGAGGTTTGCGTCGGGCTTGTCAATCAGTTCGACGAGGATTACGAGATACAGCCGGGGGAGAGGATCGCGCAGATGGTTGTCATGCCTGTGGCGGCGCTGCCTGTGGAGCGGGCGGAAAGTCTTGATGAGACGCAGCGCGGAACGGGCGGATTCGGGTCAACGGGACGCTGAAGTGTCAGGAATCAGGGATTAGGGAAAAGGAGAATACAGATGAAAAAGATGAACAAAAAGAAGCTTATTATGATCATCGCGGCTGTTTTGGCGGTTATCGCAGCGGTCCTTTTGCTGTGGAGGTTTGTGTTGTCCGGCGGCGATTCGCCCGGCGGCATCGTCGCGGGGGCGGAGGAGGAGAGCACGCTTTATGTTGACCTCAAAGAGGATATTAAGCCCGCGCGGGAGATTTCGGGCAACGACGTCGTATGCGTGACGGTTCTGAACGACGCAGGGGAGGCGGCGGGCATTGAAATGCGGTTTTCACAGCGCACGGACATAGAGGACGCGTTGCGAAGCCCCGGCAACATCTATTTCGGATCTGTCGGCGGCGCTGTTGTCCCGGCGGAAAAAATTCTGATAACAACGGACGTCACGGCGAACGAATACGTGATAACGCTTGTTTTCCCGGAGGGGGAAGCGTTGACAGGCAGGGAAGTCTGCTTCTATCTGGCGGAGCGCGCGGAGAAGATAGAAAATGTGCTTTTCAAAGCGACCGGCAAATGGAGGGATTAGGCGCCGGAAATCAATGGTTATCAGGGCGGCTAAAAAAAATAACTTGAAAAATAAATCATTATGGGTTAAAATGATTTAAGTCTAAGAATCGGAGGAATAATACTATGGTATCAGCAGGCGATTTCAGAAACGGCGTTACCTTTGAGATGGAGGGGCAGGTCTATCAGATCATCGACTTCCAGCACGTCAAGCCCGGAAAGGGGGCGGCTTTCGTCCGAACCAAGATCCGCAACGTGATCGCGGGATCCGTAGTCGAGCGCACGTTCAACCCCTCTGACAAATTCCCCCCGGCGTATATCGAGCGCAGGGAGATGGAGTATTCCTACAGCGACGGCGAGCTGTACTACTTTATGGATCAGGAAAGCTTTGAGCTTATCCCCGTGGGCGCGGACCTTCTGCCCGACAGCTTTAAGTTCGTGAAAGAAAACTTTATCTGCCGCGTGCTGTCCTACAAGGGCAGTGTTTTCGGCATTGAGCCGCCGACAACGGTGACGCTCAAAATCACAAAGACAGACCCCGGTTTCAAGGGCGACACGGCGACGAACGCCCAGAAGCCCGCGACGCTTGAGACAGGTGCGGAGATCAGGGTGCCGCTGTTCATCGACGAGGGCGAGGATATCATCGTCGATACGCGCACGGGGGAATACGCGAGCCGCGCGTAACAAATTGACAGTTGACAATTATAGTATAAGGAGAATTTTATCATGACATTAACAGAAAAAGCGGCCTATCTCAAGGGACTCGCGGAGGGTCTTTCCCTTGACGCGGAAAAACCCGAAACGAAGCTCTTCAACGCGATCCTGGACGTGATCGACGACCTGGCGCTCACCTCCTCGGACCTTGAGGACAGCGTCGCGCTTTTAAGCGAACAGCTTGACGCGGTTGACGAGGATCTGGACGAGCTGGAGGAGTATGTCTACGACGAGTTTGACGACGATGACGACATGTTCGACGACGACGAGGAATACTTCGAGGTCGAGTGCCCGGCGTGCGGCGAGGTCGTGTGCGTGGACGAGCAGATTTTGGAGGAGGGCAGTCTCAACTGCCCGAGCTGCAACGAACTTTTGGAGCTTGAGCTTGATGAGGACGACGGCGAAGAGTAGTCTAGACGTTAGATGGTAGACGTTAGACGTTAGACGCGGTCAGGGAAACTGTTGTTGAAGAATTTTTAGGGTGGGCGTTAGCCTACCCTAAAATTATGATTATTTTTTGTTGAAATCGTCTGAAAAAGATGGTATGATAGGAATAGACTTCTTCGGAAGCCCATGGAGTTAAGAATGAAAGGGTGATTTCAGCTGATCTTTCATGACCCGCCGACGAAATCAATCCCAAAGGACAAACGCTTCTGCCCGTATTGCGGGGAAATAAAGCGGCATAAAAATTTCCCCGAGGACAGCGACGTTTGCGCGGACTGCCTTGACGCAATGCTGCGTACGCGCGTGAAGTGGTACGGCGCGGTGGCGGCGCTGGTTTTCGCGGCGCTCGCGGCGCTGGCCGTGTGCGTTTTGGTTGTGACAGGACCTGCCGTCCGGGACGTTCGGGCCGGTGACGCGTTTTCCGCGTCCAAACGGCTGTATGACGCTTACGACGCCTATGACACGGCGGGGCGCTATCTTTTACAGCGCGGTGCCGTTTATGGGGAGAAATTCCCGAACCTCGGCTGGTTCGGCCTCGGCGCGAAAGTGTGGGAGAAAACGCTGGACGTTTACGCCCGGACGGAATCCGCCGCGGACGCGGGCGGCATCGCTTCCGAAGTATTTGACAGCAGCGTCTTAAAAAGCGGGAAGCTCGGCTTTACCAACACGTATCTGGAGGCGAAAACGGCTTTTGACCAGGTAACGTCGGCGTTTTCCGATATGATGTCCGGCTATGAAGAGGCCGCGCGCGGGGATATCCCTTACGATGATTTTATCGGAGAGCTGGAATTGATGGCCGCCGGCAAAAATGTTTATCACGCGGCTTATGTGGAATATTATAAAGCGACGCTTATGCAGTATGTTTACCCGGAGGAGCTTGAGAAATCCCTTCCGATGCTCGAAAAAATGACGGAGCTTTTGCCGGAGGAATACCCGTTGTATATGCAGACGCTGGCGGCTTTAGCCGTAAGCTCCGGGGACTGGGACAGATTTTTAGAGGAATCGGACAAGCTGATATCGCTGAACCTCAACAATATAAAGGCATATCAGGGCAAGGCGGAGGCGCTTATCGCGCTGGAACGCTTTGACGAGGCGGCTGAAGCCTGTGAAGAGCTGAACACCTATAACCCCGGTTGCCCGGCGTATTACGCGGCGATGATCAAGCTGAAAATCAAGAGCGGCGACACACAGGGAGCGCGGCAGTTTTATGACGGCGGAGAGACGGCTATGGCGACGGCTCAAAATGTGTTCTCGCAGTACCTGGCTCAGTCGAAGGATATTTCCCGGGCGGACAGGAGCGTCTTTTTCCAAAGCATAGATTTTGTGATCGCCAAAACGGCGTTTTTGATGCTTATGGACGACGATTGGAGCCTGGCGTATGACATGATGTACAACGATGCGTTTTATCCGGCGTACTATTACGCGTATCTCACGGGGGACCGCTCGCTTTTGGCCCAAAGGCTTATCGACCTCACGTATATCTGCGCCATAGGCTCGAACAATGAGGAGGGGCTGGAGGAGCTTAAATCGCTGGCTCAGGCGTCGGGCGCGGTCACGCTGTTTGAGAAAGGCGAGCTTACGGCCGAGGAAATCATCATTGACGGAAAGGGCGGGTTGTTTTGACTGCGGTTTACGTGATAGCGAAAATGATCACTTTTCCCGCCGCGGCGCTTCGGGCGTTTTGGGAGCATTGCCTGCTTAAAATCATGAAAGAGCCTGTGGAGGGAACGGCGTACCTCAGCTTAAACGAGCTGTGCGGGCACGTGGAGCACCGCCTGCTGGCCGGCGCGGGCAGGAACCTGCTGTTTTGCGCGCTGCCGGGACTTCTGAACCTTATCTTGGCCGTGCCGCTTGTTATGGCCGACGCGGGGAATCTGTTCATATTGGGCGCGGGTATGCGCAATTTGCAAACGGGGCTGATCTCCCCGCTGTTTTTCGTGTACATCCTGTTTTATTGGCTGGGCGCGTCCCTGCTTTGCAATCTGTTCCCGCTTTATGAGGACGCGATGCATTTGCTGGACGTATCCTCAAACGCGAAAGGAATCAAAAAGGTTCCGCTGTGGGCTTTGGCACGTGTGATTTACGCGGGCGCGTTTTTGGAGAGGCACGGGATAAACGTGCTTATCGCGGCGATGGTTACGGTTACGGCGTACATACTCAAATAAAGTAACGGCGAAAGTTTGAAAAATATGCCCCGGGCATTTTTCAAACCGCAAGTTTTGTGCTTACACAAAACTTAATAAGGATGGATCATAAAAATGCTTGAACTTAAAAACGTATCGTTTTCGGTAGAGGACGCGGAGATCATTGAGGATATCAGCTTTACGCTGGAGGACAACCGTTTTCTTGTGATAACGGGGCCAAACGGCGGCGGCAAGTCCACGCTGGCGCGGCTCATCATGGGGATAGAGAAGCCAACCGGGGGGCGGATTATCTTCAACGGGCAGGATATCACGGGGCTTGGCATTACCGAGCGGGCCAGGCTCGGCATCGGCTATGCCTTTCAGAACCCGCCGCGCTTCAAGGGGCTGACGGTGCGCGGCCTTTTAAGCCTCGCCCACGGCAGCGATTTGCCCGAGGACGCCTGCTGCGAATACCTGACGAACGTGGGGCTGTGCTCGATGGAGTATCTTAACCGCGACGTGGACTCGTCCCTGTCGGGCGGCGAGGTGAAGCGCATCGAGATCGCGACGCTGATGGCGAAAAACCTGGGGCTCGCGATGTTCGACGAGCCGGAGGCCGGGATCGACCTATGGAGCTTCAAGATGCTCGTGGAAAGCTTTCGCTCCATGAGCAAAGGGCGGCACACGAGCGTGATACTCATCTCGCACCAGGAGCGCATCATGGAGCTGGCCGACGAAGTGCTTGTGGTGGCAAACGGCAAAATCAGATCATACGGGACGCGGGACGAGATCCTGCCGAAGCTTATGGGGGAGTTTGACGAGGATTGCGCTTATGCGCACTCTTCGTAATCGTCAATTGTTAATCAATTCGGAGGACAACTCATGTTAGACAATGTAGTAAAGTCCCTGCTGAAATCCGTCGCGGACATCGGCGATATCCCCGTAGAGGGGGCCTATAATATCAGGATGGACGGCGCGGGCGCGGGGCGCAGATCGACGGAAAACGTCGTGATAGAAACAAAGGCCGACAAGCCGGGCATCGACATTTTCGTGAAGCCGTTTACGAAAAACGAGCGGGTGCATATCCCCGTCGTCATCACAAAGACGGGGCTTTCCGATACGGTGTACAACGACTTTTTTATCGGCGAGGGCGCGGACGTCACCATCGTCGCCGGGTGCGGGATACACAACTCCGGCTGCGATTCCGCGCGGCACGACGGCATACACCGCTTCTTCATCGGAAAGGGCGCACGGCTGAAATACGTCGAGAAGCATTACGGCGAGGGGGAGGGGACGGGCGAGCGCGTCTTAAACCCGACCACTGTCGTCGATATGGACGAAAACTCCGTCTGCGAGATGGAGACAGTGCAGATACGCGGCGTGGATTCCACCGTGCGCGAGACGTCGGCCGCTTTGGGAGCCGGGGCGAAGCTTATCGTGACGGAGCGGCTGATGACCCACGGCAGGCAGACCGCGCGGTCGAACATGGAGGTTCAGCTCAACGGCGAAGGCGCGTCCGCGCAGATCGTTTCGCGCTCCGTGGCCAGAGACAGCTCCGAGCAGGTGTTTTACCCGAAAGCCGTGGGCAACAGCGGGTGCAAAGCCCATGTGCAGTGCGACTCGATCATCATGGACGGCGCGAGGATACGCTCCATACCCGAAATTTCCGCGAACCATCCCGACGCGAACATCGTGCACGAGGCGGCCATAGGCAAAATAAACGGCGAGCAGATGATCAAGCTCCAGACGCTGGGACTGACGGAGGCGGAGGCTGAAACGGTTATTATAGATGGGTTTCTAAAGTAAAAAGGTAAATTTGTTCAAATATTTTTCATATAAAATATCTTTTTACGGGCTTTCTAAAATGATATAATCTATTTTACTTTGAAAGGAACGGTACCCATGGGGGAGAAAACGAAAAGCGGGCTTCGGCTCGACTACAGGCAAACGATCCTGATCGGCTTCGGATTCATGGCGTCATCAATCGCGTGGGGGATATACGACCCGTATGTGACGACGATCCTTGACAGGCTGC
This sequence comes from Oscillospiraceae bacterium, assembly GCA_009779495.1. GTDB lineage: Bacteria > Bacillota > Clostridia > Oscillospirales > Acutalibacteraceae > UBA1425. Next base: position 61,656 of record WRED01000003.1, on the reverse strand, counting down.
TCGGCTCGTCGGATACCATCGTGCGCTGGAGCGCGGCGCTGGCGGAAAGGTTCCCGATTCTCGTGGAATTCATGGAGGCGCAGGGCGAGGAAGTCGCTTTGGCCGGCGGGGGATTTACGCTGGTGCCCCTCTTTATCGGCATTATCATGACTTTCGACAATGTGTTCGGCGTGATATTCCAGCCGGCGTTCGGCAAGCTGTCCGACCGCTGCCATTCACGCTTCGGCAAGCGCAGGCCGTTTATTTTACTGGGCGCGCCCATATCGGCCTTGCTTTTCATCGCGATACCGCAGGCGGGACTTAAGATGAGCTCCATCCCCGCGATGATGGTCTGCATCATCCTGTTCGTGTTTGTGATGTCCCTGTGGCGGGCGCCCTGCGTGGCTCTCATGCCGGATATGACGCATCCGACGCTGAGAAGCCAGGGCAACGCCATCATCAACCTGACCGGCGGCATAGGAGGGCTTTTGGCGCTTCAGGCCGGAACCATCATCTGCGCTGTTTTCAGCCTTAACAAGGAGACGGACGCAGAGCAGTACATACCCTACGTGTTCATCTTTGCCGCGATCGTCATGATGATCTGCACGGCGGTGGTGTTCTTCTTCGTTCCCGAGCCGGACAGCAGGCTAAAGGTACAGGCCGAGGGAAACATAGCCGCGGGGAAAGCCGCTATCCGTCTCGCCGAAAAGGAGGCCGCCAAAGCCGAAAAGGCAAGGCTCAAGGAGATCAAGCTGACGAAAGCGGAGCGCAAGAGCCTTATATTCATGCTTGCGTGCCTGTTTTTCCTGTTCTGCGGCGCGAACGCCATACAGACGTTCTTTGCCCTTTTCGCGGCGGAGATTCTTCACAAGGAAGTGGCTGAGGCAACCGCCATGATGACCCTGTTCGGAATCGCCACGGCTCTGGGCGCCCTTCCGGCGGGCTGGCTCGGCAAAAAGCTGGGCCGCAAAAAAACGATACTTTTGGGGCTGTCGCTGTTCATGGCGGCGTTTGTCGCGTACCTGATCGTGAATAAGGCGACGGGGCAGGGGCTTTCGCTGGTGTACGTCGCGCTGATCCTGGGCGGCTTCGCGAACATGATGATCACGGTCAACACGCTTCCGCTTGTGCTTGAGATCGGCGGGCTTCAAAAGGTCGGCACGTTCACGGGCTACTATTATACCGCCACGTTTTCCGCGCAGATCGCCACGCCGATCGCGTACGGCGTCGTGCGGATGATTTCACAGACATATGCGTCGCTGTTCGTGTACTGCCCGGTATGCTTCGCGGTCGCGCTGCTGGCGCTGCTGATGGTGCGGCACGGCGAGGCGGAGAAAATACCGGATGAGGTTATGGAAGAATTAACGGCGAACGACTGATTTTCAATGCAGAATGAATAATATTGCAACGATCATTACGGCAGGAGGAATAATCAAGACATGTCAATCATTCAAGTCAAAAACCTAAGCAAATCCTACGGGGCGAACCCGGTGCTTGACAATATCTCTTTCGAGTTTGAGGAGGGCCAGATCATCGGGCTTTTGGGTCCCAACGGGTCGGGAAAGACGTCGCTCATCAAGATACTTGTCGGCCTGATCAACGACTATTCCGGCGACGCGCTCATAGACGGGCAGAGGCCCGGGCCCTACACGAAAAGCCTGGTGGCCTACCTGCCCGAAAGGACGTATCTCGCGGAATGGATGCGCCCCACGGACGCGATTGAGTTTTTCGCGGACTTTTACGCCGACTTCAGCCGTGAAAAGGCGTACAAGATGCTGGACGCGTTCCAGCTGCCGGCGAAGCAGAACATCAAGTCCATGTCAAAGGGGATGCAGGAAAAGCTCCAGTTGCTTTTGGTCATGTGCAGAAACGCGCGGCTGTATATACTCGACGAGCCGCTGGGCGGCGTCGATCCCGCGGCGCGCGCGTTTATTTTGGACACGATTATGAAAAATCACCCCGCGGGTTCGACGGTCATGCTGTCCACGCACCTGATATACGACGTGGAGCGCATTTTCGATTCCGTTATCATGATAGGGCGTGGCCAGGTACTCGTCAAGGCCGGCGTTGAGGAATTAAGGCGTGGGGGGCGGACGATCGAAGACGTATTCAAGGAGGTATTCCAGTATGCTTGGCAAGTTAATTAAGCATGAATTCAAATCCACCGCGCACTCGATGTTCGGCATTTATCTGTCCGCGCTGTTCACCTTTTTGGCCATGCTGCTGGTGTTTTTCATCAAAAACCGTACGCTCATGATCACGGGAAGCCTAGTGCTGGTCGGGATATGCGTAGCGGCTATCGTGGTCACGCTGTTCGCGATCATCGGCACGTTCAACAAGTCCCTGTACGGCAACCAGGGGTATTTGAGCTTTACGCTGCCGGTCAGCGGCAAGAGCCTGCTCGCGTCGAAAACGGTGGTGTCGCTGGCGTGGATCTTTATCAGCTTCGCGTTCATTATCGCGGTGGCCGCGTTTCTGCTGTTCTACTGGATCGCCCAGACGAGTGAAAGCTTCAAGGACATCGTGAACATGGTATACACTACGCTGCAAACCATGATGGGGATGCCTGACGCGGAGACGGCCGTAAAAAGTATCGCGGTGCTTGTGGCGCTGCTGTTCATGAAAGCGCTGTTTTTGATCTTCAAGGTGTCGTTTTCGCTGACGATAGCCAACACGAAATCGTTTCAGAAGCTGAACCCGGTTTTAGCCGCTATTTTGGTCTACTTCGCGATTTATCTCGTATTGAATGCGGCGAACCTCGCGGCGGCGTTTATTCCCGTGCAGTTGGCAATCGCGACAAACGGCATCGGGCTGACGGTGGGCGAAACGATGATAGGGCTGGCCGAGAACGCGAACGTGTTTCTGCCGCTGCCGATTTTGGGATATATTTTTGAGGCTGTGGTCTGCGTCGCGCTGTACCTCTTAACGGGGGACATCATGACAAAGCGCGTAAACGTCAAATGAGCACAGGCATATTCGGAGGGACGTTCAACCCGCCCCATCTGGGACATGAAAGGCTTGTCCGCCGTTTCGCGGACAGGCTTTCTCTGTCTAAGACGCTCGTGATACCGACGTATGAGCCGCCGCACAAATTCGCGGGAAAGCTCGCGCCCGCCGCGGACAGGCTGCGGATGTGCCAGTTCATGTTCGGACAGGACAGCCGCTTCGAGATAAGCGCGATGGAGATAGAGCGCGAGGGCAAAAGCTATACGGTCGATACGCTCACGCGGCTTCGGGAGACGTACCCCGGCGAACGGCTGTACCTGATCATCGGCTCGGACATGCTGGAGAGCTTTCACAGGTGGTACCGCGCAGAGGATATTCTTGCCATGTGCACGTTATGCGCGGCGCGGCGCGAGATTCGCGGGGAATCAGGGGACAGGGAACAGGAATCAGGGGTCATCTTCGACGACATGAAGCCGTTTGAGATAAGCTCCACCGAGATACGGGAGCTTGCGGCCAAGGGAGAGGACGTGCGCAAGTGGACGGGGGACGCCGTCGCGGATTATATACGGCAGAGAGGACTATATCTTGAGTAAAAACAGTGAATATACAGATATACTGCGGTCAATGCTTACTCCTGACAGGTTTGCCCACTCGCTCAACGTGGCCGAAAGCGCGGTGCTTTTGGCGGAGCGTTTCGGCGGCGACACGTCGAAGGCGTATACGGCGGGGCTGCTCCACGACATCATGAAAGACGCGCCCAAAAAAGAACAGTTGAAAATCATAGAAAAAGCTGGTATAATATTATCCTTAGGCGAGCGGCACAATCAAAAGGTCTGGCACGCCATGGCCGGAGCGGCCTATATCAAAGCGGAGCTGGGAATCGGCGATCCTGAAATTTTAAGCGCCGTGCGCTACCACACCACGGGCCGCGCCGGGATGAGCCTGTTGGAAAAAATCATCTACATCGCCGACTATATCTCAAAGGACAGGACGTATAACGGCGTGGAAAAAATGCGGCGGCTGGCGGAAACAAGCCTGGAGGACGCCATGCTGTTCGGGCAGGAATTCACCATCGTGAGCCTGATACAAAAGGGCAGGGTAGTCCACCCCGACAGTGTGAACTGTTATAACGAATTGATTGAAAGGAAGCGGGCAAATGACACCGAAGGAGCTTGCGGAGAAAATCGTAAAAATACTTGACAACAAAAAGGCGCGGGACATCAAGGTCATCGAGGTGCGGGAGCAGACCATCGTGGCGGACTATTTCGTCATCGCCACGGGCACGTCCAGCACGCACACAAAGTCTCTGGCGGAGGACGTTGAGCACGAGCTTGAGCAGATCGGCATACACGACGGGCACATCGAGGGCAGGGCCACGGGCTGGATTTTACTCGACTACGGCGCGGTGCTGCTTCACGTGTTCGACAAGGAGAGCCGGGATTATTACAACCTCGAACGGCTGTGGGCGGACGCGAGCGTTGTGGATATATCAAATTTGCTGACAGAGCAGTAATTCGGAATAAGGCTGATGGATAAGCTTGAAAAATTACGCCCGGCATTTATGCCGCTGGCTATTTTTTCAAACTGTAAGTTTTATGCTTCGCAAAAACTTTAAAAGGGTGGATCATAAAAATGAAAACCTACGACTTCAAATCGATCGAAAAAAAATGGCAGGACAAATGGGACGAGGAAAAAACTTTCGCCGCGAAGCAGGATTTTTCCCTGCCGAAATATTACTGCCTCGTGGAGTTCCCGTACCCGTCAGGCAACGGCCTGCACGTGGGGCATTTGCGCACCTATACCGGCCTCGACGTCGTCGCGCGCAAAAGGCGGCTTGAGGGCTATAATGTGCTCTATCCCATGGGGTGGGACGCTTTCGGCCTGCCGACGGAGAATTACGCCATCAAAAATAAAATACACCCGCGGGCCGTGACGGAGAGGAACATCGCGCTGTTCAAGCGGCAGCTCAAGTCCATCGGCTTTTCCTTTGACTGGGGCCGCGAGGTGGACACCACCGATCCCGATTATTACAAATGGACGCAGTGGATCTTCCTCAGGCTCTTCGAGAAAGGGCTCGCGTATAAAAAGGAGATGGCAGTCAACTGGTGCACGTCGTGCAAGTGCGTACTGGCCAACGAGGAGGTCATAAGCGGCGGCTGCGAGCGCTGCGGGAGCGAGGTCGTGCGCCGGGTCAAGAGCCAGTGGATGCTGAAAATCACCGCCTACGCCCAGCGGCTGATAGACGATCTGGACGAGGTGGATTATATCGAGCGCGTCAAGTTCCAGCAAAAAAACTGGATCGGCCGCTCCACCGGCGCGGAGGTGGATTTCCACACCACGGCCGGCGGCGACATACGCGTCTACACGACGCGGCCCGACACGCTTTTCGGCGCCACGTACATGGTCATTTCGCCCGAGCACGCGCTGATTGACACATGGGCGGACCGTCTTACGAACCTTGACGAGATCAAGGCGTATCAGGAGGAGTCGGCGCGCAAGTCCGACTTCGAGCGCACGGAGTTAAGCAAAGAAAAAACGGGCGTGGAGCTGAAGGGCGTCCGCGCCGTAAATCCCGTCAACGGAAACGAGATACCGATCTTCATTTCCGACTACGTGCTCGTATCCTACGGCACGGGCGCCATTATGGCCGTGCCGGGGCACGATACGCGCGACTGGGAGTTCGCGAAAAAGTTCGGTCTACCCATCATCGAGGTGGTACAAGGCGGCGACATAGAGCGTGAAGCGTTTACCGACTGCGAAACGGGCGTGATGGCCAACTCAGGCTTTTTGAACGATTTGAGCGTGGAGGACGCGAAAGTTAAAATCACCGGGTGGCTGACAGAGACGGGCAAGGGCGAGAGCAAGGTCAACTTTAAGCTGCGCGACTGGGTGTTTTCGCGCCAGAGGTATTGGGGAGAGCCTATCCCCATCGTGATATGCCCTCACTGCGGCTTTGTGCCCGTGCCGGAGTCCGAGTTGCCGCTCAAGCTGCCGGAGGTCGAAAGCTATGAGCCGACGGACAACGGCGAGTCTCCGCTGGCGAAGCTGGACGATTGGGTCAATGTCAAGTGCCCATGCTGCGGAGCGGACGCGAAACGCGAGACCGATACGATGCCTCAGTGGGCGGGCTCGTCGTGGTACTTTTTGCGCTACTGCGACCCTGATAACGGCGGAGCCGTGGCGTCGAGGGAAGCCCTTGAATACTGGACGGAGGTTGACTGGTACAACGGCGGCATGGAGCATACGACGCTCCACCTGCTGTACAGCCGCTTTTGGCATAAATTTTTGTACGATATCGGCGTCGTGCCGACGAAGGAGCCGTACGCGAAGCGCACGAGCCAGGGCATGATCTTGGGCGAAAACGGCGAGAAGATGTCGAAGTCCCGGGGCAACGTGGTCAATCCTGATGACATCGTAGACGAAAACGGCGCGGACACCGTCCGTCTTTACGAGATGTTCATCGGTGACTTTGAAAAGGCCGTGCTGTGGAACTCGGCCAGCATCAGGGGGTGCAGGCGCTTCCTTGACAGGACGTGGGCGTTGCAGGAATTAGGGTTCAGCAATCAGAAAGGAATCCGCCCGGAGATGGAGGGCGACATTCACCGTACGATCAAGAAAGTTTCGCAGGACATAGAGAGCCTCAAGGGAAACACGGCCATCGCCGCGCTGATGACGCTGCTGAACATGTTTTATGACAGCGGGAGCGTCACGAAAGAGGAGCTGAGGATTTTTCTTTTGCTGCTGAATCCTTTCGCGCCGCATGTGACGGAGGAGATGTGGCAGACGCTCAATTTCGGCAGCGGGATCAGCGGACAGAGGTGGCCGTCATGGGACGAGGAAAAATGCAGGGAGGATACCGTTGAGATCGTGGCGCAGATCAACGGAAAGGTGCGCGCGAAGCTCACGGTACCGGCGGATATCGCGGAGGCTGACGCTGTCGCTATGGCGAAGGAGGAGCCGAAGATCGCGGAAATGCTCCGGGGCAAGACGGTTTTGAAGGAGCTGTATGTGAAAGGGCGGCTTGTCAATATCGTTGTAAAATAGGTAATACTACTCCGCAATAAGAAACATACACGAAAAAGTCTGCGCAAAAATCCATATATCGAAGTTTTTTGCTTGACTTTTTCTATGTTTCTAATTGCGGAGTAGTATAAAAAATATTTTTATAATTTAAAGGTTGACATTGTCGCGGCGGTGTTGTATAATGATCTATGGTTTTTATTAGCCAACGAAGTGAGAGTCGCGCCGCGTTTACGCGGCATGACCGAACAAGGCGGGCTAACAAAGGGTTTATACTCTTTATAAAACCCCTGTGAATCATGGAGGGGAGGGAACATAAAGTGAGTCAAGTTAAAGTAAAGGAAAACGAGTCTTTGGACAGCGCTCTGCGGCGCTTTAAGCGTCAGACCTCCCGCGACGGCATCATTCAGGAGGTCCGCAAAAGGGAGCACTACGAGAAGCCTTCGGTGAAGAGAAAGAAGAAGTCGGAAGCCGCACGCAAGCATAAGTATAAGTAGAAATGGAAAAGCAGGCGGTCAAGCCTGCTTTTGCTTTGCCCCACCGGCCTTTGGCCGGAGGAATCAGGTGTCAGGAATTAGGAATTAGGAGTTCTGTTATGAAGCTGCAAAGACTTATTGACATCATACCGGCGGAGCTTGACGGGGTGCTTATTACGTCGGAGGCGAATTTTGCCTATTTCACGGGCTTTCGGTGCGACTCGGGACTGCTGCTGGCGTCCCGGGCGGGAAGCGTCTTTTTTACCGACAGCCGGTATCTTGAGGCGGCGCGGAAGCGGATCGTTTGCTGCGACGTGATGGATATGGCGAAGCTGCCGGAGCTTCTGAAAGAGCGCTGCGAGGCTTTCTTGGTGAAGCGGCTCGGCGCGGAGTCGCGGGACATGACCATGGCGCGGAAAGAGAAATATGAGAGTATGCTGGACGGCGTCGGGCTTGTTTTTGGCGATATGGCCGACAGCCTCATTGACAGCCTGCGCAGGGTCAAGGACAGTGAAGAGGTTAAACTCATCAAGGCGGCTCAGGCGGTCACGGAGAAAGCCTTTGACCATATACTGGGCTTTATCAAAGAGGGCATGACCGAGCGCGAGATCCGGCTTGAGCTGGACTTCTATATGCTGAAAAACGGCGCGGGCGAGGTTGCGTTCAAGACCATAGCGGTCAGCGGGGAAAACTCGTCGCTGCCGCACGGCGTGCCCTCGCACAGGAGGATCCGTGCCGGGGATATGCTGACGCTGGACTTCGGCGCGTCCCTGGACGGCTATAACAGTGACATGACGCGCACGGTGGCGGTGAAATGTTTTTCAAAGGAGCAGCGGCGCGTGTACGATACCGTGCTTTCGGCACAGACAGCCGCGCTGAATACCCTCCGGGCGGGGGCCGTCTGCAAGGACTGCGACGCGGCGGCGCGAAACTTCATCGCGGGCGCGGGGTACGGTGAGTATTTCGGGCACGGGACGGGTCACGGCGTGGGGCTTTTAGTACACGAATACCCGCTTCTCAGCCCGAAAAGCGACGAGATACTTGAGGTTGGCAACGTGGTGACGGTTGAGCCGGGGATATACATGCCGGGCAGGTTCGGCGTCCGCATTGAGGATATGGCGCTTGTTACGGAGGACGGATATGAGAATTTGACAGGGTGTACCAAGGAATTGCTTGTGGTGGGATAGGAGATGGGCAATACGTTTTAAATTTTAGCTTAACATAGAAAGGATCTGATTTTATGCGCTTCACAGGAGTAACGGCAAGAGGGATCATTACACCGATCTTCAAGCAGGGCGACGACCTTATTAAAGAAATTTGCGAAAGCGTGCTCCGTGCGTCGGCCCGGGAGGGCTTTGCCATCGGCGACGGCGACATCATCGGCGTGACGGAGGCAGTTGTCGCCCGCACGCAGGGCAATTACGCGACATGCGGGCAGATCGCCTCCGACATCCGCCAAAAGCTCGGCGGAAAGGACACGGGGGCGGTGTTCCCGATTTTAAGCCGAAACCGTTTTTCCGTCATTCTGAAAGCGATCGCGATGGGCTGCGAAAAGCTGTACGTACAGCTTTCCTATCCCGCGGACGAGGTCGGCAATTCCCTGATCAGCATGGATCAGATAGACCAAAAGGGCGTAAACCCTTACTCCGACAGCTTCACGTACAGGGAATTCCGCGACATCTTCGGCGAAACCGTGCACCGCTTTACCGGCGTGGATTACATCGAGCACTACAAAGGCCTTTCCGATAACATCGAGCTGATTTTTTCAAACGACCCAAGGACTATACTGGGCTATACGAAAAACGTGCTCAACTGTGATATTCACACGCGTTTCAGGACGCAGCGCGTCTTGAAGTCCAGCGGCGCGGAACGGTCGTACAGGCTTGACGAGATACTGACGGGCAGCGTGGACGGCAGCGGGAACAATCCGCGTTACGGGCTTCTTGGCTCAAACAAGGCCACGGAGGACAAGATAAAGCTGTTCCCGAAAGATACCGACATATTTGTATCAAAGCTTTGCGCCGCTTTAAGAGAGGCCACGGGCAAGAGCGTCGAGGTGATGGTTTACGGTGACGGCGGCTTTAAGGACCCCGTCGGAGGGATATGGGAGCTGGCCGACCCCGTTGTTTCGCCGTCGCACACCGACAGGCTCAAGGGTACGCCGAACGAGTTGAAGATGAAGTATTTCGCCGACAATGAGTTCGCGGAGCTGTCCGGGGACGCTTTGGATGCCGCGATGAAGAAGCGCATACGCGAGAAAGACGGAAGCCTTGTGGGCGACATGCAGGCGCAGGGCACGACGCCGAGGCAGATCACCGACCTGTTGGGAAGCCTGTGCGATCTTGTCAGCGGCAGCGGGGACAGGGGTACGCCCGTTGTTCTGATACAGGGCTACTTTACGAATTTCGCGACGGAGTGATTATGCTTCACATCAAAAAAGTTACAAAATGGTTACAAAAAAGTCGCCGTTACAGGTTGACATTCTTCCGGCGATAGATTATAATGGATTCACAAACAATAAAAAACAAAAGGGGGTGTTTTATTGTGAAGAAGTTTCTCGCGATTTTCCTTTGCATGGCCATGCTGATGGGCGTTTCGGCGCTGCTTATGACCGCGAGCGCGACGGAGACCGCTTACGCGGACGGCGTCGCTGAGGCGGCGGAAGACGACAACGAGGGCGACATGAAAGTGTTGGATCTGTTCAAGTATTTCCTTGGGATGGTTGAATGGGGTTCGGTTTTTCAGATGATCGTTCAGACGATTCAGGCGTTTATGGGTATGCTCGCAATGGGTTCGTAAATTTTATTTAACAAAAAAAGATGCTGTAAACTTTTGTTTGCGGCATCTTTTTTTTGAACCTGTATTCAATGCCGGTGTTGAATACAGGTTCTTCATTTTGCGCCGTGAATTGCTACTGTGCTTTTCGTCAGATTTGCGCATAATATTATTCAAGCGGTTTAAGTAACCACTGATTTAATCAGCGGTTATTTGACTATATGTCGCATGGCCGCTGATACAATATTAAGGAGATAATTATTTACAATGAAACAAAAATTTTTTTCTATCGCTTTGACGGCCGCGGTAGCAGCCGCACTGCTTTCAGGCGCAGCAACGGTTTGCGCCGCGCCGTCTGAGTTTCCGCCCCTGCCCGCGATAAGCTTTACCGCGGCGGACCCGGAGAATACGAGAAGGCTGCCGACAAAAAAAATCGAGCACAGCTACGGCATTCCGAAAAACGGCAGGCCGAATCAGATATCCGTGGACAATCAGGCGTATTTTGACAAATGCGGCTACTCGGCTTTCGCATACGACAATAAAACAAAGGAAAAGGTCCTGTACCTGACGTTTGACTGCGGCTATGAAAACGGTAACACGCATGTCATCATGGACGCGCTGAAAGAGAGAAATATCCCGGCGGCGTTTTTCTGCACGCTGTTCCACATGAAGTCGGAGCCGGAGCTGATCGCGCGCATGATACGCGAGGGGCACATCGTCGGCAACCACACCGACCGCCACCCGGATTTTTCCGAGATCAGCCGGGACAGGATGGTGCAGGAAATTTTAGCCTGTGAAAATTATCTGCGGGAGATGTACGGCTACTCGTCGCCGTACTTCCGCTTCCCCAAGGGCACCTATACGGAATGCGCGCTGGAGCTTGTGGACTCTATGGGCATGACGTCGGTATTCTGGTCAAGCTCCTATGAGGACTGGGACACGGAAAAGACGAAAGGCAGGGAATTCGCCTTTGACTGCGTTACGTCGCGGCTGCATCCGGGTGCGGTCATTTTGCTGCATTCGGTGTCGCCAGACAACGCGGCGGCCATCGGGGACATCATCGACTACGCCGTTGCGCAGGGGTATACGTTCAGGCCGCTGACGAAGTACGGTAAGTAAGCTTAGTGGATGTGGTCTGTCAGCACAATCATTCCGTCATCCGTGAACGACGCGATGATCCCGTCGCTGTTGTGCGTGGAAAAAACGGGCGTCCGCGCGATCATCGTGAGGTTCCACTTGACGTTCGGATAGATTTTTCCCAAAGCGTTCGTGACAATGGCGAGCTTCGGTTTAAGCTCGCGCAGAAACCCTGCCGTGGACGAGCCGTAGTAGCCGTGGTGCGCGATTTTCAGAAGAGTCACCTCGCCGATCTGCCCCCTGACCGCCTGCTCGCTGCCGGAGGTCGCGGTGATGTCCGACGCCAAAAACGCCGACTGTCCGCCCTTTGTCACCTTGACGCCGACGCAGGTCAGATTTTCGCCGCTGTTTTTCCGCGTTTCCGGTGTGACGGTGTTGTAAAACTGCAAAGTAAAGCTGCCGAACGGAAACGGCTCGTTCGGCAAAACGCCAACAGGATCAAGCCCCCGGGCCCGGACGTCCCTGACGAGCTGCTCGTATATGGAGATCAGCCCCCAGCGATGAGGCTCATAGCTCTTGCCGAAAGACGGGTCGTAGGGCTTCATGTATACCGTGCCGACGGTTATGCTGTCGTCGGTCAAAATCGCATGGAGGCAGCCCGAGTGATCATAATGATAGTGCGTGAGTAAAATGAAATCCAGATGCACTCTTCCGTTTTCATCGCCCGCCGCCTTTTTTAGGTAGCTCAAAACAGTCTCCTCAAAGCCGTAATAGCCGGGGTCGCGCCGGGGATTTTCGCTGCCCTCCCCGGAATCTATCATAGCGAACCGCCCGTTGCTTTCAATGAGGATCGCGTCGGAATTGGACGTGTTGAGGAAGTGGATACGGTCGCCGCCGTTTTTTTCGTTAAACAATTCGGGCGAAACGCTGACGGCCGCGACATAACGGTTGCCCAAGGCCACTGTCATAATGTCCAAAACGAAAATCAGAATCATCGCGGGCACGGCGATCCAAGTCGCTATTTTTTTTGCCATCCCTGTTTATCAAGCCTTTCATGTGACTAAAGTTAAGATATTCTTTCATAGTCTATCACAACAATGTATGTTTGTATACAAAAAATACTAAAATAGTCTTGTTAATTTTTTTATTTTAATGTAGAATAGGTGCATGAAGTTTGAAATAAAATTTTTGATTTTATTTCAAACGGGAAGTTTTGTGCTTTTGCGCCAAATAGAACGGCGCAAATCCGCAAGCGGAACGCCCAAAACTTCCGCGTACTGCGAAAGGCATGGTAGTGTGAAAAATAAAGGAGAGAAAATCTCACAGGCGGTTATGCCCGGCGTGACCTCGGCGCTGTTCGTTTTCCCGCTGTACGCCGCCATGGGCGCGTGTACCGGCGCGGGGATGAATTCGGGCATGATCGGCGCGGCCATAGCGTCGGCGCTGGGCGCGTTCTCGGGCGGCATGTCGCCGCAGGCGGTTTACCTTTTTATCATATTCTCGTCGGCGCAGGCGGTCAGCGGCACGGGGCTTGCCATGGCGTCCGTTTGCGCGGCGGGGGTCATTACGACGGTGCTCGCGTTTGCCCCGGCCGAAAGGCTGAAAAAAGTTCTGGTCACGCCGGAAACGGCGGGACTCGGCGCGGCGGCGGCGTTTTTGGTGACGGCCATGCAGACGAACAACTACTTCGGCATCGGGGCGTCCGGGGATGATGCGCTGACGATGATACGCAGTTATCTCTCGCTGGGCTTTCACCCGAACTGGCGCGGCGTACTGTACGGCACGATTGTGCTGGTGGTCATGATCACATTCCCGAAGAAATTCAAGTCGCTGTCGAAGAAGCTTCCGGCGTCGTTCATCGCCGTGGCGGTGACGCTTGTTTTGAACCTCTTTCTGAATCCCGCCGCCGAAACTACGGCCATAAGCGAGGCGGGGGCGTATTCGTTTGCGGCGGGTTCGCTGTTGCAAAACGCGCTGTTCCCGGATTTTCGGATTTCGCTTTTTTATGGAATCGTGTATGCGGTAATCATAGCTTTAGTGTTTGCGGGTATGCTGACGTCGTACCTGATCGAGGACGGATCGGGCGGCAAAAGAGCGGGACTTGCGGCGGGAATAGGCAACATTCTCAGCGGCGCGCTGGGCGGGGTTCCCGTGGCCGTCAACACGGAGCGGTGGAGTCCGCTTTCGGGCGCGGTCGGAGCGGGGCTGACGCTTGTACTTTTCGCGGCGATGAAGCCCATAACCGCAAGGATACCGCTTCCCGCGCTGGCGGTGGTTCTCATCATGACGGCGTGGCAAAACGTAGGCTGGAGGCGTGTGAAGCATATGCTCACGTACGATATTACTTTATGCATTTTCTGCATAATTCTGTGGGTGATAATGTTTGTAAAAGGGCCGTTACTTGCGGTAGCGGGTGCGGTATATCACGGAAGATCGGGTAAACAAGTGAATGAAAGTACGGAGGATTAAAGTTTGCACTATTTGATTTTGCTGTTCGGGGCGCTGATGTGCTCGTTGCAGTTCACGGTTACAAAGAGGTACGAAAAACACGCGGGGCAGTCGTTCCGCGCGGCGATGCTGTTCACGCTGATCAGCGCGGCCTTCGGCGCGGCGCTGATGTTTACGCTGAACAGGTTCCGGCTTGACTTCACGCCGTTTTCCTGCGTGATGGCGGTTTTTATGGCGCTTGGCATCATGCTTGTCAACGTGCTCGGCATGAAAACGATGCACTTGGGGCCGCTGTCCGTCTACACGCTGTTTATGATGCTGGGCGGCATGTTTCTGCCGTTTGTCATGGGAGTCTTGTTTTTGGACGAAAGGCTGAACGTGTTTAAGGTTGCGGGCGCGGCGCTCATTGTTCTCGCGCTGATCATCCCGGCGATAGGACCGAAAGGCGGCGGAAAGAAAGGCTCCGCGCTGTTTTACCTGTTGTGCGTGCTGCTGTTTTTTATCAACGGCAGCTATTCCTGCGTGAGCAAGCTGCACCAGATCGGCGAAAACGCGGTCAATACATACAGCCTGATGCTCATGATATACCTTTTTGAGATCGCGGCGGCGGCCGTATCACTGCTCGTCACGATGAAAAAGGGCAGGGGAGAGCCGCTGAAAAAGGACGGCGGGAGCGTACTTTATTCGGCAGGCTTCGCGCTGTTTAGCGGCGTATGCGGGCTTTGCGTCATATCCAGCGCAAAGAGCGTCAGCGCGTCGGTGATGTTCCCCATCGTCACGGGCGGGACGATCATTTTTTCCGCGCTGTGCGGGCGGATCATGTTCAAGGAGAAACTGAGCAAGCCTGTTGTCATAGAGGTCGCTTTGGCCGTTGCGGCGACGGTTATGTTTATGTTCTAGCGGCAAGGTAACCCACTGATTAGATCGGATGCCCGCCGTCTTGCCGGATATTTTTCCGTCAGATCGCCCGAAATTTCTTGATATACGTCAGTATTATCCGCAAAACTTCAGACAATCTGACGAAAAAATCTCTCGGCAATATGACGTCCCCAATTTAATCAGCGGTTACCTAGCTACAAGATACAAGTTATAAATCGCGAAAGGAAAAACAAAAATGAATCAAAACCAGAGATCAACCAAGCTTTCCACCCAGACCCTCGTAACGTGCGCGATGCTGTGCGCGGCGGCGTATGCCTTTGTGTTCGTGTCGCACCACGTGATGCCGCCGATGCTCCCGGCCGTGCCGTTTCTCAAGTACGACCCCAAGGACATCGTGCTGGCTTTCGGCGCGCTTCTGTTCGGCCCCGTTCCGGCGTTTATCATGTCGGCGGTGGTGTCGCTCATAGAGATGGTGACGATCAGTTCGACCGGCGCTATCGGAATGACGATGAACATACTGTCAACCTGCGCGTTCATCCTGCCCGTGTCGATTATTTACCCGCGCAAAAAGACGGCGAAGCGGGCGGTTTTTGGCCTGCTCTGCGGCGCCGCGCTGATGACGGGCGCGATGCTTTTGTGGAACTACCTGATCACGCCGATCTACATGGGCGTACCCAGGGCCGCGGTCGCGGGTATGCTGATTCCGGCGTTTTTGCCTTTCAACGCGATCAAGAGCCTGCTGAACACGGCGGGCACGCTGATTCTCTACAAGCCTGTGGTACGCGCCCTGCGCGGCGCGAGGCTCATGCCGAAGCCGACTGAAGCTGAGGGCAAAAACCGTTCGGCGACAGTCGCGGTGGCGGTGTTTTCGGCGGCGATCACCGCGGCGTGCGTGCTGGTTATCATGATATTGAACAACAGGGACTTTGTTTTATTCTTAGGCTTTGACCGCGCGGTGTTCGAGTTCATCGAGAGGATCTTTTTCGGCGGCGGGATCGAGCGCGTACTGACGCCCGTGCTGACGTTCATCACGCATTTGGGCGACAGCGGCGCGATCTGGATCGCATTGGCCGTTGCGCTGCTCATCTTCAAAAAGACGCGGAAATACGGGCTGGCCGTGGCTTTCGCCCTGATTTTCATGCTGCTGATGAACGACCTTCTGCTGAAAAACCTGATCGCGCGCCCGAGGCCGTTTGACCTGGAGCAGTGGCGGGACTGGTTCGTGTACCCGGAAATTATCTCGCGCCCGGGCAGCTTCGCGTTCCCGTCGGGGCACACGTCAAGCTCCTTCGCGGCGGCCACGGCGCTTTTGGCGACGAAGAAAAAACGCGCGTACATACCGGCGTTTGTTTTAGCCGCGCTGATCGGGTTTTCGCGGATCTACCTGCACGTGCACTACGCTACGGACGTGATTTTCGGCGCGGCGGTCGGCGCGGCACTTGGGGTTTGCGGGATTTTATTGGCCGGGTTGATTTATAAGAAGGTGAAATCAAAATCCGGGCAATCATGAATCCGGAATAATAATCATGTAAGGATGATCATCATGCTGAAAAACATTTCCCCCGTTCTGTCCCCGGAGCTGCTCAAAATACTCATGGAGATGGGGCACGGCGACGAGCTTGTGATAGGCGACGGCAATTTTCCGGCGTCGTCGGTGGCGAAACGGCTTGTCCGCGCGGACGGCCACGGCGTGCCCGCGATTCTGGACGCCGTGCTCGCGCTCATGCCCCTTGACACGTATGTGGACGCGCCGGCCGCGCTGATGGACAATGGCGGCGACGGGGAGCGCCCCGCGATATGGGCCAGATACGAGGAGATCATCAAGGCCCGCGAGGGCGAAAAAAAGATAGAGCTTGTGGAGCGTTTCGCGTTTTACGAGCGGGCGAAAAACGCCTACGCCGTGGTGGCAACGGGCGAAACGGCGATTTACGCGAATATCATCCTGAAAAAAGGCGTTGTGTAGAAATTGCAACTTGAAAAGAGGTGCTTTTATGCGCGTACTGGCGTTCGACTTCGGCGCGTCAAGCGGCCGGGCGATCATCGGTCAATTTGACGGCGAAAAAATTACGCTCAGCGAGGTTCACAGGTTCTCAAACGACCCCGTCAGCATTGGCGGCACGGTCTATTGGGACGTGCTTCGCCTGCTGTTTGAGATCAAGCAGGGACTCATCAAGGCGCAGGAGTCCGGCGGATTCGGCTCTGTTGGGATCGACACATGGGGCGTGGACTTCGGGCTGCTGGACGGGCAGGGGAAGCTGTTGGAAAACCCCGTGCACTACCGGGACGCGAGGACGCGCGGCATGGTTGACGAGGCGTTTAAGCTTATCAGGCGCGAGGAATTCTACCAAAAAACAGGCATACAGTTTATGGAGCTGAATACGGCGTTCCAGCTGCTTTCGCTCAGGCGCCAGAGGCCGGAGTTGCTGGAGCGGGCGGACACGCTGCTGCTTATGCCCGACCTGCTGGCGTATTTCCTGACGGGAGTCAAGGCCACGGAATACTCCATCGCCACGACCTCGCAGCTTATTGACATACATACGCGGTCATGGTCGGAGGACATATTAAACGCGCTGGAGATTCCAAGGCGGCTCTTTACGGAGATCACGCCGCCGGGCACGGTGACGGGGAAGCTGAGTCTCGAGGTGTGCGAGGAATGCGCCGTGCCTCCCGTGAATGTCGTCGCCGTGTGCGGGCACGACACGCAGTCGGCCATCACGGCGGTGCCCTGTCCGCAGGGAGATTTCGCGTTCATCAGCAGCGGCACGTGGTCGCTGTTCGGCACGGAGCTTTTAGAGCCGATCATCAGCGAAACGTCCCTCGAAATGAACGTGACGAACGAGGGCGGCTACGGCTATTCGGTGGGCTTTTTGAAGAACATCATCGGGCTGTGGCTCATTCAGGAGAGCCGCCGCCAGTGGGCGCGCGAAGGAGCGCCGTACAGCTACGCCGAGCTTGAGCGGCTCGCGCTTTCGGAAAAGCCCTTTGCCTGCTTCATTGACCCCGACGCGCCGGAGTTTGTTCCCCACGGAAATATCCCGGCGCGCGTGAGGGAATACTGTGAACGGACGGGGCAGTATGTGCCGCGGACCGTGGGTGAAGTCATGCGCTGCATATACGAGAGCCTGGCCATGAAGTACCGCCGGACGTTTGAGAAGATCAGGGACTGCACGGGGCGGGACTATAGCGTGATCCATGTCATCGGCGGCGGGACGAAGGACACGCTGCTGTGCCAGATGACGGCGAATTCCTGCGAGCGGACGGTGAAAGCCGGGCCTATTGAGGCGACGGTGCTGGGGAATATCGCGGTGCAGCTGATGGCGGCGGGGGAGATAAAGGATGTGGCGGAGGCAAGGCGGATTATTGCAAGAAGCGAGACGGTTACGGAATATGCGCCGGAGGAGACGGCGGCGTGGGAAACCGCGTATAGAAAATTTTTGAATGTGACGGAAGAACAGTTAAATTAAGAATGAAAAATTAAGAATTAAGAATTGTTGACGGGGTTGCGACCGCTAAAGGCGAAAGCCACGAAAGTGGCTGGGAAAAACTCTCCACTGGAGAGTTTTGTAACCCTCCCCGTACCCCATTTTTATTGGCTGTTTTAGACATTTGTCTTGGTGCAAGAGTTTTTTGTATTAGGCAATAAAACCCCTCCGGCGCTTCGCGCCACCTCCCCTTGCAGGGGAGGCTTTGGCGGATTCTCCTTATGCTTCCAAGCCTCCCCTGCAAGGGGAGGTGGCGCGAAGCGCCGGAGGGGTTTTGAAATTCAAATTCAAAACAAACGTCTAAAATAGCTTTTTCATTTATCTAAAATCTAAACTGGAGGATTACAACCATGTCAAAACCAAAAATCGGTATCAGACCAATCATCGACGGCCGCTGGGGCGGCATCCGCGAGGGGCTTGAGGAAAAGACCCGCGCGATGGCCGAGGCCGCCAAGTCGCTCATCGAGCAAAGCGTGCGCTACGCTGACGGCTCGCCCGTGGAGTGCGTGATTTCCCCGTGCACCATCGGCGGCGGCGCGGAGGCGGCCAGGTGCGCCGACTATTTCTCGTCGCAGAACGTGTGCGCCACGCTGTCCGTGACCCCTTGCTGGTGCTACGGCAGCGAGACGATGGACATTGATCCCACGACCGTCAAGGCTGTCTGGGGCTTCAACGGGACGGAGCGCCCGGGCGCGGTGTATCTCGCGGCTGTCATGGCGGCCCACGCGCAGAGGGGTCTGCCCGCGTTCTCTATCTACGGCCGGGACGTGCAGGATATCGCGGACAACTCGATTCCCGCCGATGTGCGCGAAAAGCTGCTGCGGTTTGCCCGGTGCGCGGCGGCCGTGGGCCAGATCAAAGGCAAGTCCTATGTGGGGATCGGCTCGGTCTCCATGGGCATCGCGGGCTCGTTTTGCGACCCGCAGTTTATGCAGGACTATTTCGGTATCCGCGCCGAGTGGGTGGACATGACCGAGGTCATACGCCGCGCGGAATACGGCATTTATGATCAGGAGGAATATCAAAAGGCGCTTGCGTGGGTGAAGCAAAACTGCCGCGAGGGCTTTGATAAAAACGCGAAGCCCCATACCCGCGAGCGTAAGGACTGGGAGTGGGAGTTCTGCGTGAAAATGACGCTGATCTGCCGCGACATCATGCTGGGCAACGACAGGCTTAAAGAGACTATGCCGAACGAGCTGTCGGCGGCGCGCAGCGGCCCCAAGGACGGCTGGCACGAGGAGGCGCTTGGGCGCAACGCGATTTTAGGCGGCTTCCAGGGGCAGCGCATGTGGACGGATTTCATGCCCAACGCCGACTTCACCGAGGCGATCCTCAACTCCAGCTTTGACTGGAACGGAAAAAAGGAGCCTGTCGTGTTCGCCACGGAAAACGACGGACTCAACGGCATATCCATGCTGCTCGGCAAGCTGCTGACAGGGACGGCCAGCATCTTTGCCGACGTGCGCACGTACTGGAGCCCCGAGGCCGTCCGGCGCGTGACGGGCTACAGTTTGCAGGGCACGGCGGCGGGCGGATTTATCCACCTGATCAACTCCGGCGCGGCGGCTTTGGACGCCACGGGAATGCAGAAAGACGCGGGCGGAATGCCCGTCATCAAGCCGTGGTGGGACGTAAACGAGCGTGACATAGACGCGATGCTGTCCGTCACGGACTGGTGCCCCGCCGACAATCAGTATTTCCGGGGAGGCGGCTTCTCGTCCCACTTCAAGACGCAGGCTGTTATGCCGCTGACGATGATCCGCGTGAATCTCGTCAAGGGCGTCGGGCCGGTTTTGCAGATCGCGGAGGGCTATTCGGTTACGCTGCCCGACGAGGTCCATCAAAAGCTCGACACGAGAACCGACCCCACCTGGCCGACCACCTGGTTCGCCCCGAGGCTGACAGGCGGGGGCGCGTTTAAGGATGTTTACTCCGTGATGGCAAACTGGGGCGCGAACCACGGCTCGCTGACCTACGGGCATATCGGCAAGGACCTCGTCACGATGGCGAGTATGCTGCGTATTCCGGTGGCCATGCACAACGTCGCGGACGCGGATATCTACCGCCCGCACGCGTGGGCGTCTTTCGGCACGAAGGAGCTTGAGAGCGCGGACTATCGGGCTTGCGCGGCGTATGGAGCTTTATACAATTGAGAATTATGGCGGTTGAGGTAATAAACCGCGTAAAATTGCAGGGGGCGGCGCGGGCATTGTCCCCTGCATAAGCCGAGGAGGGATTTTTTTGGATTTTAAGGAAAGCACATTCATATATATCTTAGCGTTGGGGATTGTGGTTTTTGTCGCCGGCCAGTCGATGTTTTTCCTGCTCAAGGCATGGAAGCAGGGCAAAAAGCTGGGCATAACGTCCGGGACAATGCGCAACACGATTACGCAGAGCGCGATATTCACCATCGCCCCGGCCATATCCATCGTCGCGACAGTGATCACACTGGCGTACTCGCTGGGCATCGTTCTGCCGTGGCTGAGGATGCTTGTCATCGGCAACATTACATACGAGGCGACGGCCGCCGAAGCGGCGCTCAACGCCATGGGCGGCAATCTGTCACAGCCCGTGGAGGACAAGTCGGTCTTTGCGGCGGCGGCGTGGGTCATGACGATAGGCAGCGCGTTCCCGCTTATCCTGGTGCCCATCCTGCTGAAAAAGATACAGAAGAAAATCGGACAGGCCGTGCAGATGAACCAAAAATGGGCGGACGTGATGTCGGCGGCGGCGTTCATCGGGCTGATCTCCGCGTTTATCTCCAGAGCCGTGGCGGGCGCGGGGGACGAAGCCGTGATCGGCGACGGCGCGGGCGTGCTGTCCCTGTCGGCGCTGCTTGTGTCCATCGGGCTGATGCTGATTTTGCAGACGGTGTGCAATAAGTTCAAGGTGAAATGGCTTGAGCCTTTCGCCATGCCGCTGAGTATGCTCGGGGCGATGGGCGCGGCGATGCTGCTGGCGCAAATATTGCCCGAGAGCATAGCATTCTTAGAATGGAGAGGGTAGAGTTGAAGAGCTATTCCGATAAAGTACATACCTGGGGCAGGATATGGTCGGTTTCAGCGCTGTGTGCGCTTCTGAGCGTGCCGCTGCTGATCTGCGTTCATATGGACGTGTGGCCGCCCATGAGCGGGATACTCAAGGGGCTGGCGTCGGTTATACCGCTTTACTGGACGACGTCCATCGCGGAGGTTATCAGCTACTCGCCGATGCTCGGCGCGGGCGGCATGTACCTTTCTTTCGTGACGGGCAATATCGCGAACCTCAAGCTGCCGTGCGCGCTGTCGGCGATGGAAACGGCGAAGGTGCGCCCGAACACGGAGGAGGGCGAGGTGATTACGACCATTTCGATCGCGTCCTCGTCCATCGCCACGACGCTGATCATCACGGCGGGCGTGCTGATCTTCACGCCGATTCTGCCCAAGATAACGGCGCCCGGCTCGGTGTTCGCCCCGGCGTTTCAGCAGATTCTGCCGGCGCTGTTCGGCGCCATCGGCGCGGGATACTTTATAAAGCACTGGAAAATCTCAATCGTACCCATCGCGGCGGGGATTCTTACGCTGTGCTTTTTGCCGTCCCTGGCCGTCGGCCCGCTGATTTTTGTGACGGTGGTTTCATCGCTGTTGGGCGCGCATATCATGTTCAAAACGAAGATCGTATAGCCCGGCGATATAACGTGATTTAGGGGAGCAGCAATTGAGCAGGCGTGACAAAATCAATTATTATCTTGACATAGCGGAGCAAGTATCAAAGCGATGTACCTGTGTAAGGAGACATTATGGCGCCGTTATCGTAAAAGACGACGAGGTCATATCGACCGGGTATGTCGGAGCTCCGCGCGGAAGAAAAAATTGCACCGATATGAAAGTGTGTATACGGGAAGAAAAGAAAGTTGCCCGCGGCGAAAGGTATGAGCTTTGCCGCAGCGTCCACGCGGAAGCAAACGCTATTATAAGCGCGTCAAGAAAGGAAATGATGGGAGGGTCAATGTATCTCGCCGGTATTGATGTAAGCGCGGGTAACTATGTGGAAAATGCAAATAGCTGCGCCATGTGTAAAAGGTTAATCATCAACGCAGGTATTTCAACGGTATACATAAGAGACGGCAAGGACCATTATCGTGTTGTAGATGTTCATGAGTGGATTGAAAACGACGAGTCTCTTACAGGGACATTAGGCTATTAATCATCATTCAACTCTCAAAACTCCCGTGAAAGCTGTCCCATTTCCGGCAATCCCGCATAAGATATCGTGAGGGAGAAAAATTTTGAAAAATTTTATTTTTCAAAATTAGGTTTTGTGCTTTTTGGCCAAAAGGCAAGCCGAAATTTCGATTTGCGAAACCGCACAATGCCCAAAAAAGGATTAAAAATTTTTGGTCACGACCCTCGTGAAAACTCGCGGGTATTGCCATGCGGTGGCGTGGCGGACAAATTTAGCCGTCGCGTCCACAGGGGAGCCGCCGGCCGCGGAAAATACTGATCACAGTACAGCCGTAAAATATTCGCTGATTCGGGGAGGTCCGGCAAGCAGCAAGCCGCAAAACAACAAGCGGCAGGTTGATTCCAGACGTCCCCGTTGAGGTTTTTATTTTGACTATAACACAAGTTTTTGGGCATAAATAAGGAGGTTAACATGTCATTTCTGATCCGTGAAGCTGAAAAAGGCGACCTTGAGTCCCTGCTGAACCTGTACACGCACCTCAACGACAAAGAAGCCACGCCCGCCGACAGCTGCGCGGAAGCCGTGTTCGACAGAATCCTCCGCGCTGAAAATCAGCATCTGCTTGTCGCCGTCACAGACGGTGTGATTGCCGCGACGCTGACGCTGACGGTGCTGCCAGGCCTGACTCAATCACTTCGTTCATACGCTGTGGTCGAGCATGTCGTGACCCACGGGGAGTACCGCCGCAAAGGGCTTTCCTCCGCGCTGCTGGCTCACGCGGAGGAGATCGCGCGCACGGAGGGCTGCTATAAGCTGATGCTGATCACGGGGAAAAAAGAGGAGTCGGTACACCGGCTTTATATGCGGGCGGGTTACTCAAGCGAAGGAAAAACGGCTTACGTGAAGCCGCTTTAGATATATAACCATTCAACTTGAACAAGAATGGATCATAGATATGAAAAAAAGGCTGAAAAAAATAACCGGCTTTGTCCTCTGCCTGACGCTTGTGGCGGTGGTGGCAGGGGCGGGCGTGTTTTTCGCGCAGTACTATTTGCGCAAGTTTGAGGCCGAGGTCACGGCGCGGGATACGATCAAGCTTTCGACCGTCGTCGAGGTCAAGGGCAAGGAGGACATCGTCCTCTGCGCACACAGGGGCTTTTCCGCCGTTGCGCCGGAAAATTCTCTGGCGGCCATCGCCGAGGCGGGCGCGGCCATGTTCAGCCGCGTCGAATTTGACGTGCGCGAAACGAGGGACGGCGTGCTCGTGCTGATGCACGACGCTACGGTCAACCGCATGACGGACGGCGCGGGCAAGGTGGCGTCGAGGACGTTCAAGCGGCTTCTGACGTATAAATTCAACAACGGCGCGAACTTTGAGGAGTATGGGCGGCTCGGCATCCCGACGCTTTCAGAGGCGCTCACGGTATGCGTGGAGCACAACATGACGCCGGTCATGGAGTTGAAGTCCGTCAGCGGCAGGGGACTTGAGTCGCTGAAAAAAACGCTGGACGGGCTTGAGATCGCGGAATACGTGATCGTCGCGTCGTCCAAGGGGAAAACGTTGCTGAAATTCAGGGAGATGAGCCCCGAAACGGAGATATGGCTGATGACTGAGAAAATCGACCGCAGGGCCATCCGCTTTTGCGGGGAGCAGGAAAACGCCGCGCTTTCGTTCAACGCGCACAGCGAGTACAACAAAGATGATGTCATAAGGGGCGCGCTGAAGCGGGGGGTGAGGCTGAGTTGCTGGACGGTCAACGACAGGGAGACGCTGGCAAGGATGGCGGGGCTTGGGATCAGGGAGTTTATCACGGATGTGTTTGAACCGCATATTACGGAGAATGGGTTTCAGGTCGGGTAATACTACTCCGCAGCAAGAAACATAACGAAAAATTCTGCGCCAAAATCCATATATCATAGCTTTTTGCTTGATTTTTCTGTGTTTCTAGCTGCGGAGTAGTAAAAAACAAGACGGGCGAACGATGATGAGTCGTTCGTCCGTAGTTTTTTATTCATTTCCGTTGTTCGACAACGCACAAAAAATTATATATCGGCTTGATCGCCGCGAAATCCTCCGCCAGTCTGTTCGGCAGCAGCTCCGAAAACAGCAGATCAAAGTCCGTGCTGTTATGCGCGAAGTGGAAGCTCTTTTTGTCCAGCCATTCGCGGAAGTTTTCGGGCCATTCGGGATATCTGCCGCGCTTATAATCGTCGCCCTCGATTTTGAATACACTTTGATTTTCATAGCATTCCAGGGCTTCCAGGAAAGCTTTATCCCTGTCCGTGATCAGCTTGCGGAAGCTGTCCATGGACGCCGCGCCCGCCTGATAATAGCCCATGCCGTATCTGAACCCGTTGGGCGACAGCTCAAAATAATACGCGGGCAGGCCGTCGTAAAGCTTTTTGTCGCGGATAAAGACGGCCCACATCATGTCGCGGTAAAGGGACTTATCCTTTGAAAAGCGCGTGTCGCGGTAGATGCGCGAGATCGTGCGGTCAACTTTCGGCTCAACGATGAACAGCGGGTCAATGGCGAGCATCGCGGGCGTGAGCTTTATGACCAGCTCACGCAGCGGCTCAAGGACACGCTCGGTGTAGGCGGGCTTGTGCTCCGTGAACCAGGCTCTGCTGTTTTGCAGGCGGTTTTCGGTGAGGAAGTCCAGGGTTTGAGGGGTGAAGGGCATGGGGGTCAGCTCCTTTTTTTTGATCCGCTATGTTAAATCCGATCAAATCTTCTACAGACACGCCTAACGCGTTAGCAATTCTATCCGCCTCATGAAATAAGATTGAGTGCGTCCCTTCTTCAACACATTTAAGGAACACAAAAGGAAGATCACACATATATTCCAATTGAGAGAGAGAAAGCCCTTTTTCCTCACGAATTTCTTTCAGCTTAGAAAGGGAAATAAAACCATTATAGATATTTTTGGGAGGAAACGCAATCACTTTCTGATCTTTGGTTTCCGACTTTCCGCCTAGCTTCCTGACGATCCGCAATATTTCCTCTATCGCTTCGGCGTTTGGTTCTTCATTATGTTGTTCGGGCGGTTCTGTATCAAAACCGCTTTTCAGGGTTTCCTTTATGTGCCTTTCCAGCTCCGGCCAAAAGGTGTTGAACGTGTGGCTCAAAACATCAGGCGATAACGGTTTTTCAGTACGGCTGTTAATAGCCTGCATCAGACGGAAAATATCGTCTTTTTCCAGCTTCGTATTCTGGAATTGCGAAAGCGGTCCTTTCACGTCGGAATCCTTGACGCCGATCATCAGCGTCGCCGGGCGCGAGTCAAGGGCCTTTGCCAAAGCGCCCGCCTCAAAATGAATCCATGGGGCGGTAACGTTATGCGGCGTTAAACAGACGATCCCGAAGTTGCTGCCCGCAAGCTCATCCGACAGTTTTTTGCTCCAGTTTTCGCCTTTCTCAATATCCTCCGGAGAATAAAAAACCTCTACATTTTGAATGACGCAGCGAATCCAAGAGGCAAGCTTCGCCGCGAATCTGTTGCTTAGGTCACCCGACCAGCTGATAAACACTTTCATTTGCGGTTCCCCCCTTTTTACGGCAGCTTTATTCGGCGATTAGGCTTACCCCCGTCATACTCTCCGGCTGCGCAAGCCCAAGAACCCGCAAAACCGTCGGCGAAATATCGCACAGCCTGCCGCCCTCCCGCAGCCCGCACGGATACCCCAGCACGACAAACGGCACCGGGAACGTGGTGTGCGCCGTGAAAGGAGAGCCGTCCGGCTCATACATCTTGTCGGCGTTGCCGTGGTCCGCCGTGATGAACATGACGCCGCCTTTCGCTGAGACCGCGTCCCATACGCGCCCCACGCAGGTATCCACGGTCTCAACCGCCGCGACAGCCGCGCCGAACACGCCCGTGTGGCCGACCATGTCGCAGTTGGCGTAGTTCAGCACGATCACGTCGTACATGTCCTTTTCGATTTTATCGACGATCGTGTCCGTCACCTCATAGGCGCTCATCTCCGGCTTGAGGTCGTAGGTCGGCACGTCGGGCGAGTCGATGAGTATCCTGTCCTCGCCCGGATAGACGGTCTCCTCGCCGCCGTTGAGGAAAAACGTCACGTGGGCGTACTTCGTGTACTCCGCGATCCTGAGCTGACGAAGCCCGTTTTGGCTCAGAACCGCTCCAAGCGGCATGTCGATGACGGCCAGGGGCGCGAAAGCGACGGCGACATTGGGCATATCGGCGTCGTATTGCGTCATGCAGACGTAATAAAGCGGCAGCCTTTCGCCACGGGCAAAGCCGTCAAAGCTGTCGTCCACGAAGGCGCGGGTGATCTCCCTGGCGCGGTCGGGGCGGAAGTTGAAGAAGACGAAGCTGTCGTTTGCCTTTACAGGCTCCGCGTCAGCGGCACGGCACGGCACGACGAATTCATCCGTCACGCCGTTTTCGTAGGAAAGCGCCATCATGTCGCAAGCGTCCGTGAACACAGGCGCGTCGCCGTACACCATGGCGCGGTACGCCTTTTCCACGCGCTCAAAGCGCCTTTCCCTGTCCATGGCGTAGTACCGCCCCATGACGGTGGCGATCCGGCCGACGCCGGTTTCGTCGATTTTGCATTGCAGATCGGCGATGTATTCCTTGCCCGACATGGGCGGCACGTCGCGCCCGTCCAGCAGACAGTGAATGAACACCCTGCCGAGACCCTGTTTCTTCGCAAGCTCAAGCAGGGCGTACAGGTGCGTGCTGTGGCTGTGCACGCCGCCGTCGGACACAAGCCCCATCAGGTGGAGGGCCGAGCCGTTTTCCTTGCAGTTTTCGATTGCCCGCAGAAGCACGGGGTTTGTGAAAAAATCGCCCTCAATGACGGATTTTGTGATCCTTGTCAGCTCCTGAACGACTACGCGGCCCGCGCCGATATTCGTGTGGCCGACCTCGCTGTTGCCCATCTGCCCGTCGAGCAGGCCCACGTCCATGCCGGACGCGCCGATAGATGTCGCCGGGTTTTCGGCGAATATGCGGTCAAGGTTCGGCGTTTTGGCGGCCTTGATGGCGTTGCCGTAAGCTTCGGGGTTATTGGCGTAGCCGTCGAGGATACATAAAAGCACAGGTTTTCTGGACATAAAAACAATCCTTTCATAACAATTCAAGACGCGGACTCTAACGGAACCGCGTCTTGATACTTTTTTCTCGCTTCTAACAGGCCGCTTCGACAATCTTCGCGAAGTCAGCGGCCTTCAAGGACGCCCCGCCGATCAGCCCGCCGTCCACGTCAGGCTGGCCGAGCAGTTCGGCGGCGTTTTGGGCGTTCATGGAACCGCCGTACTGGATGACGATACTATCCGCGTCGGCCTTGGAATACAGCTGTTCAATGAGTCCGCGTATGGCCTTATTGACCTCGTTGGCCTGTTCCGCCGTCGCCGTAAGGCCCGTGCCGATGGCCCAGACCGGCTCATAAGCGATGATCACCCGCTCAAGCTCTGCGGCAGTCACGCCCGCAAGCGCGATTTTGATCTGCTTGCCGATGATCTCCATGGTGATGTTCTGCTCCCGCTCTTCTAAAAGCTCGCCGACGCAGAGGATCACGGTCAGCCCCGCGTCGAGGGCGGCCCTCACGCGGTCACGCGCGGTGACGTCCGTTTCGCCGAAATACTGGCGGCGTTCGCTGTGCCCGATGATCACGTAGGGTACGCCGATAGACGCGAGCATATCGGCCGAAACCTCGCCCGTGAACGCGCCGCTTTTCGCCCAGTGGCAGTTTTCCGCGCCGACCTTGATATTGCTGCCTTTCGCCGCCTCCAGCGCGGCGAACAGGTCAATGTACGGCACGCACACGACCACGCCGCAGGACGCGTCCTTGACCAAAGGTTTGATCTCGTTTATGAGCGCGGTTGTTTCAACCGGCGTCTTGTTCATTTTCCAGTTGCCCGCGATGACGGGTTTTCTTAGCTGTTTGTTCATTAAAACGCATCCTTTCATGATGGCGGGGCGGGACAATCCCGGCTCCAACCCCTTATCCCTAACTCCTAACGCCTAATCCCTCGAACGCTTTAGCGTTCATTTAGAGCCGCTATGCCGGGAAGCACTTTCCCCTCCAGCAGCTCAAGCGAAGCCCCGCCGCCCGTGGAGATATGCGACATCTTGTCCGCGAAGCCCAGCTTCTGCACAGCCGCCGCGGAATCGCCGCCGCCGATGATGGTGACCGCGCCGGACTCCGCCACGGCTTTGGCGACGGCGATTGTCCCGTGGGCGAAGTTCTCCCACTCCGAAACCCCCATGGGACCGTTCCAGATCACCGTGCCCGCGCCCTCAATGGCTTTCGCGAATATCTTCATCGTTTCGGGGCCTATGTCAAGGCCCATCCAGCCGTCGGGAATGCCATCATAGGGGACGACTTTCGCCACGGTGTGGGGCGAATATTCAAGCCCTACCTTTTCATCCACGGGAAGCAAAAACTTCACGTTCTTTTCCTCCGCCGCTTTCAGCATATCTAAAGCGAGCGCTTTCTTGTCATGCTCGCAGATGGAGTCGCCGACGTTATGTCCCCGGGCAGCCAGAAATGTATAGGCCATACCGCCGCCGACGATGAGCGTATCGACCTTGTCAAGCAGGTTCGTGATGACGCCGATTTTGTCAGACACTTTCGCGCCGCCTAAAATCGCGACCATCGGGCGCCTCGGGTTTTCCAAAGCGCCGCCCATGAACTCTATCTCTTTTTGAATGAGGTAGCCGCAGACCGCCGGGATATAGTCGGCCACGCCGGTGGTGGAGCAGTGGGCGCGGTGGGCCGAGCCGAACGCGTCGTTCACAAACACGTCGGCAAGCGCCGCGAATTTTTTGGACAGCTCGGGATCGTTTTTCGTCTCGCCGCTTTCAAAGCGCACGTTTTCGACGAGCATCACTTCGCCGTCTTTCAGCTCCGACGAGAGCTTTTGCGCGCTCTCGCCCACGACGTCCGACGCCATCTTGACGTCAATGCCCAGCAGGTCGGACAAACGCTCGCCCACGGGGGCCAGCGAGACGTCCGGGTCAAACCCCTTGGGTCTGCCTAAATGCGAGCAGAGGATGACTCTCGCTCCGTTGTCAATCAGATACCGGATCGTCGGAAGCGACGCCACGATGCGCTTTTCGCTGGTGATCTGCCCGTTCAGGAGCGGCACGTTGAAGTCGCAGCGAACGAGTACGCGCTTGCCTCTTACGTCGATATCCTCCACTGTTTTTTTGTTTAGAAGGCTCATTTTAATCAATCCTTTCGACTTAGTAAAAACACAAATTGCATTATATTGTATAACATTTAAAAAAATTTTGCAACAATTTCCTGCTTTTTAATCAAGAAAACGTGAAAATAAATAAATAATTGTTTAATAAAATTTGATTTTGTGTTATTTTGATAGCTCTCATCTCTTGACTTTAGCGATTTAAAAGGCATATAATAGAAATAAGTTTTTTATTTTTGAGTGAGAACCCCTGTTCATATGGAGGTGTGCGGTATTGGCGAGGGATTTTTCCGCCAATACCGTGCGCATCCATATGAACACAGGTTCTGAAAGAAAGGAAGGCAATGAAAGATGTCAAGAGTCTACAATTTTTCGGCAGGTCCGTCGATGCTGCCGGAGTCCGTGCTGAACCGCGCGGCTGAGGAGATGCTCGATTACAAGGGCAGCGGCCAGTCGGTCATGGAGATGTCCCACCGCTCAAAGGTGTACGAGGACATTATTTTCGGGGCGCGCGAGCTGTTTTGCGAGCTTATGGAGATCCCCGATAACTACAGGGTGCTGTTTTTGCAGGGGGGCGCGTCCACCCAGTTCGCAGCTGTCCCGCTGAACTTCATGAACGGCTCAAAAAAGGCCGACTATGTGTTAAGCGGCCAGTTTTCCACAAAGGCGTATCAGGAGGCGAAGATGTACGGCGATGTGAGGGTCGTTGCGTCGTCGAAGGAGGACAACTTCTCGCGCATCCCCGATCTGAACAAAGAGAATTTTACGCCCGACGCCGACTATTTTTATATCTGCCATAACAATACGATCTACGGCACGCGCTTTTCCGAGCTGCCTGACACGGGCGATGTGCCGCTTATCGCCGATATTTCGTCGAGCTTTTTGTCCGAGCCGATGGACGTGTCCAAGTTCGGCATGGTTTACGGCGGCGCGCAGAAGAATGTCGCCCCCGCGGGCCTGACCGTCGCGATCATCCGCGAGGATCTGCTTGGGAACGCGCGGGAGGATACGCCGACGATGCTGAACTATAAGACAATGGCGGAAAACGATTCCATGTACAACACGCCGCCGTGCTGGTCGATCTACATGTGCAAGCTTGTGCTTGAGTGGCTCAAGACCATCGGCGGCCTCCCGGCCATGAGGGAGCGCAATGTCAGGAAGGCGAAGCTCCTGTACGACTATCTGGACCAAAGCGCCATGTTTAAAAATCCCGTCCTGCCCCGCGACCGTTCCGTCATGAACGTGACGTTTGTGTCGAGCGGCGAGGAGCTTGACAAGAAGTTCGTGAAAGAGGCCGAGGCCGCCGGGTTTGTAAACCTGAAAGGGCACCGCTCTGTCGGCGGCATGAGAGCGTCGATCTATAACGCCATGCCGGCCGAGGGCGTTGCGGCGCTGGTGGAGTTCATGGCCGATTTTGAGAAGAAGCATTCGTAATACTCAAACGCGCAAATACAGACAGAAAGGCGGAAAAGTTTGAAAAATTACGCCCGGCTATTTTTCAAACCGTAAGTTGTTATGCAAGAGAGTTTTGAGAAACTCTCCGCAAAAAACTTTAAAAGGATGGATTATAACTATGTACAACATTCAAACATTAAATAAAATTTCACCTCTTGGGCTTGAGAGGTTCGGCAGCGGCAAATACGCGTACGGCAACGGCGTGAACGCGCCCGACGCGATCATGGTCCGTTCCGCGCCGATGCACGAAACCGCTTTGGACCCGAATACGGCCGCCATCGCCCGGTGCGGCGCGGGGACGAACAATATCCCTGTTGACGCCTGCGCGGAACAGGGCGTCGTGGTGTTCAACACGCCGGGCGCGAACGCGAACGGCGTTGCGGAGCTTGTGATCTGCGCGCTGCTGCTTTCCTCACGGAAGATCGCGGAGGGCATTGCGTGGTGCAACACCCTCAAGGGGCAGGGCGATGTCGGCAAGGCCGTGGAAAAGGGTAAAGGCGCTTTTACCGGCCCGGAGATCAAGGGCAAGACCTTGGGCATCGTCGGGCTTGGCGCGATAGGGCGGCTCGTCGCGGAAAAGGCTCTGGCCATGGGCATGGACGTTGTCGGCTTCGATCCTTTCCCAGTGAAAGGCTTGCCGCAGGCCGTGAAAGTTGTCGGCAGCGCAATGGAGGTGTTTGAGTCAGCTGACTACATGACGCTTCACGCGCCAGCTACAGCCGACACAAAGGGTATGGTCAACCGTGATTCCATCGCCGTGATGAAAGACGGCGCGAGGATCATCAACCTGGCCCGCGGCGATCTTGCCGTGTCCAGTGACATACTCGGCGCGCTGAAAAGCGGCAAGCTTTCGGCTTATGTGACGGATTTCCCGACGGACGAGCAGCTGGGGGCGGACGGCGTTATCGCTATGCCGCATTTAGGCGCCTCGACCCCGGAAAGCGAGGACAACTGCGCCGTCATGGCGGCCGACCAGCTTATGCTGTATCTTGAGACGGGCGCTATCAAAAACGCAGTGAACTTCCCGGATGCGGAGCTGCCGGCGGACTTTACAAGCAGGACTTGCGTACTGCACAGGGAAAGCGCGGCCGAAACGGTGAAAGCGGCTTTGGGCGAGGTTACGTTCAGCGGCGCACGCGGCGGCTTCGGATACACCGTGGCGGACAAAGAGGCGGACGTCGGCGCGCTTATGGCGATTGACGGGGTTGTGAGAGTGAGAACGCTCAGGAATTAGGGGCGGCGGAGCAACGCGCTGCGCCGCCATAGCGCAGGGACGGCTTCCACGCCGTCCCTTGTGTTTTTACGGGAGGAAAGAAACATGACATTCTGTGTGGCGTTGCTTCAAATGATTTCCTGCCCGACGCAGGCCGAAAACCTGCAAAAGGGGATCGACTGGTGCCGCCGCGCAAAGGCGATGGGCGCTGACCTCGCGCTTTTCCCTGAGATGTGGAACGTCGGCTATGACCTGTCCGGCGATTCCGGCGGGTGGAACGCCAAGGCCGTGGATACGCGCGGCGAATACGTAGGCGCGTACAAAAATCTCGCGCGTGAGCTTGATATGGCCATCGCCGTCACGTATCTTGAAAAATACGAGCCGCACCCGAGGAACACCGTGACGGTGATTGACCGCTTCGGGAACATCGCGCTGACATACGCGAAGGTCCACACCTGCGCCTTTGACGTTGAGGGCAATCTGACCCCCGGCGGCGATTTTTATGTCGCTGACCTTGACACGCAAGGCGGCGCGGTGAGGATAGGCGCGATGATCTGTTTTGACCGCGAGTTCCCGGAAAGCGCGAGGATACTCATGCTCAAGGGCGCGGAGATCATCCTTGTGCCCAACGCCTGTCCCATGGAAATCAACCGACATAGAACCTGTTTAGCATCTCCCACGTGGCAAACCTCTGGTAAAATTAGGCAATCTGCTGCGTCAAAAATGCTCGAAATAAACAAATTATTTCTGCGCTTTTTTCCTTGCATCTCACCTGATTTTACTCAAAGTTTTGCTCACGGTGAGATGCTAAACAGGTTCTTACGCAGCTTCGGGCGCGGGCGTATGAGAACATGCTCGGGATCGCGACGGCGAACTACGCCTATGGCCAGCGTGACTGCAACGGCCATTCCTCCGCTTACGACGGCATGGCTTACGGGGAGATACGCCCCGGCACGTTTGAGTCCCGGGACACGATGGTGATCGAGGCGGGCGAGGCGGAGGGGATATATCTCGCGGCGTTCCCGATGGACAGGCTGCGCGATTACCGCGCAAGGGAGGTCTGGGGGGATAAATACAGGCGGCCGGAAACTTACGGGGAATTGGGAGTCGGGAATTAGGGGTGCGTTCAAAAAAATTTATATAAAATTCAAAAAAACTTCTTGATACCGGGAAGTTTTTCTGCGATAATAGATAATAGACCTCTTGTGTGTTAATCCGATTACGGAAATGAGGATATTTTATTATGAACAACGACGATCTGGCTTCTTTGCTCTTTCCCCATGTCCATTTGACCTTGGAGGAGCTGGAGGAAAAATACCCGCCCCGGGATCTGCCCGAGGGCGCGAAGGCCACGCGCTTCCCGCCAAGCCCTACGGGATTTATGCATCTGGGAAACCTGTTCACCGCGTTTGTGGATATCCTGGCGGCTAGGTCTTCGGGCGGTTTGTGCTTTTTGCGCATAGAGGACACGGACAAAAAGCGCGAGGTCGAGGACGGCGTATCGGCCATCATAAACGGCTTCGCGGCGTTCGGGCTGTCCTTCCAGGAGGGCGTGACCGGCTTCGGGACGGAGAAGGGGCTGTACGCGCCGTATACGCAAAGCGAGCGGGCGGAGGTATATCAGGCGATGGCCAAGCGGCTCGTGCAAAACGGACAGGCATACCCGTGCTTTTGCTCTGAGGAGGAGCTTTCCGCTATGCGTGACGAGCAGGAGCGGGCGGGCGCTCAGGTCAAGGGCTATTTCGGCCCGTGGGCGAAATGCCGCGAGCTGACATATGAGGAAATTGAGCAAAAAGTGAACGCCGGGCAGAGCTGGGTTCTGCGGCTTCGCTCCGGCGGCGACGAAAATAAGCGTATCGTGCTGGACGATCTGATCAAGGGCAAAATAGAGATGCCGGAAAACACCATGGACGTGGTTTTGCTCAAGGCTGACGGCATACCCACCTACCACTTCGCCCATGCCTGTGACGACCATTTCATGCGCGTGACGACGGTGATCCGGGGCGACGAGTGGCTCGCGTCGGTGTCGGTGCATATCGCGCTGTTTAAGGCGTGCGGATTCAAGTTGCCGAAGTATGCCCACGTGGCTCCCGTTATGAAAGAGGACGCCGGCGGCAAGAGAAAGCTCTCAAAGCGCAAGGACCCCGAGGCGGCGGTAAGCTATTTCGCAAAAGAGGGCTACCCGGCTGAAAGTGTGCTGGACTATCTCATGACGCTGATCAACTCGAACTTCGAGGACTGGCGCAGGGCGAACCCGCGGGCAGACCGCTTTGAATTCCCGTTCAGCTTCAAAAAGATGAGCCAAAGCGGCGCTTTATTCGACCTTGTGAAGCTGTGCGACGTCAGCAAAAACGTGATATCGCTGATGACAGCCGACGAGGTTTACAGCGGCGCGTCAGAATGGGCGAGGGAGTATGATCCTGAGCTTTACAATATTTTAACGGCTGATCCCGGTTTCGCGAAAGCCGTGTTTTCCATTGAACGTGGCGGGGACAAGCCGCGCAAGGACATCGCGAAATGGTCGGAGGTCAGGGACTACGCCGCGTACCTCTATGACGCGCTGTACACGCCTAATATAGCTCTGCCGGAAAATATAAACCCGGACGGGGCTGCCGCGATCCTGAAAGCCTATCTCGACGCGTATGACGCGTCTGACGATAAGGACACATGGTTTCAGAAAATCAAGGACCTCTGCGGGCCGCTTGGCTATACGCCGAACGTCAAGGAATATAAGCAAAGCCCGGAAAAGTTCAAGGGGCATATCGGCGACGTTTCATCGGTCATACGCATAGCGGCGACGTCCCGGCGAAATACGCCCGACCTGCACGCGATTATGGCGCTGCTGGGCAAAGACAGGGTGCGTGAAAGAATCAACGCGGCGCTTTCATGCCTGACAGCAAACAATTAAGGAAGAGAAGTTTGAAAAATTACGCCCGGCATTTACGCCGTTGGCTATCTTTTCAAACCGTAAGTTGTTATGCAAGAGAGTTTTGAGAAACGTTCCGCAAAAAACTTTAGAAAGGATGGATCATAAATCATGGCATCAAAAATAACCTACCGCTCTGTGGCGGCGCTTTTGGCGCTGACTGCCCTGCCGACGGCGGTGTTCGCGTCGCTTTTCCGTATTGTCGGCGACATCGTCCTGCTGAACAGCTATGTGGGCGAAAACCTGAGCCTGTGGGAGATATACGACCTCTTTTTCAGGGGCTTCTCGTTTTCGGAGTCGGAGGGCATGAAGCTGACCGACAGCCTGCGTTCGATTCTGCCCGCGCTGATTGCCGCGGGGGTGTTTCTTGTCCTGACGCTTTTGCTGTCGCTGGTGATCACGGGCTTCGCGGCTTTCAGCAACAAAAAGCTCGTCATACTGTGCCTGTCCGGCGCGGCTGTGCTCACGGTGATCGGGATGTTCATCTCTTTCGGGCAGTTCGCGAAGCCGCTTTGCGACGGCACCGTTTCCATCGCGGATCTGGGGATCGCCGACTCGGCCATCATAAACTCTATTTTGGGCGCGGTCGCGTCGATCAAGGTGCTCCAGTTATCAACGGCCGGATACCTGTTGCTGTTCGAGATGATCGGCGTAGCGGCGTGGACAGGGGCCTTTCTTGTAACAGAAATTGGGAACTAAATTGGTTGACATAACGCGTAAGAAGTGATATAATTGTTATTCAACATCATTCAACATAAAGGTAGGGACTGATTGTAATGACAGGTAAAAAAGGAACCGCCGCCGTGGCTATGCTGTTTGCTGTTATCTTCCTGCTGGCGGCCTGCGAAAAAAACAGCAAATACGGCGTGTATCTTGTGGACGACAAGGGCATGACGCACGTTTTGGCGACGGATAAAAACGGCAGCACCATGCGGGACGAGCACGGCAACCTCATCGAGGTCGCGACAGACAGCGCGAACCAAAAGCCCATCACGACGCCGAACGACATATATATCACAGGGGAGGACGGCCAAGTGCTGCGTTCCATGAAAGCGGGCGACTATCAGACGTATACCATCACTTTCCCGGACCTTATCGCGCAAAAGGATTTGGTGGAGGCGGTGGACTATTCCCTGCCCATCCCCAAGGGCTGGGAGTCGGTCGGCATCTCCAGGCCGCATATCATCAACCCGAAAACGGAGGCCTTTGTTCAGGGAATGGGCAGCGATATGTACGGCTCCGTGGAGGAGGCTCTCGTAAAATACGAGGAGATCCGGGAGAAGATGAAGCAGGAGAGGGATACGGAGCTTCCGTATACGCTGGAGGATATCAAGATACCAGGAAAGACGGGCCAGGTATGGACATATGACCTGGGCGATATCTATACGATTACATACTTTCTGGAGCACGACGGAAAGGTATTTCCGTTTCGGTGCGTTGTTAACAAGGAGTATGCGGCGCAAACCGATTTTAACAGTATCATCAGTGAAGTAAAGTTTAAATAATCCAATATAGCGTCTGCGAAAGGATGATCCAGCAAATGTTGTTTTTACAGGACGTCGGCATTGATTTGGGTACGGCCAACACCCTTGTGTTCGTCAAGGGAAAGGGGATCGTGATACGCGAGCCTTCGGTCGTCGCGGTGGACCAGAAAAGCAATCCGCCGCGCGTGGTGGCTGTCGGAGCCGAGGCGAAAGAGATGATCGGGCGGACGCCCGGTTCGATCACGGCTGTCCGCCCGCTGAAGGACGGCGTCATCGCCGACTTTGAGATCACGGCGGAGATGCTCAAGGCGTTTATCGGGCGCGCCATAAGCTCGTCGCCCTTCAGCCGCGCCCGCGTGATGATCTGCATCCCGTCGGGGGTGACGGAGGTGGAGCGGCGTGCGGTGTATGACGCGGCGAAAAGCGCCGGCGCGAAATTCGTCAGCATCATCGCCGAGCCTATGGCGGCGGCGATCGGCGCAGGGCTTCCTGTAAGCGACGCGATGGGCAGCATGGTCGTCGATATCGGCGGAGGCACGGCGGAGGTGGCGGTGATCTCTTTGGGGGACATCGTTACGTCGCGCTCGGCCAAGATCGCGGGCAACAGCTTCGACGAGGCCATCATCGCCTATATCAAGAAAAAATACAACCTCCTCATCGGCGAACGGACGGCTGAGGATATCAAGATAAAGATCGGGTCGGCGTATTTC
Source organism: Oscillospiraceae bacterium (assembly GCA_009779495.1). Classification (GTDB taxonomy): domain Bacteria; phylum Bacillota; class Clostridia; order Oscillospirales; family Acutalibacteraceae; genus UBA1425. The sequence continues at coordinate 24,442 of WRED01000003.1, read as the reverse complement.
TACGACGGCGAAGGAGCCATGGACATCAAAGGGCGCAACATGATGGACGGGCTGCCCAAGCACGTCGAGATCACCTCCGAGGAGGTGCGCGAGGCGCTTTCCGACCCGGTGAACCAGATCCTTGACGCGGTGAAGTCCACGCTGGAAAAGACGCCGCCGGAGCTGGCGGCCGACATCATTGACAGAGGCATCATGCTGACGGGCGGCGGCGCGCTCCTGCGCGGGCTGGACAGGCTTATCGCGGAGGAGACAAGAATCCCCGTTTTAGTGGCGGAAAAGCCCCTTGACTGCGTGGTGGACGGCACGGGCATCTGCCTGGAAAGCAATGCCATCGCGAAATTCTCGAGCAAGCGGTACAGTTAAGACAGCCTCTAAAAACCCACGCCATTATCTTTGCACTGCCTTTTTCCGTCCATTCCGCGTATTTATCGGTTAAACAAACAAGGGCGTGTTTGAAAAAAACCACGCGCACGTCTTTTTGGCGCTTTTTCCGTCGCACTGCGTTAAAATTTCTTGAAATACGGGCGTATTCCTTCGCAATTTTACCTTGTGCGGCGAAAAAATCACTCAAAAATCCGCACACGGGGATTTTTCAAACACGCCCAAATTATTCGCCCTCGAAATACGCGAAATGGGCGAAAAAATTCAGCACAAATCTAACGACGGTGGTTTTCAGAGGTTGCCTTAAGTATGAAACGTTTTTTTAAAAGCAGCGGCTTCAAAATGCTGGCGGTGGCGCTCGCCTTTTTGCTGGCCGGATCCGTTATGGCCGCGCTGACGCGTGACGGATCTTCGCCTTTCGCGTCCGCCGCGGGCCTTATATTCCGGCCGGTGCAAAGTTTGTCGGCTTGGGCGGCTAAAGAGATGTCAGGGCTTGGGATTCGCTTCAAGTCGTCATCTTTCTATAAGGACAGGGTTGACGCCCTGGAGAAGGAGCTGGGCGAACACAGGCAGCGCATGACCGACTACTACAGGCTTCAGCAGGAGAATGAATTTTTAAGGGAATTCCTTGAGATCAAGGGAGAGAACCCGGATCACTCCTACGTGAACGCCACGATCATCGGCCGCGACGCCAATGACCGTTTCGGATCGTTTACGCTGAACAAAGGCTCGGCGCACGGGGTCAAGGCCGACAACACGGTGATCTACGGCAAATATTTTGTGGGCGTAGTAACGTCCGTGATGGCGACGCAGTGCACGGTTGAGACGATACTGCATCCCGGCGTGAACATCGCGGCCTTTGAGTCGCGGACAAGGGAGACCGGCTTTGTCGAGACGACGGCGCAGCTTTCGGGGAAAGGACTGTGCAGGCTTTCGGGCATAGAGCGATCGACGGATATCGCGCAGGGCGGCATTGTCTGCTCCTCCGGCACGGGCGGGAAATTTCCCGGCGGGTTGCTCATCGGCGAGGTTAAAGAGATTGCCGACGCCGAGGAAAACATCTCGACCTACGCCGTCATCGAGCCTTACGCCGACTTTTCAAGGCTTATCGACGTTTTTATTATCACGGGCTTCAGGCATTGAGTCCCTAGGTAACCACTGATTAAATCGGATGCCGCCGTCTTGCCGGATATTTTCCCGTCAGATTGCCCGAAATTTCTTGATATCCGACAGGATTATCCGCAAAATTTCAGACAATCTGACGGAAAAATCTCTCGGCAATACAACGACCCCGATTTAATCAGCGGTTACCTAAAAACCGTCATTCCGGGCTTGAGCCGGAATCTCAATGAGATTGCGGCTCGGCGGCCGCAATGACGGCATTAAAGCGTTACAGGTGGACTTTGGCACATGCGCACAAAAATCAGCATAGAAAATAAACGCGTATTGATCCGGCGGCTGGCTTTCGGCGCCGGACTTGTGGCCGTGGCAGCCATTCAAAACACGCAGGGCCTGTTGCTTTCGGTGTTCGGCATCAGGGCCATGCCGCTGATACCGGCCGTCGTATGCGTGGCGATGTTCGAGCGTGAGCTGTCCGGTGTGCTGTACGGTCTGTTCGCGGGGCTTTTATGGGACATGTGTTCCGTGTCCGGCGGAAGCTTCAACGCCATCCTGCTGTCCGCGATCGGCTTCGCCTGCGGGGCGCTCATTACGCATCTTATGCGCAACAATCTGGTGACGGCGCTGCTCTTAGGCTCGGGCGCGGCGATGATCCATCAATTTGCCTACTGGGCGCGGGTATATGTTTTTGAGCAAAGGATGGACGGCGCGCTTTCGCTGTTCACCTTTTATATTCCGTCGTGCGTGTATACGCTGATGTGGCTGCCCGGGTTTTATTTTCTGGTCAGGGCGGCGATGAAGCGGCTGAATTAGGCCGTGTATTCACAGGTTCTTAGTTTCCATTTTCAACGAAAGGAGATTGCCCATGCTGGGTCAGAATCAACAGACGTTCAACAGGCGGCGGGGAATCGGTACGCTCGTCTTTATAAGCGGATTTTTCCTCGCGTTCACCATCGCGCTGATCAAGATACAGGTCGTAGACTATGAAGTATACGCCAAGGACGGCGCGCAGGTCTCGTCCAAGACCACCGACGTCAAGGCATCCAGAGGGGATCTGCTGGACACCAACGGCAACCCGCTGGTGACGAACAGGCAGGGCAACTCCATCATTTTTGAAAGCGCGTATTTCCCGCCCGCCACAGAGCAGGAGGTGCGCAACTCCATCATCCACAACCTCATCAGGCTGTTTGAGTCAAACGGCGAGAAATGGATCGACAGCCTGCCGCTTCTGCTCGACGAAAACGGCCGGGCGGTGTTCCCGTCTGACAGGGAAGCCGACGTGCTGGCCATGAAAAGCAAGGACTACCTGAATCTGAACGCCTACGCGACAGCCGAAAACTGCATGGACGAGCTGATCGCCATGTTCAAGCTTCAGCGGTATCCGTTGGCCGAAGCGAGGAAAATAGCGTCGGTCTGCTACGGGCTGAAGCGGGCGCAGTTCAGCATACAGAACCCGTACACCTTCGCCGAGGATGTTTCCACCGATATGGTCGCGAAAATCAAGGAAAACAACGGCTTTTACAAGGGCGTGACCTTTGAGGTCATCTCCTACCGCGAGTATGCGGACGGGACGTTGGCGCCGCACATTTTAGGCACGGTGGGCGCGATAAACAGTGATGAATACGCGCGGCTGAAGAACGAGGGCTACGGCATTAACGACATCGTGGGCAAAAACGGGCTGGAAGGCGCCATGGAGAAATACCTGCGCGGCAAGGATGGGACGAAGCGCGTTACGAAAACGGCTGACGGCGCGGTGGAGGAGACCGTCATAGACCCGACGGTTCAGGGCAACACGGTTATTTCGACCATCGACATCAATTTGCAGAGAGTCGTGCAGGATGCGCTGAGGGAGGGGCTTCATAATATAGATACGCCTATCGCCCCGGCCGGCGCGCTTGTGGTGATCAAGGTGGATACGGGAGAGGTGCTGGCCTGCACGTCGTATCCCACCTACGATGTGTCCACTTTCACGGAGGATTTCGCGGAGCTATCGAAAGATACGGAGAACGCGCCGCTGAACAACCGTGCCCTGAACGGTACATATGAGCCAGGCTCCACCGTAAAGATGTCGGTGGCGATGGCCGCGCTTGAGAACAACCTTATTACGCCCGAAACGACGATCCGCTGCACGGGCACCTATGAATATCTTGACCAGAAATTTAAATGCGACCAGTACCATAATTCTTCATATCTGAATGTCAACACGGCGATAAGCCAGTCGTGCAACTGTTTTTTCTACGAATGCGGCAAAAATCTGGGCTATGCCAAAATGAACGAGACGAGATTGCTTTTGGGCCTGGGACAGGAAACGGGCATCGAGCTTTCGGAGGCCGTGGGCAGGATGGACAGCCCCGAATACAGGGCGTCGATCGGCGGCGACTGGTATTTGGGCTATAACGTCCAAAGCGCCATAGGCCAGAACAATCTGTTCACGCCGATACAGCTCGCGAACTACTGCGCCGTGATCGCGAACGGCGGCACGCGTTACAGGCTGCATTTTGTCAAGGCCGTCAAGTCCTTTGACTATAAGGAGACCATACTTGAAAATACCCCGTATGTGTTGGGCGAAACGGGCTTTAAGCAGGAAAATTTTGACGTCGTGCGCCGGGGGATGCTGACGTTCTGCCGCGTCGGCAACGGCCGTGAGTACTTCCGCAGCCTGCCGTTTGACGTGGCGGCAAAAACGGGTACATCGCAGGTCATCAGGAAAGTAAACGGCTATAACCAGAAGATCAATAACTCTTTCGTGGTATCTTTCGCGCCGTATGAAAACCCGGAGATCGCGCTGTGCGTCGTGGCGGAGGGCTGCTCCTCGTCGCTGAAAATACTGCCTATCGTCCGCGCGATATACGACTATTATTTCTCCGACACGGGGACGGCCGCGGAAACGCAGTTTGAGAATGTTCTTATAGGATAAAAATATGGATGGGGAAATCAGATGGCCAGGAAAATCATTATCGCGTCCGGGAAAGGCGGCGTCGGCAAGTCCACGCTGACCACGGGGCTGTGCTTCGCGCTTGAGGGGATGGGCCGCCGCGTTTTGGCGGTTGACAGCGATATCGGCCTTCGCAGCCTTGATATACTCATGGACGCGGGCAAGCAGTCCATCTTCGACTGGGGCGACGTTTTATTGGGTTCATGCGAGCCGGAAAAGGCCGTCGTCAAGGCGGACGGCGTTTCGCTTTTGAAAGCGCCGCTGAAGCACGACAAAGCCTTTACGCCGGAAAGTACGCGGGATATGATCGCAAAATATGACGGCCAATTCGACTACATATTGATCGACGCGCCTGCCGGCATATCGGACGGCTTCCTTTTGGCGGCGTCCATGGCCGACGAGGGGATTATCGTCGCGACGCCAGACAGGGTATGCGTCAGAAGCGCCGAGGCCGCCGCCGACCGCTTGCTTGAGCTGGGGATCACGAATCTGCGCATGGTCATCAACCGCTTTAACCGCAAGGCCGTGGAGCAGAGCTTTTTGCTCAACATCGACAGCGTGATCGACTCGACGCGCGTCCGGCTGATCGGCGTCGTGCCTGACAATATGCAGCTGATGTTTTGCCTGATACGCGGCATGAAGATACCGCCGAAGAACATGGCGTACAAGGCGTTTGAACGGATCGCGCGGCGGATAGAAGGGGAGAGGGTACCATTAGAGGTATAAAATTATTTTGCGGAGGGTTTTAAAAACTCTCCGCAAAACAATTTTTTAGACTATCATGAAAAGCACGGCGCAACTACCTGAGCGCGTTCAACGTATCAGCTCGCATTTGCGCTTTCAGCTCGTCAAGCGACCCGAACCTGCGTTCCTCCCGGATATAGCGCAGCAGTTCGACCTCGACGGCCTTGCCGTACAGGCTGCCGTCAAAGCCGGGGATGTGCGTTTCGCTGAGGACGCCCGGTTCAGCCGCCGCTACGGTCGGGCGCACGCCGATGTTCGTCACGGATTTTTTCCATACGCCGTCCACCCGCGTGGCGGAGGCGTATACGCCGCGCAACGGGACGGTCATCCCGTCGGGAAAGCGCTGGTTAAGCGTCGGAAAGCTCATGGTCCTGCCGCGCTGGTCGCCCCGGATCACCGTGAGCTTATACGAAAACGGCCGCCCGAGCATGGTGTTTGCCTTTTCGATTTCGCCGCGTTCGATCAGCCGCCTGATCCTCGTGGAGCTGACCGCTTCGCCGCCCAAAGCGACCTCGCCGCTGACCAAGGTCCTGATCCCGTAACGCGAGCAGAGCCTTTGCAGGTCGCCGGAGCCGGCCGCCGCGCCTTTGCCGAAGCGGTAATTGTATCCGCAGCACACCGCCGCCGCGTGAAGCCTTTGGTTAAGAATGTCCGCGACGAAAGTCTCGGGCGCCATGTTCATTACCTCGCCAAAGCGAAACTCAACCACCGAAAGCCCTATCGCGCGCAGGCGCTCGATTTTCAGATCGTGCGTCATCAAAACCCTTGGCGGCGTTTGGCCGATCACCGAAAGCGGATGCTCGCCGAACAGCAGGGCATAAGGCAAAAGCCCGTCATTTTTACATGACAGGGCGTTTTTTATAACCTCTTTATGTCCGATATGGAGTCCGTCGAAGTTGCCTAAAGCAACGGCTTTTTTTTGCATGAGAGTTTTTCCTTATTTATTCGCCTTTCATATCAAGCAGCTTCTTTTTGCCCGTATACGCGTCCACGGAAAGCTTGACCGAGTCGAAAATAGCGCTGTCGATGTCGTCGTCCGTGACGCCCAGGCTGACCGACCACTTGTTGTCGATGAACGTGTTCATGCACATAATATCGGCAAGCCCGACAGGGTTTATGCCCATGTCCACGCCCTTTTTCTTGAAATCCCTGTTGAGCTTCACGCCGTACAGCTTGAACATCCAGTTTGTGATATGGATGATTTTCCTGTCGGGCTGGCCCATGGCCGTGTGGACGATTTTGAGGAACTCGTCCCAGCTGAGGTTGTAGTAGCTGATGGGATAGGCGTTGCCGCCCTTGTTACGTTCGGCCGCGCCGACAATGCTTTCCGCGACTTGGCGGACGGTGAGCATAGCGGTGCCGCCCTTGGGGTACATGGTTGTTTTGCCCATGCCGGCCAGCTGCTCGATGAGAATGACCCACACGGGGCGGCGGCCCGGCTGCGTCCCGAAAATGTAGGGTAGCTCAAGCACGGCGACGTCCATGCTCGAATCGGCGAAAGACAGCGCGGCTTTTTCCTGATCCACGCGGCTGCGTATGTACGGATGCTTGTCATAGAGCTTCATTTCGGGAAATTCCTTGGCGAAGTACGTGAAATATGAGCCTAAAATCACGGAGCTTTTCACGCCGCATTCCTTCGCGATCGCGAGCAGCCTGTTGACGGGATCAATGTTGTACTTCTTGTACGACTCGTACACCGGCGCGGGAAACTCAACCCTTTCGTCCACGCCCGCCGCGAACACGAAGCAGTCGCAGCCCTCCATGGCGGCTTTCAACTCATCGTCCGACATCTCGAGGTAGTTGCCGAAGCTGAGTTCCATTTCCTTTGGGATGGGCGCGCCCTCCGGCAGCGGAGGAAGCGCGATTGATTTTACTGCGTGCCCCCTGTCGAGAAAAAGCTGGGCCGCCGCGCAGCCTAAGAGTCCGGTTCCGCCGATCATAAATACTTTCATTTTTTGCCCTCCGATAAATAGTTAAGTACATATATTTTACGGCAGCGAAGATAAATAGTCAAGTGTTTTTTGATACTTGTTCACAAAAAACACTTGTATTCGTGACAGAAATCCTGTATAATAAAAATAATTGTATAAAGGAGATGAAGAAATGGATCCAATCAAGGTTGATTTTTCAGGCAAAGGCGGCGATAAAAAGCCAATCGTCATCCCGCCGGAGAGGGCCGGGCTGAAAATTGTTATTTCAGTTATCCTGTCGCTGATCACGGCCGTAGTCGCTTACTACTTCATGCTGCCCCCCATGAACCTCAAGGCCATCGAGTTCTACTATTTTATCGGGATCGTATTCGTGTCGTTTATCGCGTTTTTGGCTGTGCTGTCGGCCGCCGTCGTCAAGCCGGAGTACGTCCCCTATGTGAAAAAGCACTCGAAGATACCGGTTATCGCCGTATTGATTTTGGCGCTTGTGGCGGGCGTCGGCTACGTCGTGGGCAGCCAGCTGTTTCGCGCGAAAGCCTACAGTGAGATCATCAGCGTCCGCACGGACAGTGATTTTGCCTCGGAAATATCCGAGCCTGACTTCGGCAAGGTTCCCAAGTTCGACGAAACCTCCGCCGCGAACCTGGCCTCCCGCGCGCTGGGCGAGCTGGAGAGCATGGGCTACGTTTCGCAGTTCACCATTTTTCCGAGCTATCACCAGATTAACTATAAGAATACGCCCGTGCGAGTAGCGACGCTCCAGTACGCGAGCATCATAAAGTGGTACACCAATCGGAATAACGGCTTGCCTGGCTATATCATCGTCGACGCAGCCAACGAGAGGGCGGATTTCATCGCTTTGGAGCAAAGCATCAAGTATTCGCTGGCCGATCACTTCGGACGCCATGTTAAGCGCGTCATCCGCTTTGAGTATCCCGGGTATATTTTTGAGGAACCGTCTTTTGAGATTGACGAAAGTGGGTATCCTTACTGGATATGCGCCAGGATCGACAAGACGATCGGGCTGTTCGGAGGGAGAGACATCATCGGCATCGTGCTGGTTGACGCCATAACGGGCGAGTGCGTCTATTATACCGGGGATGACCTGAAAAACGACCCGGAGCTGCGGTGGATTGACAGAGTATACTCATCCTCGCTTATCATCGAGCAGTTCGACTTCTACGGCAAATACCGCAAGGGCTTTTGGAACTCGCTTTTGGGTCAGGACGACTGCTTGGAAACGACCGAGGACAACAACTACATCGCCCAGGATGATGACGTATGGATATACACCGGCGTAACCTCTGTGACGGCTGACCAGTCGATCATCGGCTTCCTCTTGGTCAACCAGCGCACGAAAGAGACTGTGCTGTACCGCGTCAGCGGCGCGAAAGAGTCCACGGCGCAGAAAACCGCGGAGGGTCTTGTCCAGCAGTTTGAGTACAAGGCCTCTTTCCCCATCCTGCTGAATATCGCGGGAGAGCCAACGTACTTCATGTCCCTCAAGGACGCGAACAACGTCGTGCAGCTGTACGCCATGGTCAACGTGCGGCAGTACAATAAGATCAAGGTTTCCGGCAATACGCTTGCCCAGTGCCTTGAAAATTACACCGCCGGCCTCAAGAAAGAGGGAATCAGCGTGGGCAGTAACCTGGTTGTTCCGCCCGAAGGCAGTGATCCGAACGCGCCCGGCGCTCCCAAAGCGAATGTAATCGAGGGCGTTATCGCGGATATACGCTCGGCGGTTATAAGCGGCGGGACGGTGTACTATATCCGGCTTGAGGGCGGCGCGGCGTACTATTCGATTGCGGCGGAAAAGAGCGAGGCTGCGATCATCCTGAACAAGGGTGACTCGGTCAAGCTGACAGCCGAGGAGAGCGAGGATGATATCATTGCGCTGACGAAGCTTGAGCGGGTTGACGCGCCGGCGTTCCAAAGCAGACCGATGGAGAGGCTGACGGAGGAAGCGGCAGAATAACGTATCACGTATAAAAACAATAACGGTTCGGAAAGTGATTTTTCCGAACCGTTGTTTTATTACCCCCCTGTCACTGCGTGCCATCCCCCCCTTGCAGGGGGGATAGGGGTTCATCAAAATTTTTAACTCGTGGTTCAAATTGCCGGATTATCTTTCTTTGCAGAAAAAGAACAGCGCGATCGTCCCCGGCCCCGTGTGACTGCCGATCAGGGGATTGAGCATGACCGTCCTAACCTCCGGCGTTCCGTACAGCTCTTTGATTCTGCCCTCGAGGTACGCGGCGTCGTCCGGGCAGTCGGCATGGGCAATGAATACAGGGGGATCGGAAGCCGAAAGCTCCGCCGAAAGGTCAAGCTTCTCCCGCATATATTCGACAAGGGCGTTGAGCGCCGCTTTCCTGCCGCGAACCTTGCCGGCGGGAACGAGCCGCCCGTTTCTGTCCATTGTCAGCACTGGCTTGATGCTGAGAACCGTTCCCATGGCCGCTGCCGAGCCGGATATCCGTCCGCCGCGCCTCAGGTACTTCAAATCGTCAACCGTAAAATAGTGGCACACGCGCAGGCGGTTTTCCTCGACCCAGGCGGCCGTTTCCTCAATGCCGCGCCCCTCGCCGCGCATGTCCGCGGCCTTGAGCACAAGCAATCCCTGCGCCGCTGAAGCGGACAGCGTATCGACGGTCAGGACTTTTCTTTCAGGATATTTTTCCCGCAGATCGGCGGCGGCGATGGCGGCGTTTTGATACGTTCCGCTCAAGGTGGACGAGAAGCCCAGGTAAAGCAAATCGCGCCCCCGCGCCAAAATGCCGCCGAATACCCGCTCGCATTCGGCGGGGCCGGTTTGGGAGGAGGTAAGCTCCTGCCCGGCGAGCATCATGTCGTAGAACATCTGATAGGAGTCACGGCCCTTTTCGTAGCTCGGATATTCTGTTGCTCCGGCGAATATGGGCAGGTTCAGCACGTGTATGCCGTATTTTTCGATCAGATCAGCGGGGAGGTTTGCCGGCGAGTCGGTTACAATGTCAAAGCTCATAATTTATCTATCCTTATTCAGATATTGGCATACGATTGAATCCGTATGTATCTTTCAAGGAATTAAAAGTAATTTTCCAGCAGGGAAAATATTTTTTCGTTTTTACTGCTTAACATATAACCCGAATCACCATCCGGGCCTTTGGTATCAATAAATCTGAAAAGTTTCAGTACCTCTGTCGTGTAAATCGTATCCACTTTTCCATTTTTATAATATACTTCGATTATATATAATGAGTCAAGATGCATACGGTCAAGCTGCTTAGGGTGTCTTACGGCCATTGTCTTTGTGCCTTTAATTTCCTCGAACAGAGCTTTTGCGTCTGACGGCGCCAGAGCTTTTTTTATTCCGTCTTGATTGAAACCGTCTTTAATGACAGTTATTGTAGACAAATTCTTGACGTTTCCCGTGACTAACGGCTGACGATAATAGCCGTAAACAAAAAACGAAACAGCTCCCGCGGCGACTAATACTATTGCCAAGCAAGCGATAATTGCTTTTTTCAAAATTTCATCCACTTTCATCTATAATTAACTTAAGGGCGGAATTCAATCCGCCCCTTTTCGCGTTAAATAAATCTTTCGCTCAGTTTCCCATGATTTGCCGGATGATCGTTTCACAGTCGGCGGCGTCCATGATCTTCGGCACGGGGTACAGCGGGTTTGCCTCTTCCAGCGCGCGGCTGACGATCAGCGCGACGTCCTCGTCTTTGATCACGTCAAACGTCTCGGGGATGTCCATCCGTGCGCTCATCTCCCGTATGGCCGTGATGAACGCGTGGGGGCTTTCACCATTGCTTTCCCGGTCGATGCCGACCAACTCTGCGAGATCGTCCAGGTCGGCCGCGACGCTTTCGCCGTAATAGTCAAGCACATAGGGGAGTATGACGGCGGTGGCAAGGCCGTGGGGTGTGCCGTACAGCCCGCCTATGGCATGGGCGATGGCGTGGACGTAGCCCACATACGCCCGCGTGAACGCGAGTCCCGCGTGGTAGGCGGCGATCAGCATGTTTTCCCGCGCCTCCATGTTTTCCCCGCTCTGATACGCTTTCTCCAGATTCTCAAAGATCAGCTTGACGGCTTTCTCCGCGTTGCCGCGCGTCTGCTTTGTGTTGCTGCGGCCGATATACGATTCCACCGCGTGGGTCAGCGCGTCCATGCCCGTGATGGCCGTGATGTGCGGCGGCAGGCCCACGGTAAGCTCAGGGTCGAGAACCACGTATTTCGGGCGCAGCTTCGGGTCGTTGATGGCGTACTTTTCATGGGCCGCTTCGTCTAAAACCACAGCGCTGACCGTGGCCTCGGAGCCTGAGCCCGCCGTCGTCGGAACGGCGAACAGGAGAGGCGGCCTTTTGTACACCTTCAGCTGGCCCCGCAGCTTTTGGACCGGCGTGTTGGGATTTGATATCCTCGCGCCGGCGGCCTTCGCGCAGTCCATGGGCGAACCGCCGCCGAAAGCGACGATGGCGTCGCACTCGGCGTCCAAAAACAGCTGGCGCGCCTCCTCGACGTTTTCGACGGTCGGATTCGGCTGGACGCCGTCATAAAGCGTGTATTTGATCTTTTCTTTCCGAAGCTCCTCGAGCAGACCGTCGATCAAATGAAAGTCAACCAGTCCCTTGTCGGTAACGACCAGCGCGTTGCTGACGCCTCTGGACATCAGCAGCACAGCGAGCTTTTTGACACAGCCCGCGCCGCGGAGCACGTCGGGCTGAGACCAGTCCACAAAGCCGGAAGCCACGCGCATCATTCCCTGATACGACCGATATCCCGCGTGTTTTATTTTTTGATCCATACGATCTCCCTTCTTTCGTTCATCTAATGACAGTTTTTAGAGGTGGGCTATAGTTATTATATGTTACCAGAACCTGAATATATCCGAAAATCCTCTCGGGCCGACGACTTTATATGCGGAGTCACTGAAAAACTTCATCAAAAACGTGAGGATGTCCATGGCTGCGCTCGGCTCAGAGGGCGCGTTTCTGGCGCCGATTTTGATGAGTATGGCGTTAAGCCTCGCGTTCGCCGCCTCAAACTCGCCGGGCACGACGACGGTCTTGGCCAACATGGCCTCACACTGCTCGATGGCGGCGTTCAGTTCAGCCTTGTCCTCATCGCTCAACGCGCTTTGGTCTATATCCTTTATCCAGGGGAGAGAGTTGCGCAGGCCCTTGGACTCGCGTCCCACATTGAACTGCGGATATGCGTCGGGATAGGAGTGTACGCTCGTGAAATTTTCGTCGGACAGCAGCTCTATCGCCAGCCGCATAATAACGTCGTTGCGCCCCGTACCCTCATGGTCCTGCCCCTTGAAGTAGAAGGAGGTCTCGCACAGCACGCCGGCGGACGCGTCAACGATGCCGTCGGGGGAAATATGGCTTCCGCCGCAGTCGCAGTAGGTGCCCTTTTCCACATAGCCCTCGGGCAGCTTCTCGCCGACGGCGCCGCTCACCGCGCCGATTGACGACGAGTCAAGATGTATCACGCCGTCGCCGTTGACCGTATCCCAGCCGGAGAACAGCGGGTAGAGCAGGAAGTCGTAGTCGACGATGTTGAAGAACTTGACTCCATCGGCTTGCATTTTGAGTATGTTCGCCCTGGAGTTGACCTGTGCCTGATAATACCGCTCTGTTTCGGCCTTGATTTTCTGGCGGTCACTGCCGGAGAGATATTTTTCCGCCAAAGCGGGATAGTACCTCTGCGGTACGAGCGCCCACAAGGCGGTGCAGTTGAGTATAACCGTCTGCAAAAGCGACTCGACAGTCTTATCGATTATGGCGAAAGTCACGTTCTTCGGCAGGGCGCGCAGCGCGATGTTGATGAAGTAGGACATCCAGTTGTCCTCGCCCACAAGCATCGGGAACAGCCGGGCGTACAGCATGTCGTCGTCCTTGATAAAGTTGCCCGAGACGATCTCGCCCACGAGCATTGAGCCGTCCAGCGCGGGAACGATATATACCACGCGGTTGAGATCATCCGCGACCTGCGGATACTTCTCAAACAGCATATTGGCGATGGTTCCGCCCTGGCTGATGGGCGCGATGTTGATTTTGGAGTGCCCCGTTTCCTGCTTGACCTGCTGGATGAACTCATACAGCTCATCCGCCAGCGCCTCAATGGAATCAAAGGAATTGTAGGCGAAAAAGTAGAGGTGATCCTCGCCCGCTATGTCGGAATAGCCCTTGAGCGGGATGGTGTTGTAGATGTCGTTTTTCTCTTTCTCGCTGCAGGCCGCGAGGCTTTTTTTGTACTTGACGACGCCGATGTTGTTGATGTGGTTGCCGTCATTGTCTTTGGCGTTGCCGGACAGCACGTCGGCCACAAGCGCGCCGACCGTGTCGGACAGCTTCATGTCGCGCTGAAGCACAAGCGTCAGCAAAAGCGGGACGATCGCCTTAAAGACGATTTTCACGATATCCATCGTCCCCAGGTCGACCATGAGCTGGGTAAGCGGCTTGCCGTTGGAGTCCGTTACCATTTCGCCGTTTTCGTCGAGCATAAACGTGTCCGACTGGAAGATTCCGGGAATCACAATGCCCGGCGCGTAGCCGCAGTCACCGTTGCATTCAGTCAGCGTCTCTGCGCGGGAATACATGCCGAAAGACGCCGCGGATACTAAAAGAGTGAGCGCCAGGGTGACAGCCAGGATTTTTTTGAGTTTCATTGACATCACAAATACCACCTTTTTTAGTTATTTTATGAGTTCTGCTATTATCTCCTCCTCAGGAGTAAACAACGTAATAACGGGCAACTCCCTTGACGGCGAACCGCTGTTTTTGTAGTAGCTTGCCATGAAAGCAAGATGCAGCGTGACCCTTTCGCCCGGCTCCAGGAAGAATGTCTCCTGCCCAGTCAGGATAGCCTTGGCGAAAGCGTCCTCTTTCAGGATAAAACCGCTTGCGAAATCCGCCTTGAACGTGCCGCAGAGCTTCGCGTGCTCGATCTTCTCTCCCGTTTCGTTCGACAGGGTGACGGTGTAAAAGAGGTACGCCTCACGGTTGCGTATCTCGTAATGGGAGTAGGTGCTTTCGGCGGCGAGCAGCTTGAGGCCGGACGGCTTATTCCCGCCGCCTGTCGAAAGCAGCGAAAAAATCACAACCGCGATAAACGCGACGGCGGCGAGGGCAAGGGTGATTATGAAGATCTTTTTTTTCATGGCGAACCTCCATCCGCCGAATTTATTCGGCGTCCGCATTCGTGCGGCGAAATACAATCAGGCGTGAAACGAGCATCGGTACAAAAAAGGAAGTTAATCTTTCTTTTTTTTGGTATCTCTTCTCCATTTTGCCCTGCGGTAAACATTTTTTATGGAACGTATAAAATCTTTGCCGAAAAACAGCGCTATATTCAGGAGCGCGGCGGCGACGGCAAGCTTATGCATAAGCGGGTTGAATATAAGCGCGAAAAGGAAATACGCGGCGTTCAGCCAGGCCAGATACTTGATCTTGATCGGCAGGATAAAAAAGAGGCGAAGCTCAAAATTCGGAAAAAGGATCGCGAAAGCAAAAAAGATGGACATGTTTAAATAGTGGCTTGTGGCGAACCCGGCAATAAACCCGGATATGATCGTGCCGATAACGCCGAAGAGGTAAAAAACATTGAACTTGAACCGGCCCCATTCCCGCTCAAGCGCCGAACCCATCATCCAGTACAGATATAAGGCGAAGATGATAAAAATGATACTTGACTCAGGCGGGATGAATATGAACGAAAACAGCCGCCAGACCTGCCCGTGCAGCACCTCGGCCCGGGCAAACATAAGAATGCCCGTCAGGTCAAAGGTGATTTCCTCGCTGAAAGACAACGCCAGATCCGCGACAAAAACCAACGCCATGCCATAGACGATCAGCGACATCAGGTTGCGTACCGCGAAACGCCCGAGCTTTCTTTCCAGCCTGTCTGACAGGCTTTTTTTCATGGCTTTTTTTTGGGGGCGCTCAAGCTTTTTCTGCGCCCTCTTCCCTTTTTTAATGTCAGTGATTTTATCATCGTCGTGTTCTTTCACGCGTCAGGCCTCCCGTACAACAGACTTCTCGCACAACTCGAAGTCTGCGTCAAAACGAAATTTTATCTTCCACGTAGGCGGCAAGCCTGTCTATCGCGATCCGCGTCTGTTCCATCGTATCGCGGTCGCGCACGGTCACGCAATGATCCTCCAGCGAATCAAAGTCGAACGTGACGCAAAGCGGCGTGCCGATCTCGTCCTGGCGGCGGTAACGCTTGCCGATTGAACCGGCGTCGTCGTACTCGCACATGAACTTTTTCGATATCGCGGCGCAGATTTCCATAGCGGGTTCGGCCAGCTTCTTCGACAGCGGAAGCACGGCGGCCTTGATGGGGGCAAGCGCGGGGTGCAGCCGCAGCACGACCCTTGTGTCGCCCTTATCGGCGTCCACGACCTCCTCGTCGTACGCGTCGCACAAAAACGCCAGCGCGGCGCGGTCCGCGCCGAGCGACGGCTCGACGACGAAAGGCAGGTATTTCTCGCCCGTTTCCTGATCGAAATAGTCAAGGCTCTTGCCGGACGTATTCTGGTGCTGGGTGAGGTCAAAGTTCGTGCGGCTTGCCACGCCCCACAGCTCTCCCCAGCCGAAAGGGAACAGAAACTCAAAATCGGTGGTGGCGTTGGAGTAGTGGGAAAGCTCCTCCTGCTCGTGGTCACGCAGGCGCAGATTTTCCCCGCGAAGCCCCAAAGACAGCAGCCACTGCTTGCAGAAGTCCTTCCAGTAGGCGAACCATTCAAGCTCCGTGCCCGGCCTGCAGAAGAACTCAAGCTCCATCTGCTCGAACTCCCGGGTGCGGAAAACGAAGTTGCCGGGGGTGATCTCGTTTCTGAAGCTTTTGCCCACCTGGCACACGCCGAAAGGCACCTTTTTGCGGGTTGTGCGCTGGATGTTCGGGAAATTTACGAATATGCCCTGAGCCGTTTCGGGGCGCAGGTACAGCTCGTTTTTGCTGTCCTCGGTCACGCCCTGAAACGTCTTGAACATCAGGTTGAACTTGCGTATATCGGTGAAG
This sequence comes from Oscillospiraceae bacterium, assembly GCA_009779495.1. Classification (GTDB taxonomy): domain Bacteria; phylum Bacillota; class Clostridia; order Oscillospirales; family Acutalibacteraceae; genus UBA1425. The sequence goes on along the minus strand of WRED01000003.1, from coordinate 8,308 downwards.
TCGCATGCGCCGCAGTCAGGACATACGACGTGGTTCTCCGCGATGTATTCCGACATCTGCTCAAAGCTCCATCCGGCGGGGTTGACGCCCCTGTCCTCGATGAGTTTGTCGGCGCGGTGACGGGTTTTGCAGCCCTTGCAGTCCATCAGCGGATCGGAAAAGCCCCCGACATGCCCCGACGCGACCCAGGCCATCGGGTTCATCAAAATCGCGGAGTCGAGCCCCACGTTGTACGGGCTTTCCTGCACGAATTTTTGCCACCACGCGCGTTTGACGTTGTTTTTGAACTCGACGCCCAGGGGACCGTAGTCCCATGTGTTCGCCAGCCCGCCGTAGATCTCGCTTCCGGCGTAGACGAAGCCTCTTCCCTTGCAGAGCGCGACGATGGTTTCCATTGATTTTTTTGCGTTTTCCATACAGCATCATTCCTTCTCTTTCAAAAAAACTCCTATACACTTTATGATAAGTTAATTTTATGAAAAAGTCAAGTAAAATTAGATTTTAGACGTTAGATTTTAGATGTTAGACGAGGAAAGCACGGGTGGTAGGGCGCGACGGGTGCATGTAACTTATGACAACGATGCAGAAAGAACCATGAATCCGCCAGTTCGGCATGTCATAGTAGTCCTCGTAACGCCCACTTTCTCTTTGTTGATTTCAATAAACTCCAATATGCGTTTATGCTGGTCTGCAAAGCGGAAGCCTATCGTAAGGCCGCCATCCTCATGAACATGAATCGTATTGATCAACTTGGTAATAATTCCACGGTCCAGGCTTTGAATATTCCTATGTTTTAAGAATGAATCAAAATAGAGATTGCTTGAAGTAACACCTTGCTCAATGTCTTTGTTTTTTTCTTCAAGTTTTATGATGTCTTGTATATATCGTTTGATACGATTTTTATGAACGACTGATTACGAAAGACAACCGAAAAAATCCGTCATTCAACTCACAAGCACCGATTGACTTCTACATCATACATCAAAACAATACAAAAGCCGGACAAGCCTTGATAATACCAAGTTTGCCCGGTTTTTTTGCTGTTCAATTATTTTTGAGGCCTTAGACGTCGGCAGTCGTACGATAACTAGCCAAAGCAGCTATTAATGCAAAAACGATTTTCGTTCCTCCACAAGAAAATACTGAGTTCACAAAATCAGAATCAGCGAGTACCGCACCTGTCAACCGAAAAGATCCCGAATAAAACAAACGGGGGCAAGTAGATAGGCGCCGAAAGCCATTATGCCGCGTAAGAATTCGGCATCGTTTTGCCGTCGTAGGTGTAAATGATCCAATCCGTGGTTCCAAAGATGCCCTTGTGCTGAATACGGAGTTCTCCGTTGTCGATGCCGGTCAGATCAATTTGCAGTTCTGTGGTTCTTTCCGGCAACGGGCCATACATATCGTCATCAGAAGCAGGGTACAGGAAATACAAAGCAACAATGCTTTCGTCGCTTTCCCTGCCGCCGATGAGCGCGGCGTAGCCTGAGTGTTCGCCGCCATATGCGCCGCAATGCAGGAATGGCTTGCCGTCTTGGTAGATAAAGCTCGTGAAGCCATGAGGAAAGCCCCGAGGCGGATCGTATTCGTCGTTCCAGTATCCCTCCAGGCGCTTGAACAGGGCTTGCGCGTCGAAGTCCGTGTCGGTCATCGCCTCAACGACTTGCGTGGTGGGTTCCGGCGCGTCGGTTGCCATTTGCGTTGTAGTTGGCTCCTGCGCGGACATGGGTTCCTGCGTTGTCGCGGGTTCCTGTGTTGTCGTTGGATTGTCCTCACTGCCGTCAAAGCAGGCCGACAAGCCAAGCAACAGCAAAGTGGCGGTGATCAGCAGTGCGAGAAGCCTCTTCATTGGGATGCCTCCATCTGTTTGGTATGTTAAGTAACCGCTGATTTAATCGAGGGCGTCGTATTGCCGAGAGATTTTTTCGTTAGATTGCCTGAAATTTTGCGGATAAAGTAACACAACAAATAAACCAGTAAGGACAAACTATTGCTGATATACAAGGGTTTGTCCGCTTTCATTGGATGACATAATATACAACAAATCCCCATAAAGATGCATTGTTGCCAAAACGTAAGGGGGATTTAGATATGGAAAATAACGAGTTAAAAAGAGAAATAATACTACCAGAAGAATTACAAAAAAGAATATTAAAGTTCTTTTTAAAAACATCAATACCACGAAAAGCAAGGCAGGAAAAAATCGAAAAAGCACTTTCCGAAACGAAAGGGCAAGACATATGTTAAAAACTGCCATATACGTTCGTGTGTCAACCGCCGAGCAAGCTCAAGAGGGTTATTCCATAAGGGCACAAATAGACAAGCTTAAAAGTTACATTCTGATAAAAGATTGGAATTTTTATAAAGTTTATGCCGATGAGGGTATTGGCGGAAAAAATGTTGTAGACAGACCTGTCATAAATGAACTGATAAATGATGTTAGGGCAGGAAATGTCAATAATGTATTAGTTTATAAAATAGACAGGCTCACCAGAAGTACAAGGGATTTAATTGATTTAACAGACATATTTAGAAAATATAACTGTAATTTTAATTCGCTGATGGAAAGTATTGATACGCAAACAGCGTCGGGCAGAATGTTTTTGAAAATAATTTGCATATTTACCGAGTTTGAGCATGAAAACATAATTGAGAGAATTCCTTTAGCTTGTGAGAAAAAAGTCAAAGAGGGGTACACGCTAAGTTCTAATAAAGCGTCATACGGGTATGACCGAGAAAACGGCGAAAAAATCCAAACAATCAATCATGAAGAAGCCGAGGTAGTAAAAGAAATATACGCTATGTATATTGATGGTAATATGTCATTTACTGCCATTGTTCAAGATTTGAACCATAGAAACATTAAACCAAAACTTGGCGGGGCATGGGGACACGTCAGTGTCAGGGCTATTCTTAAAAATCCAAATTACATAGGAAAAGTAAGATATTCACTAAGCGATGAAAACCGCTATTTTGAAGCTGATGGCAAGCACGAGCCAATTATTTCCGAAGAACTGTTTTACAACGCTCAAAACAAAATGGACAAAATAAAACGTAAATCGTACACCAAAAGACCGAAAGCCGAAAATTATTTTAGCGGTACAATTTATTGCGGTGTATGTGGGGCAAGGCTAATAACCCACAGGGAATATCGCACAAATAAAGCAGGTGAAAGAGTAATTAAGGGGCATTACCGCTGTCCGAATGTTGAAAAAGGGATATGCAATAATCCGACATTCAGCCATAGAAAAACGGAAACAGCTTTTCAAGAATACATGAATGATATACAGGATATAAAAGTAGCAGACGATACTATGCTTGAAGAAACAAGCAAAGAGGACAGCATAAATAATATCATAAAAGAAGAATACGAAAACGCTATAGAAAAACTTGGAAAAAAAGAAAAGGACGTTATGACGCTTTATTTAAATGACCGAATAGATTTTGATGATTACGAGAGCATGAAAAAACCTCATACATAGAACGGTTAAATAATATCCCGACAGGCTTCCCCGTTCAGGGCCAGATGTTCATCGCCCGTGAAGCCGGTCCCGAGATGGTCGGCAGTATCGGAAGCCGCTCTGTCGTTATGAACAACGACCAAATTGTTGAAAGCGTCGCCCGTGGCGGTGGGTATTAAATTCATAGAAAAACAAGTGCTTACATCGGCAACTACACCTTTTGTTTGAGCCACTTCTACAAATTTATCGGAAATCTCCCATTGTCCGCTTTTTAAATATGTGGTTAATTGTTTTGAAACATCGGGAAGCCCTGCTCCTCCGCTGATTGTATATGCATGGGTCAACGAATTTAACAAAAGTGAGTAAAACACAAAAACACCGGATGCATCCTTAAATTCCTGCCCGGTTTCTTCAAATTTCACGTTTCCGTTCATTACTTTTATTGTCGATTTTTTATTCATATGATTTCGGACGGCCTCGGCAAAAGTCCGAATACACAAGGGTTCTGCGGTCATGCGGTTTCCTCCTTTTTGTAATTTGCCATGAATTCAACATGAATTTTGCCGGAACGAAACTTGTCCCACTTATAAGTATCCTTTTCTTGTGGCCACACGAGAAAAGGTTTTTTTAATTGCCATTCGCTCGTTGAACTGCAGCAGAGAGCAAGCAAGAAAAACAGTCTCGAATCACAGTAAAAGGTATATACCCATTCAGTATATCACAAAATCCTTTGCTTTTCAACAATATTTCTGAAAACAAAGCGTTACCAGTCGATGAATGGCGCAAACAAGCGTAATTACACGCAATCTTACAAAGGAGACGAAGAAATTATGAACAATGCATCAATGCCTATCAGGGCACAGCCTTTCGCTCATCAAGGACAAGCCTTACGCCACCGCCGTTGAAACTTTCTATTCCGGGAGAAGCCGGGGGTACGCGCTTTTAATGGAAATGGTGCGCCCGGACTAGGGCTACGATTACAGCAGTATTGGAGCTGCACTGCAAGATGACGCAGGAGTTCACCTGCCTTACCGTGCGGGGAAACCTATAGCGGGAACATAGCATGGCAGGCAAAGCGGAAAGTTAGCCCAAGGCAGGTGCCACGACTGAACCGCAAGAACAAGTGGTTACGAGGATGAGGTTGGATTTAGCGAACGTGAGGTCTAAGCGACCATTATCGAGGGGTCTGGGGAAATCCTGTCTTGAAACCCCAGCTGTGGAAAACTGCATATACCCATTTCGTATGCAGGGTCATCAACCTTCCGCAGAGCAGGCACGGGAACGTGCTCAACAGACCGAAAGCGCATCCGACAAACCACATTTCCAAGAATCGTAGTTAAGCCGGGGATTGCCTAAACAGGTTGCTACCTGCATGGCAACAGAGCTTCAATAGTAGTTTAAGCCGGGGAAAGCCCGGACATTAGCGAAGTGAAGCAGTCTACTTATCCAAAATACAACAGTTGAAAGGACGGAGAAACCGTAATGAAACCAACAACCGAGATTTTGGAGCGTATCTACAGCAATTCACAGGAACACAACGACGGCGTTTACACACGGCTCTACCGGTATTTGCTCCGGGAAGATACCTACTATCTTGCGTACCAGAAATTGTACGCAAACAAGGGCGCGGCAACCCGCGGCACTGATAACGACACCGCTGACGGTTTTGGCAAAAAGTACGTCGACCGGCTCATAAAAGAGCTTACAGACGGTACATATCAGCCAAAGCCTGTACGCAGGGAATATATCAAAAAGCAAAACGGGAAAATGCGTCCGCTGGGCATCCCTTCGTTTCGAGATAAGCTGTTGCAGGAAGTTATGCGCAGGTTTCTGGAGGCGATCTATGAACCGACATTCAGCGATTTCTCCCACGGTTTTCGGCCGGGGCGGAGCTGCCACACGGCACTCACGCAGGCAAAACACTATTTCGTGGGCGCTCGCTGGTTCATAGAAGGTGACATCAAGGGCTGTTTTGACAACATCGACCACGGAAAACTCATTGAGATTCTGGAAAGAAAAATTAAGGATAGCCGGTTCATCAACTTGATTCGCGCCTTCCTGAAAGGGGGCTATATCGAAGATTGGGAGTACAACAAAACATTTTGCGGCACCCCGCAAGGCGGTATCCTCTCTCCGATGCTCGCCAATATCTATCTCAATGAACTCGACAAAAAGGTGATGGAACTCAAACAGGCGTTTGACAAACCCGCCGAACGAACCTATACCAAAGAGTATGCACTCATTGTTAGCAGAATCAACCATACTCGCGAATACCTGAAAACAGCGGAAGGCGAACGAAGGGAAATGCTGCTGGAGAAACTCAAGATGCTCAGAAAGCAACAGCTGCAAGTCCCAAGCAAAGACCAGACGGATAAGAATATCGCATATATCCGATATGCGGATGATTTTGTTATTTCCGTCAATGGGGACAAAACGGATTGCCAGCGCATCAAGGCTGAATTGGCCAAGTTTCTGCATGATGAATATCATCTCACACTGAGTGAAGAAAAAACACTCATCACGCACAGCAGCGACCGGGTACGCTTCCTTGGGTACGACCTATCCGTGCGGCGAAACCAAGAAGTTCGTAAAAACGCAATCGGTGTCAAGTCGAGACATCTCAACGGCACCGTTGAACTACTGGTTCCTATGGAGAAAATAGAGCAATTTCTCTTTGACAGAGGGATTATTCGGCAGACCAAAGCAAAAACCTTTCGCCCTGTCCATCGAAAAAGCTGGCTCTACCTGCCGGACGTGGACATTTTGGATCGGTATAACGCAGAGATTCGGGGCATCTTGAACTATTATCATTTTGCTGCAAATTTCTACAACCTTGACTACTTTTGCTACCTGATGGAATACAGCTGCTTGGCAACACTCGCCAGCAAGTATGATTCTTCTATCAGCAAAATTATCGACAAGCACAAGTGCGGCAAGGATTGGGTTATCCGATACAAGAGAAAAGACGGTTCATCCGGCGAAAGAAGAATCGTCAAACTTCGGGATTGCAGGGAAATACCAAAGGTTTGCTCCAACATTATCCCAGTGCACAGACGTCACAAAGATACGCCCAACTCGACCATCTGGTCAAGGCTGCGGGCCGGTGTCTGCGAACTGTGCGCCGCCACTGACAAAGGGAGTTATGAGGTTCATCATATTTCCAGTCTCAAAGCATTGGCAGGAACCAAACCGTGGGAGCTTGCTATGATCAAAAAACGCAGAAAAACCTTAGTCGTATGTGAGGATTGCCACGATGTAATCCATGAAATGTAGATATGTCAAACGTAGATCGAGAGCCGTATACACCGAGAGGTGTACGTACGGTTCGGGGGCGAGGGTCGCAAGACCCTTAGCCTATGGATGCGGAAAAGTCTCACCGCCATCAGTATCGCGGGACGGCTCTACCTTGAAGGTAAAATCCGCCGCGTTCTCGTGGTGGCACCGTTGCCAATCGTCGGTGTGTGGGATGAGGAGTTCGCCAAGTTCGCCGCTTTCGATTACACCCTCGCCGTGTTGAACGGCACCGGCACCAAGAAAGCGGATACAACCGAAAAAGCGATAGAGGGGCTTCGTTTTGTGCAAAACGGTATGCGGTCTTTAATTCTACAAGCATTTAGCTTTAACCAACATCTCGAACAGTCTGTACGGGATTTGGAGAAAAATCCGCAATAAACATTAAAATACAACTCTTTTTGCTTTTTGACTGATGATCCCGCAGGGCACGCTTTCATGCAACCGGCCCTTGAAACTTTTATTCATACCGTATTACCTAATTACCCCACCCTCGAAAGGAGACCTCTATGACATATAACCAGAACAACGAAAAATATAAATCTGCATTAGAATGCTTGGGTTTGTATTCAGTTTGCCTATGATCGATAAAGCGATTTATGTAACAGAGGTTTATTTAATCTTATGGAAAATGAAAATATAACTTTTGGAATTACATAAAGGCTTAGGTTTTTGCAAATGGGGTTATTGAGCGGAGACTAAGGTCATTGTGGCATTAACAAGCAATGCTTTTACTAAGTCCGCTTCTTCGACATAGTAGTAATAATCACCTATTTTGCCGATTTTTCTATATTTATATGGTTGGAATGAGTTGTTTCGAGAGCGGATAATATATGCGTGTGCAGAAAAATCATCTCCGTCCAAACTGATTTTTGATGTTATGTCCACGAACTCCTCTGGCCCATCTCCGTAATAACTAACATAATGAGTTACACCATAATTGAGACCATCAGGTATTTCGAGTTTTACTCCCCACTCTTTAATCGTTAGGAAGTTTTTCACAGTTGGTTCTTCTGGCAGGTCTTCTGTTGGTAGTTCTGCTGGGGTATCCGTTGCGTTTTCAGGACATTCCTCATTTTTAACGTTCTGCTGTGAAGCTATGGTGTCTTGAAGTTTTGCTTTCTCGTCATTACTCTTAATCATAAAAAACGCGAATATCCCGCCAGAAACGACCAGCGCAACCGCTAAACAAATAACGGCAACTTTCCAGCCAGGATTGCTTTTTGTGTTCTCAATAATATTATTGTTATTTTCCATTCGCCCTCCTTTTTTGGCGGTTAGGGGTTGCCGCATAAAAAAGGACAACCGTTGTTGGTTGTCAATGCCAAAGGGTTCTTTTCACCCGTTATGCAACGGTTGCCCATTTACACGAGTGAAATGGTTGAACCCTTAACATAAATGACATTGACCATAAAATTATATCAGATTTTTCAAAAAAGCAAAACATAAACAAGCATTCCTGTAATCAATGAAAACGGAGTTTGCAAAAAATAAACTCCCCGATTATGATTAATGTGTGCAATCTCAAACGCACAGAAATCATAAAGAAGGAGAGT
>WRED01000002.1 GCA_009779495.1 Oscillospiraceae bacterium | reverse complement strand
TTTTTCGCCGCACAAGGTAAAATTTTGAAGGAATACGCCCGTATTTCAAGAAATTTTAACGCGGTGCGACGGAAAAAGCGCCAAAAAGCTGTGCGCGTGGGGTTTTTCAAACACGCCCTAATAATTTTCAGACCCTTTCGTTTTGCGTAATCAACAGTATAAGCCGTGCCGCCTCTTACACTTTTTAAGTAACAAACACAAACCACGCTGTTATCAATCAGATGTCGGTTTCGCGTAAACATACAGCCATTGTAATAATGCTCTGATGTATATACGGCTTTATCCGCTTGAATCAGGATTTGGTCGTATATTTTTTTGTCCGCTTCGGTCCATCCCGCAGTTTGATTTTTGCAGGGCAGAATTAAGATAAGCTGAACATGCGGATATTTCTCTTTCAGACTTAAAACAGCGAGGGCCGCCATGGTATCAAAGCCCAGCGCGCCGCCCGCGAGGAAACATCGAACGCCTTGATTGATGAGATTTATGATCTCTGATTCAAGGCGTTTTTGTATTGCGGTGTATTCGTTGGCGGGGATGATTCGGTGGCCGGTGAAACAGCAGGTTTTTTCTTTCAAATTTATCATTCTCCTCTTTTGTCTATGGGCAATATTGCCCATAACGTATTATGTGCATTATAAGCCATAATAGTAATAAAGTAAATAGGGGAGATAAAAAATATGATTTCTTATGCTCGGTTATGGAAAACAATGGAGGAAAAAGGGGCAACAACGTACACTTTAAGAAATAAAGGCCAAGAATATAACATAAGTAGTTCTACAATAAGACGATTAAAGGCAAATCAAAGCGTATCAACGAACACTCTTGACACGCTTTGTAAAATATTAGATTGCAAGTTGTGTGATATAGTTGAATTTATAGCGGACTAAAAAAACCAGATGCTGGAGAAACAAGACATGGTTAAGTTAAAGGTGAAAGACATTTTAGAACAAAAGGGTCTGACAAGATATTGGTTGTACAAACAAATGGGTATGAGTTATCAAAACTTTAACCGTATGATTAACAACGAAACAAAATCTATTAAGTATTCAAATTTAGAGGCTCTGTGTTTGATTCTGGATTGCTATCCAAGCGATTTGTTTGAATACAATCCTGAAGAATTAGAATAGGGTGATAAATAGTTCTTTGAGGAGATAGTATTGATGGAAGATAAAATAAAACAGGATGAAATAAGGATCGGTGACAATATACGTCAGGTACGTAAAGACCATCATGTCGGACAAACAGAATTAGTGCAAATACTGCAACTTCAGGGGATTGATATCACAAGGGAAACCCTTGTGAAAATCGAGCGTGGCATACAACACGTAAAAGCAACCCAGCTTCGGGGAATCCGGGACGCGCTGAACACCTCATATGATGAGCTTTTGAAATAACCGATTTGATGACAACAAGCATAAAAAGGGACGGCGCAGAAGCCGTCCCAAATACTTTTATGCGCTAAAGTTGCTTATACTAATCCCTGAACTCCTCGAAAACAAATCCATCTTCGTTAGTCTCGCAAACATACTTTTTCCCCGGAACCAGCGTCCCGTCCAGCATAAGCTCCGACAACCTATCCTCAATCCGTGACTGTATCGCGCGCCTAAGCGGTCTCGCGCCGTACACCGGGTCAAAGCCCGCGTCCGCGATCTTCCCGACAGCTTCATCACTGAAAGTTATCTCGATCTCCATGTCTGCCACGCGCTTTTGCAGCGTCTCCAGCATCCGGGCCGCTATCGCCCTGATGTCGGCCCGCGTCAGCTGGTGGAATACGATCACGTCGTCCACCCTGTTGAGAAACTCCGGCCTAAACGATTTTTTCAGCTCGCCCATCACCGCGTCTCGAATCTTTTCGTGACTGGCTGTCTCACCGGCATCCGTCGTGAATCCCAAACTGCCGCCCTGATTCGTGATGAGCTTCGCGCCCAGGTTCGACGTCATGATGATCACGCAGTTTTTGAAGTCCACGCGGCGGCCCTGCGAATCAGTCAGCGTTCCGTCCTCGAGGATTTGCAGCAGCATGTTGAACACGTCCGGGTGCGCTTTCTCCACCTCGTCGAACAGCAATACCGAATATGGCTTGCGGCGGACTTTTTCCGTCAGCTGCCCGCCCTCGTCATAACCGATATATCCCGGCGGCGAGCCGACAAGCTTTGACACGGTATGCTTTTCCATATATTCCGACATATCCAGCCGGATCATGGCGCTTTCGTCGCCGAACATCGCACCCGCCAGCGCCTTGCACAGCTCTGTTTTTCCCACGCCCGTCGGCCCCAGGAAGATGAACGAGCCGATGGGCCGCTTCGGGTCTTTCAGCCCTACCCTGCCGCGCCGGATCGCTTTCGCGACGGCAGTCACGGCCTCCTCCTGCCCGACGATCCTGCGGTGCAGCTCTTCCTCCAAATGAAGCAGCCGCTGGCTTTCCTCCTGCGTAATCTGCGCCACGGGAATGCCCGTCCATGCCGACACGATCTGCGCGATCTCCTGCGGCGTCACCTCGCCGATACGCTTGCCCGTGCTGTCATGCCATATCTGCTTTTGACTGTCAAGCTTCTCTTTCAGCTCCTTTTCCTCGTCCCGAAGCTGCGCCGCGCGCTCAAAATCCTGCGCGTTTACGGCGGCGGCCTTTTCGCCCGATAGCTCCTTGATGCTGTCCTCCAGCGCTTTCAGGTCGGGTGGTGCGGTGAATGCGCGGAGCCGCACCCGGGAAGCCGCTTCGTCCACTAAATCAATTGCCTTGTCCGGCAGGAACCGGTCGCCGATATAGCGCGACGACATCTTCACCGCCGCGTAAACGGCGTCGTCCGTTATCTTGATTTTGTGGTGCGCCTCGTACCTGTCCCGCAGTCCCCTGAGTATCTCCACAGCCTCATCCTCGGTCGGCTCACCGACTGTCACGGGCTGGAAGCGGCGTTCAAGCGCGGCGTCTTTCTCGATGTGCTTGCGGTATTCCTCAAGCGTCGTCGCGCCGATGACCTGCATCTCCCCCCGCGCCAGAGACGGCTTGAGGATGTTCGCCGCGTCCACCGCGCCCTCGGCCGAGCCGGCGCCCACCAGAGTGTGAAGCTCATCAATGAACAGCACCACGTCGCCGGCCTTGCTGACCTCCTCGATGGCGGACTTGATCCGCTCCTCAAAGTCGCCGCGGTACTTGGTTCCCGCAACCATGCCGGTCAGGTCAAGCGCGACGATACGCTTGTCGCGCAGCATTTCCGGCACCTCGCCCGACGCGATTTTCAGCGCGAGCCCCTCCGCGATGGCGGTCTTGCCGACGCCCGGCTCGCCGATCAGACACGGATTGTTCTTTGTGCGGCGGCTTAAAATCTGAATCACGCGCTCAATCTCCGTCTGCCTGCCGATAACGGGATCGATCATGCCCTTGCCCGCAAGCTCCGTGAGGTCTCGCCCAAACTGGTTGAGTACCGGCGTCTGCGGCTTATCCTTGTTCTTCTTCTGCTCACCCGCGCCCTTATAGGAATTCGCACCCAGCACCTTTGAAACGTCGCTCAAAAGCTCCTGCGGCGAAGCGCCAAGCTCGCGTATCATGTTGATCGCGACGCTGTCGTCCTCCTTGATGATGGCGGCTAAAATGTGCTCCGTCCCCACGTACGCATGACCTAAAGAACGCGCCTGCGCCGCCGCCATATCCATGATGATGTGCTTGCAGCGCGGCGTGAAGTCGTTGGGCGACAGCATGGTCGGCACGCCGATGCCCACGGTGCTTTTAATGATCTCCTCCACCTTTTCGAAAGTGATTTTTTTCGCGTTCAGCGCAGAGGCCGCCATGCCGCCCTTTTCGTTCAAGAGTCCCAAAAGAAGGTGCTCGCTGCCGACGTATGTGTGGCCGAATTCCTCTGCCTTTTCGATGGCGCGGTTCAACGCGATGTTGGCCTTTTCTGTCAGACCGGTGAATTTATACATCATAGATTTTTTCTCCTTTCTTGGATGGTAGATTTTAGATTGTAGATTTTAAACGCGGTTAGGGAAAATGCTGCGCATAAATTTTCATTGATCTTTCTGCGGCGCGTCGAGGACAACCCCTCCGGCGCTGCGCGCCACCTCCCCTTGCAGGAGAGGCAGTGGTTGCCGGTCGCTCAAGCCTCCCCTGCAAGGGGAGGTGGCACGCAGTGCCGGAGGGGTTTGAAAAAATCAACTTACAAGTATTTCGCGCAAAATCTTTGCGCGTTCAGCGTCCCGCTGCGCCGCTTCAAGATTCCTCCCGCTCATCTCCATCAGCGTAGCCGGCTGCATATTCACGATCAGCTCGTTGATCCTCTCAATCGTTACATTGAACAGCCCCCGCGCCGCGCCCATGCGCACCAGAGAAATCAGCCCCATAAACTCGTCCGCGTCCATCATCCTCGCGCTGTTTAGTATGCCCATGGCGCGGTAGACCTGATCCTCCTCGGCGGGATTGTTCAGAAGCTCCCGCTGGGCGGCCCGCTCCTGCGCGACGATTTGCAGGGTAATCGCGTTCAGGTTATCCAGCGCCGCCTGCTCCGTTATGCCCAATGTGATCTGGTTGCTTAACTGGTATATGGCCCCCCGCGCCGCCGTGCCCTCGCCGTAAGCCCCGCGTATCGTCAGCCCGAGCTTTGATACCGTCGCCGCGAGACCCGACAGCTTGCCCGTCTTTGTCAGCGCGGGCAGGTGCAGCATCACGGACGCGCGCATGGCCGTGCCCAGGTTCGTGGGACACTGCGTCAGGTATCCGATTCGCTCGTCAAAGGCGTAGCGCAGCTTGCCGTCGAGGATGTTGTCGATCTTGTTGGCGATATCGTAAGCCTCATGCAGCGACAGCCCCGACTTCATCACCTGCAAACGGATATGATCCTCCTCGCACAGCATGATGCTGACGCTTTCGTCCTCCGTGATGATAAGCGTCCGCCCCTCGCGGCTTTGGGTGAACTCCGGGCTTATGAGATGCCGTTCCGCGAAAGACACCGCCTGCGTCTGCGTAAGCTCCTTCATGTCGATGCACTTGAATGTATCCGCGCCGTCCGCCGTCAGGGCATCCTTCACAATTTTGTTGACCGCGTTCCTGCCCTTTGGGTCAAGCTTGGCCGGAAACGGGAATTCGTCAAGATTCCGCGCCAGGCGCACTCTCGTGCTTAAAACCACGTCGCCCTGATCGCCCTTTTCGATGTACCACTTGTTCATTCCTGTCCCTCCAAATCCCTGATTTCATCGCGGAGCTTCGCGGCCGTCTCAAAATTCTGCTCCGCCACAGCTTCGTCAAGCCGCTTTTTCAGCGCGTCTGTCTTTTCCTGCCGCAGCTCGCGCTCTGACTTCGCCTCCCCTGTTTCAAGGCCGCTTTGCGAAACCTTTCCGTTGTGCCTGATCCGCCCGTGTATACGCTGAAGCGACGGGCTTAAACGATCAAAAAACGTCCGGTAGCAGTCGGCGCAGCCGGCGCGTCCGTCCCGCGCGATATCGTTCCAGGAACTGCCGCACTTTTGGCAGCGGATTACATTCGCCGCGCCGAGCTGCTGCGCCGGGGCGTCGCTTAAAAAGCTGCCGAAAAAATCCCCGAGCGTCAACCCGAATCCCGAAAACAGATTGCCATAGCCCATCTGCGCGGCGCATTCACCGCAGAGATGCGACTCGGCGGCCTCGCCGTTTATCACTCTTTTGATGTGGGCGGAAGCTTCGTTCCTTCCGCAGTTTTGGCATAACATGGTAAAATCATCCTCTCTTCTTAAAATTAAAGTCTCTTTTAGACATTTGTATTGATACAAGAATTAAAATTTTTGGTTTTTATACCCCTCCGGCACTGTGTGCACCTCCCCTTGCAGGGGCGGCTTGGATCGCAGTTGCACGCACAAGCCGCCCCTGCAAGGGGAGGTGGCACGCAGTGCCGGAGGGGTTGGAAAGCGTAAAAATCAATACAATCATCTAAAAGAGCGAAATCAGATCACCGTCAAAAGCATCTGCTTGAATACCGCTGCCCGAACCGCGCCGCGCAAATCAGGCGGGAGCGTCCGAAAGCACTTATCTGAGGTCGCCGCCAGCATAAGTCTTGCCGCCGATTCGTCGATCATACTCTGATGCGACAGGTTGACGATATGCGCGCGGCAGGTTTTTTCGTCCATCTCCCCGCCGACCGTGTTCACCACGTGCATGAGCGTCGATCCCCCGCTCAGGTTGACGCGGCTGATCCGTATAAACCCGCCGCCGCCCCTGCGGCTCTCCACGATGTAGCCCTGCTCCGGCGTAAACCGCGACGCGATCACGTAGTTGATCTGGCTCGGCACACAGCCCAGGGTCTGCGCAAGCACGTTTCGCTGTATCTCGGTATAGCCGTCACTTTGAAGCATATCCATAATCATCTCGGCTATGCTGTTGCTGAGGCTCATTTTGTGTTTCACCCCCCTCGTTTAACTTTGACTTTCTTTGACCTTGTGGATACATTATATACCGGCGGTCACAATACGTCAAAGGTCAACAAAGGTCAAATTCAACATGTTTTTCGCGTTTTTCTCGTTAATTCTCGCGTGTACTGAGTTTTTCGTTGATTTTTAAGATTTTTGTTTCTTCTTATATGCGATACCCGTCCGATATGTTCCGTTTTTATTTTCCCATGAAGCCGGCACCAAATCGGTACAAACCTCATAACATGTCATTGTAAGCCGCCGCGCAGTGCGAATTGATTTTCACGCAAGGCGGCTATGGCGAAAGGAGGGCGACACAATGGGATGCGGAAATAACTCATGGATCCTGATCCTCGTTATTCTCTTATGCTGCTGCAATAACGACTTCGGCGGCTGCGGCTGCGGTTGCGGCAATTGCTAATTCGGCAAAAAACGTAAAGCCAAGTTATTGGCGCCACTAATTCAGCTTTAAGGGTGCGGGACGCGTTGATTGTAACGCGTCCCGTATTCTTATTTTTGCATCCAAGTCGATGACCTACCTTTTTCTTCTGTAAACCGTCTCAACAGCCGGTACGGTGTCAATAATTAACAGCGCGCTCATGATGAGTATCCCCGCCGAAACAGGCGCGGAATACGAATGCGCGGAGGCTATCGGTTCTACGTTATTCAGGAAAGCCGTAACGTCAACGGGAAACAGTCTCAAAACATACACGCACGCTACGGCGGCCAGCGCCCCGCCCACGACCCTTGACGCGAGAAAAACGGAAAAGGGCACGCCCGCCTCCCGCGTATATTGCAAAACCTGAAAATGTACGGAAAATCCTCCAAAGCCGATCACCATGGCTAACACTGGAAGCGGCACGCCACCGACAACGGCCTCGGCGCACCCCGATGTGACCTCCAGCACGCATTTCAGCGGAAGCGCCGCCTGTGAAAGCGAGCGCGGCAGAAGCGTCAGCGCGGCGCACAGGCAGGCGAACAGCACGATCCACGCACAAACCGAAAGCATGGCGGCAGCCGTTTCCGCGACAGCCTCAACCAAGCTTTTCTGTAGGCTTTGATACCTCTCCTGGGGATAAAAAGCTTCCGTTTGACCGAAGTCCGCGTTCGTTTCACCATTTTGGGGATTAGTGAAACGGGTCAGGAATCCCACCGTAAGCGACGACGCGCACAGCGATAAAAACAGCGCAAGTCCTGCCCGGTGGCTGCCCAGCATAGACGAACCGACCGCGCCTATCACGAACGCGGGTCCGGCGTTCACGCAAAACAGCGTCATGCGAAAGGCGTCATTTCGGCTTATCCGCCCGCTTTTCAGCAACTGCGCCGTCATGGACATGCCCACGGGATAGCCGCCGCAAAGCCCCATCACGACCGCGCCCGCCACGCATCCTGGAAGCTTAAACAGCGCTTTCGTGACCGGCGACGCAAACCGGCCCATCGCTTCGCACGCACCCGACTTCACCAAAAACGAGCACAGCGCCATAAACGGAAACAGCGACGGAATGACCGTCACCGCGCAAAGCCTCAGCCCGTCCCGCACGCCTTCGGCCGCCTCGCGCGGGAAGCGGACAAGCAGCGCGGCAAACAACAGCGCGCCGACCACGGCGGGCAGGCGTTTCAGAGCGGCGGGGTTTATACGTTTCATATATTTCATACGCTCACGTGTCTCCTTTTACAGTCGATCCGGGTTTCAAGCGGGTTGACTATACATCTCATATAAATGTATGATTGTACACCCCCATAAAATGTACTTTTCACGTGAATTTTCGCATAAGATTTCAGGTAGACCTGTTCAGAAAGGTATGGAACATATGCCTAACCGTCAAAACCGCGGAAGCCGCCAAAAAGCCGGCCTTGAGCGCATTGCCGAAAGGCTCGGCGAAGAGCTGGAGATGCCGAAAACGTCGCTGCCCGGCACTGTCCACATCGAGATGTCAGGCAACCGGGAGGCTGTCGTGGACGGCTGCCGGGGCGTGGTCGAATATAATGAAAACGTAATCCGCTTAAACACCGGCAAGCTTATCGTGCGCTTTACGGGCAGCTGCCTGATGATCAGGACGCTCCAGCTGAATCAGGCCATCGTCTGCGGGAATATTCTATCCGTGGACTTTACGTCATAATGCGAATCACGTGCTTAATAATGGGTGGACATGATAGATATAGGGCTCGGTTCACGTCATTGCGAGCGCAGAGAAACGCTGAATAATATCAAGGTTTGGGCGCGAAGCAATCCAGCCAGCAAATGGCTGAGGAATCAGAAGCGGTCAGGCAACGCA
The DNA here is from genome assembly GCA_009779495.1 of Oscillospiraceae bacterium. GTDB lineage: Bacteria > Bacillota > Clostridia > Oscillospirales > Acutalibacteraceae > UBA1425. Next base: position 97,081 of record WRED01000002.1, on the reverse strand, counting down.
ATGAAGTTGCATAACTGGATTGCTTCGCGCTCCGACCTTGTTATATAAAAACGCTTATCCGCGCTCGCAATGACGCCTGACTTTTACCTGTTTTCTGGTTTTTACCCGTGATTCGCATTCATCGTAGGGCGGGTAGCTTGCTCCCGCCGAATATAACGCCGAATCTTAAAGGAGGACGCCCGGTTGTTCATCATCAAGCTCTTTCATTTTATCCTGGGATACGTTGTTTTCAAGGCCGAGGGCGGCTTCCCCGAACGCTTCATCAACCTCTGTTCCGGCGCGGCTATCCCCTTTTGGGATATTCAGAGCCAAAACGGCGCCCTGTACGGCAAAACCGATATAAGAGGCTATAAGGCCATGCGTCATCCGGCGCGCAGGTCAGGCATGAGGCTGCGCGTCGTCAGGCGCGTGGGCGTACCCTTTTTCAACCACCGCTACCGCAAAAGGGCCGGACTTCTGATCGGACTGGCGGTGTTCGTCCTTTTCTTCTCGATTATGTCGAATATGGTCTGGACGATCACTGTCGTCGGGAGCTACGACGTGCCCGAGGAAACCATCCTTCGCGTATTTGATGAGCTGGGCGTCAGACCGGGCATGAGAGCCTCGGGCGTAAACGCCCTTGAGATTGAGCGGGCGGCGCTTGAAAAACTGCCGGGACTTTCCTGGCTCGCGCTCAACCTTGACGGCAGCACGGCGACGATCGAGGTGCGCGAAAAGCTCAAGACGGCCGCGCCGGAGGACTTTAAGTCGCCGCACCACATCGTCGCGGCCAAAGACGGCGTGATCACGGTTTTGGAAGCGTATGAGGGCAAGGCCGTGTCGCAGGTAGGCTCGGCCATCGCAAAGGGCGACATGCTCATCAGCGGCGTCACGGAAAACAGTGACGGCTCAGTCGTTTTCCGCCACGCGAAAGGCTACGCCGTCGCGCAGGTAAACGAAAAGCTTACCGCTGCCGCCGAACGCATAAAGTCCGTCAAGCGTTTGGTCCGCACCGACCGCAGGGCTTCGCTGTTGATTTTCGGCATAAAATTTCCTCCCCGCGAGGTCACCGGGAAAGAAAGGGCAGATTTTTATGAAAGCGACTGGTGGCTTTATATGTCGGGACGCACGCTGCCCGTGGGCTTCACGTCGCACCGTAACCTGTATTACGAGGAGGTCAGCCGCCAGTTCAGCGACAGTGAGATACGGCTTATGGCGCTGCAGAGCCACCTGAAAGCCGCCGCTGAAAACTACCGCTACAGCAGTGTTCTGGCACAGCGGTCGGAGGGTAAGATGACCGAAACGGGATATATTATCAGCGGGGATTATACGCTGCTTCAGAATATCGGCGCGGAGCTGCCATTTCATGTGGAAGAAACGCGGAATTAGCGTTCAAAACGCGATCTGAGAGCCGGATTATCAATCACCCGTCCGCTCTCGTCAAACCTCGAGCCGTGACACGAACAGTCCCACGTTTTTTCCACGCCGTTGAACCGCAGCTTGCATCCCATGTGTGTGCATCGCGGCCCGCCGGGCGTCAGCAGTCCCGCCGCCGCCGCGCCGAGGTTGATAAAAAGCTGACCCGTCAGCATGGAGCGGCGGGGCGAATACAGCTCCTCACATTCGCTTTTGCCGTGAACGATCATATCCGTCAAAACCTCCGCTGCGGCCATTGATCCGGTCATCCCCCATTTGTTGAACCCCGCTGCGGCATACAGATTCCCGGCCCCCGCGCGGTGCCGCCCGATATACGGCACCGCGTCAAGGCTCATGCAGTCCTGCGTCGCCCAGCTGTATCTCTCCCTCGCCCCGGGATACGCCTTGGCCGCAAGCCCGCGCAGCTCCTCATATCCGCCGCCTTTTTTGCCTGTTCTGTGGTCGCCCCCGCCGACGAGCAATAGATCCTGATACATCCGAAACGAGTGCCCGTCCTCACGCTCATCGACGAACATGCCGTCAAGATGAGCGGCGTTCTCCAGCGCGATCACGTAGCTGCGGTGCTGATACAGCTTCACAAAATACAGTCCCGGAATATTGACCATGGGATAGTGCGTCGCCAAAACGATATGCTTTGCCGTGATTTTGCCGACGTCTGTGTACGCGGTATCGCCGTCTATCCTGCGTACGAAAGTGTTTTCATAGACATCAACCTCCCGTGCCAGGGCATACAGCAGCTTCAGCGGGTTAAACTGCGCCTGATTTTCCATAAAGACCGCGCCTTGCGTCGGAAACGGCAGCGGCAGATCGGTCCCCATGCCGCCGCGAATCCGCAGCGTTTCGTATGCCCCGGCTTCCCGCTCGAGCTTGCGCCGGTCCCCGACGGAATAGACGTAAGCCGTTTTTTCCTCAAAGTCGCAGGGGTACCTGTCCCCCAGTTCCCGGTAAGACGCGATCGCCCGCGTGTTCGAGCCATAGTACCGCTTCGCTTTTTCCGCGCCGAACCTTTTCAGCAGATCGGCGTAGATCAGGCCGTGCTGGGCGGTTATTTTCGCGGTCGTATTTTTCGTTACGCCGCTGCCGACGGTCCGCGCCTCGGCCACAACGCATTTCACGCCCGCGTTTTTCAGGCGGTACGCCGTCAGAATACCCGCCATGCCGCCTCCCACGATCAGCACGTCGGTTTTGATGCCGCCATTCAGCGGCGGGCGTTCAGTGGATAAGTTTTCAGCTGTTTTGCTCCAAACAGATATCATATAAAATCCCCCGATACAAAAAATAGGCTCTTCTAGATATTTGTATTGATACAATAGTTTAATATATTGGGTTTTGTACCCCTCCGGCGCATTCGCGCCACCTCCCCTTGCAGGGGAGGCTTGTGCGTGCAGCTGCGATCCAAGCCGCCCCTGCAAGGGGAGGTGGCACGCAGTGCCGGAGGGGTTGTAAGGCGTAAAAATCAATACAATCGTCTAAAAGAGAAAAAAATAGAAGCTGTATTCACTGATTGAACACAGCTTCTATTATTTGCGTTTATTCCTGAATTATGATTTGTACTGATAAACGCGCACGTAATCAATCACAAAATCCGTCATTTCCGTGTTCAGGCTTATGTCGCCCGCCCAGCCGCCCAGCTGGTGCTCCACGCTGAGGATGACATACTGCGCGTTTTGGCTCACACCGCCGAAAGAGGAGCGCCCGGTCTCCACGCCGTCGATGTAAAAAATGTACTCGTTCTCATTCCACTCAAGGCCATAGGTATGGAAAGTGTCGTATGGCTCTTTCACATGGTAACGGCCTATGTTCTGCGAATGGAGCTTGCCTGAGTAGCCGCCGTCGTAATAGTGCAGGTTTGAGGAGATCGAGTCTCTTTTCCAGCCGCAGGCTTCACGCCAGTACGCGCTTTCGTAGATGTCAATTTCCGTGCCGTCCAACGGGGTTCCCTCCACTGTTCCGATGGAGCTGTTGTACATCCAAAACGCGCTCCACAGGCCCTGCCCTTTCGGAAGCTTGCACCGCGCCTCAAAGTAGCCGAACTTCTGCAAAAACGCGCGGCTGGTGTCGATCCCCAGGGAGTAGTAGCCGGGCGGCCCTCCCGCAACACCGTCCTCGCTGTAGACCGACGGGATATGCAGCATACCGTCTTTCACCTGAGCCATGTCCATGCACCAGTAGCCGTCCCTGCGCTTGTGAACGCCCTCGGTGAAGCCGTGCCCGCCCCATTTTTCGAGGTCAAGGCTTTCGCCGCCGAACTCGTCGCTCCACACAAGCTCAAACCTGTCAAGGTCAAGCTTCTGTCCAATAGCCATCAGCGGCAGATTCATCAGCGAAAGCAACGCCTGCACGATACTGAGGAAACAAGCCACAACTGTATTGAATATAACCATTTTACCGCTCCCTCTCCTAATTCCTAATTCCTAATCTCTAATCCCTCGTAAGCCCCTAATCCCTAACGCCTAGATCCCGGGGATCTCAATCGCGATCTCCCTGCCCGCCTGCGCCGACTTCATGATGCCGTCAATGATCGCCTGATTAATGATGATCTGCGACGAGGGCACCGGGCTTTCGCCGCCCTCATGAATGGCGTCAAGGAAAGAGCGTATTTTCTGATTCCACAGGTCGCCCTTTTTCACGTCGTTTTTGAGCAGCGGAACCAAAGTCTGCGCGCGTTCGCCCGCCAAATCGTGATAAAGCGTCATCTGGCCGCCGACGGAGCCGTTCCAGCAGTCGGTGGACGGGATGCGCAGCGCGCCCTCGGTGCCGAAGATGATCGTGTCGCCGGGGGTGTCCGGGTGCATCGCCCAGCTGATGCGGAAGTCCAGAATAATGCCGCCCTCAAGCCGCACAAAACCCGCCGCGAAGTCCTCCACGTCAAAACGGGCGTGCTCGGCGTAATACTTGGGATTCGTGCCGAAAAAGTCGGAGACATACCCGCTGACGGTCAGCGGCTTCGGGTAGCCGATGGCGTTGAGCGCCACATCAAGCGCGTAGCAGCCAATGTCGCCCATCGCGCCGATGCCGCCCGTGCTCTTTTCGATAAACGTGCTGCCCGGGATGCCGCGCCGCCGTCCGCCGCCGGTCTGGATGTAATAAATTTTGCCCAGCGTGCCGGACTCCACGATGCGCTTGATCATCTGCATGTTCGCGTCAAAGCGCGGCTGGAAGCCGATCGAGAGAATCTTGCCGCTGGCCTTTTCCGCCTCGCGCATGGCAATCGCTTCCTCAAGCGTGACGCACATGGGCTTCTCCAGCAGGACATGCAGACCGTGCTGAAGCGCGTCGATGGTACACTCGGCGTGGGTGGTGTTGTAGGTGCAGATGCTGACCGCGTCAAGGTCTTTCTCGCCCTCGAGCAGAGCGTGGTGGTCGGGATAGACGCGCGCGTCCTCCACATCGAAGCGGTCAAAGAACTCCTCTACCCTGCCGGGAACAAGGTCCGCCCCCGCAACGATCTCCACGTCGGGCTGGTCAAGGTATGTGCTGATGTGCGCTCCGGCGATTCCTCCCGTGCCGATGATGCCGATTTTCAGTTTACGCTTTTTGTCTGGCATGAAATCTACTCCTTTTTATAAAATATTTGGTTTGTATTGACTTTGAGTTTTCAAACCCCTCCGGCACTGCGTGCCACCTTCCCTTGTAGGGGAGGCTTGGTCGAGCCGCCATCAAAGCCTCCCCTGCAAGGGGAGGTGACGCGAAACGCAGGAGGAGGTATAACTACCTAAACAGAAAAATTTTATCAACGATTGCTTTATTTTATCCAAAAAATATACCTTACTCCATTGAGTTCCGCTTCACGGGCAACATCCTCGCCGCAGGACCCGTAATAAAACATCCCCCTCTCCGCAAGATCGCGCAAAACAGCCGCCATATCGTGCCTTTCGGTGTTTCCCAGATTCAGTCCCAGCGGTAAAATGTGCCTTGTCACCGCCTCATACAAATGCGGATTCCAGCCGCAGTAATGGATATATCCGCCGCCAAAATGCTCCAGCAACGCCCTTGTGCGTGGGACGCAGTATTCAAAAATGTGCTCCCTGCCCAAAAGCGTCGAGGTATCCTCGCTGATTTTCAGCGGCGCCGAAACCGGCAGCGCGAGCTTGTTGTACTGCGCCACAAAACCCGTCGGCTGAATGATGTCAAAGCAGTCCGTCATCAGCCTGACCAGCGCGGCGTGCACCAGGTCAAGCAGATGGTTGATGAAATCCGGGTCGTCGTACAGATCATAAAAGAATTCGTCGCCGTAAAGCAGGTGCGCGGAATCAATCGGGCCTTGCAGGTCAATGGGGAACACCTCTACCCCCGTGCCTTGCAGCTTGTCCTTCATATAACGCATATGCTCAAGGGCCTGCCTGTATTCGTCCGTGACCGTGAATTCACCGGGCTGCAGGGACAAAATCCGTTGCTTGGACAGGCGCTCCTGAAGCCACGGCATTTTGTCGGGAAATATCCGCTGCGTCAGCCCGAACAGTCCGCCCACCAGCCCGCAGCCCATGTCCGCGCGGACGGAGGGCACGCCGTCGCTGTCCGACAGGGCCGTCCCCAAAGCGGCCTTTAGCTGGCGCACAAACATCTTTTCACAGTCATAGTGAATCTCAAGCATGTCGTAATCGGGCAGGCGGGTGATCCACGGGCTGTCGTTACAGTCGTAAAACTCGCATCGGACGCCGGGCGTTTTGCCCCAAAGATCAAGCTGCTTTTTGACCCTGCGCTCTATATCGGGCGCGGCTGTTTCCCGCAACATGGGAAGCAGCTCGCTTTCTATGTCGGCAATGCGCAAAAGAACATCCCCCTTATACTACTCCGGCAATAGCTCAAACATCTTCCGTGTAACAACCTCAACCGGCTCCGTCATCCCGCATTCAAACACGACATACCCCGCGTATCCCGTCCCGGCAATCGCTTTGAACACGTTTTTGTAGTTGATCTCGCCCGTGCCCGGCTCATTGCGTCCCGGCACGTCGCCCACATGGAAGTGCCCGATCTCGTTTATGTACCGCCGTATGTTGTCGATGAGGTTCCCCTCCGTGATCTGCTGGTGATAAACGTCGTACAGCATTTTCACCTGCGGGGAATTCACCTCGCGGACGATCTCGGCGCATTCCTCCGAGGTCGTCAGGTAATAGCCCTTGTGGTTGACAAGAGTGTTGAGCGGCTCAAGCGCGAGCTGTACGCCGCTGCCCGCGATGACAGGCAGGGCCGCCCGCAGAGCCTCTACGATATTCGCGTGCTGAACTTCCCTGCTGACGTCCGAACGCTCGTTGCCGCTTGTTACCACGATCGTGCCGCAGTTCAGTGCCAGCGCGGCCTCAAGCGTCTCCCCTATCGCCCGCGCAAACGCTTCCTTCGCGTCCTCGTGCACAATGCCGTGCTCATTGCAAATCAGCTTCGCTTGCGCTTCGTCCGCCGACTGAACCAAAATCGCGGAGATCGCGCAGCCTGTTTCGTCTATGGCGGCCCTGGCTGACTCAATATCCTCACGAAGCCAGCACAGCGGCTCGACGGCCTTGTAGCCTAAAGCGGCGGCGGCGCGGATCTTTTCGGCGTAGCTGCCGGGTACCCAGCCGCCTGAACAGGATAATGTGAACATAGATATAAACCATCCTTATTCAAATTTTTTGCGGAAAGTTTCTCAAAATTTATACTACAGGATCCATATACCGTCCCGCGTTCAACTCCCGTGCCTCTGGTGGCGCGGCCCAGCGAATCGCGTTGGCGATCACGCGCAGCACATTCTCGTTATAGTAACTCGGGAACATCTCGTGGCCGGGATGGAAATAAAATATCTTCCCGATCCCGCGCGTGAAAGTACAGCCGCCGCGGAACACGTTGCCGCCCTCGAACCATGACAGGAAAACAAGCTCCTCCGGCTGAGGGATGAAGAAAAGTTCGCCGTACATCTCCTCCTGCTCGAGGGTGAAGTGCAACGGCACGCCCTGTGTGATCGGGTGATTGGGGTTCACGTTCCAAACAATGCAGCGGTCGCCCCGGTCCTCGTCAGCCCGCCAGCGCAGCATGCACGAGGTGCCCATCAGCCGCCGAAACGGCTTTGACCGATGCGCGGAGTGCAGGGGAATAAACCCCATGCCCCTGTTCACATAATCGACAACCCTGTCGGCGACGTCGTCACGCACATCCCCGTGGCGGCAATGCCCCCACCACAGCAGCACATCGGTCTGCGACAGAACCTCCTCTGAAAGCCCGTGCTCCGCGTCCTTTTCCAGCCACGCGGTGCGTATCTCGAGGTCGTCCGCCGCCAAAGCCTGCCGCAGCTGCTCATGTATGCCCTGCGGATAGTGCCCCCTTGCTATTGGGTCTTCTATTTCGTGAAAAAATTCGTTCCAAATGGTAACGCGCAGTAATGCCATAGGTAACCCCTCTTTCTCTATATAATTCTAATTATCGGTACTTGTTATCTCACGCGTTAACGCGGCGTCAAACCTGAAATCAAAGATCATCGTGTGAGCGTGGTCCATCGCCGCGCCGTCGTCCGGCTGCGTTTTGCCGCCTGTTTTTTCCGCGCGCGGCGTCACCGACAGAAGCCCGTATCTTTCCATCACGCACATCCTGGAAGCGAACTCCTCAAGCGGTATCCCGAAGTCCGCGCTGTATAAGGAATAGATATCCTCTATTTGCTGCTCCCCGTTGAGCATTAACGCGATCCTCCTGTTTGTGTAGCTGTTTTTTACAAGCGTTTCAAAATCCGGCGCGTCAGGGACGTCCGTCGCTTTCAGGAACATCACGTCGTCCGTCAGCCACGGGTAAATGTTGATATCGCCGTTTTTCCCAAACGGCTTAAACCATTGATTCTTAATGATTTTCTCAAACTGAATCATCAATCCTAAAATATTTTTGAAATCATCTATCTCAAAAAAGCTGTCGGCATCCGCCAGGAAAAGCGTTTCGTCATTTCTGATCTCCCTGAGCTTGCAGAGACTCTGCTTCATCGCTTTGACCCATTCCTCTTTATCCTTTTTCGTCCAGCTGGAATCAACGTTGAAAGCTATTATCTTGCCGAAATTGTCTGTCAGCTGGGTGAAGCCCATTGTGTGCAGATGTACGATCTTGTCTTCCTGCTTGGTTTTTTTATAGCAGTCATTATCGCTTTTCAGATTCTTGAAATACTCATTCAGTTCGCCGCTGCTGAGATAGTTTCTGATCTCTATCGTGCGCGAGATCAGCTCCGCCGTCTCGCCGTTTTCGGGCAGAACGATGCTCCTGACAGAATACATCGTCTGGTCAATCATAATCTGCTTAAGAAGCAATTCAATCGCGTCATACAAAGTATGTACGAATATCTTTTTGACTTGAAGCGACGGGTTGCCGTCCAGTATGTCCTCGCAATTTTTTTTCGCGAGCACCCATGTCTCAAACGCGTTGTCCAATAAAATGTGTTTTTTCATCTGCGTCATCCATCCTTAATTCAATTTTTTGCGGAGAGTTTTACAAAACTCCTTATATAATATGGCTTATAAGGTGCTTTATTCCAATATTATAAACTGCGGGAACATTTCATTGTCGCGCACGGTCGGCTGACCCTCGCTGCTGATAATCCACTGCCGCAGCTCCCTCGACGGCGCCGAGTCGTGCCGCAGCCCCTTAAAGAACCACGTATAGTCCGGGAACATGCACGTGCCCGCGTCAATAATCCCGTCCGGCGACAGGCGGTCCGAATCACCGTCTGAACCGCCGCCCGGCAGCTTCTCTCCGTATTTCGCGACTGTAGCGCCGCCCGACGCCCGCGCCGTGTCGATCATGGTATCCGTATGGTAATCACACGTCTCCGTCCCGATGATGGGGGCGAAGCCGTAGCCGCAGATGATCGCTATTTTCACGCCGTCTTTACGCGCCTTTGTCAGCAGATTCTCCGCCTCGGCCTGCACCTCGTCATGATACTTGTCGGACTGGCCCAGCAAATACGCGTACTTCGGGTCGTCCGCAATGAGCTTTCGCGCTTCCGCGTAATACTCCCCGGGCACAAACGCCCATATCGCGGGCCACTGGCCGAACAGCGGGATCAGAGCCTCCTCAAAAATAATGCCGCCCATACTGCTCACGATCCATTTACTGAGCGGATAAGTGAAATCCAGCAGGCGCGTCCGCTTCAGGAGCCTCATCACCGGCGCGAGCAAACCGCTTTCGTCGGGCAGGTCGCCCAGGTAATTTGTGACCGACTCCCCTGTCAGCGCAATCTTTTTTGTCAGCAGCTCGCCCACCAGCGTCAGCCCCTGCCACGCGCCGTTGCCCAGGATCAGCGTTTCCAGCCGCTTTGACCCGTAAACCGCCAGGTACGTCATAACCACGTTCGCACCCTCGCTGAAGCCGGTGAGGGCGATTTTTTTGTGCCCCGTGTGCTTACACAGCTCCTCGATGAAGTCGTTGAGCTGCGCGGCGGCCTCGTAGGGATCAATACGGTAGTCGAAGTGGAAAGTGTACTCGGGTGACTCACGGTGATCCTTTTCCTCGTCGATTTTCCAGCCTACAGAGATGTTTTCGATGCTGCGGCCTTCCTCGTCCATTTGCAGGTGACCCATCAAGCCCATAAACATCCCGGCAACGCCCCTGGCGAAGAAATCCGTGTTGAGCGTGACCAGCGAAAGCGCCGCGCTCCCCAGCAGCTTCAGTATCCCGGGGAAAAGCTCGCCGGTCTCGGCCATCTCGGCGCGGCGCTGCTCCGGCGTGTCCCAGTCGTAGTAAAGCGCGCTGCCGAAGCCGTTCATGTAGACCTGGACGACCTGACCGCAATCGCAGCCCCGCGCGGCAGCGGCGGGCAGGGTCAAGCCCGCCGCCAGCAGCGCCGCGCACAAAAATGCAACGATAATTCTTTTCAATATAACATCTCCTTTTGAGAATACGTACATCAATTGTTATCGTAGCATAAAGTAAGTATTTTGGCAAGCATTTTGGAATAAAAATGTTGACTTTGCCGATTTGACATGTTAAAATATGATTATAAATTGAATAGCAATGCGATTTCGAGCCCGCAGCCTAAAGCGTAATAAGCATTTTACGCCACGGCACAAGGCCAATGCGTATGTAACTCACCGCGTCAAGCTGCGTGTGAGAGGGAAACTGGCATGCGTTCCGTGTTTGAGAAGAAATTTGCGGCAATATTTTCCTTAACTATGTTAGGGATTGTTTTGGCGTGGATCGATTCTTTGATCCGCGTTTTTTTATTTATAGCTCTTTTAGACTTTTGTATTGACTTTGAATTTTCAAACCCCTCCGGCACTGCGTGCCGCCTCCCCTTATAAGGGAGGCTTGAGCGACCGGCAACCACTGCCTCTCCTGCAAGGGGAGGTGGCGCGCAGCACCGGAGGGGTTTAACTACCTGATAAAACAAGCTCTTGTACCAATACAAAATTCTAGAGCAGCATTATTTCAAGAAAGGGTGATCCTCAAAATGAAACACAAACAGACATTTACGGCTCTGCTCCTGCTTTTGGCCGCGATGTTCGTATTCGCTTCCTGCGGCACGGCTGACGCTGACGCCGAAACCGCGCCGGAGACTGCCGCCGAGTCACAAATCGCTGAAGCGGAAGAGACATCCGCCGAGCCGCTTACGGATATGCCGGAGACGGAATCGGCAAGTGAGGAACCGCAGACCTCCGAAGCCGTCGGAACCGCCGTCTCAACCACCAAACCGACAACGACAAAAGCAACGACAACAAAACCAACTGCGGCCAAGCCAACAACCACCAAAGCGGTTACAAGCACGGCGAAGCCGACAACCACGGCAGCCACCTCCCCCGGCATAAAACCCGGCACAACCGTCCCGCCCGCGACAACAACGACAACTACCGCCACTGCGGCACAGCCTTCCGCGACAACAACAACAAAACCGACCACAGTCACAACAACAGCCACCACCACCTCAGGCGGAGGCGGCACCCCGATTTCTCCCCCGTCAAAGCCCGCCCCGCAGACCATACAAATCACTCTGGCGGATCTGAAAGCCAAGGGGCTTGCCGAACGCGCGGCAACCATCACCAGCGTCAACACTTTCGGTACGGAAAAGACCTATGCGATCAAAGGCGCAAGACTTACGGACGTGCTGTCGGCTTACGGCGTTGACTGGCAGAAGTACGGGAGCGGCGTGTCCGTCACCTTAACCGCAAGCGACGGCGAGTCTGTTTCATACAATTACGGCAAGATAAACAGCGCCATCCTCGCGTGGGAGATAGACGGCTCGGCCAGCGGCGCGCCGCGCATATTCCACAATACCAAAGACTCAAGCGGTATTGTCAGCACCGGCGATTTTATCAAACATGTCGCTTCTGTTACAATCAGTTGAGTTCCTCTTACTCAGAGGTAATCAATAAATATTTATTTTGAAAGGAAGTAACACCCATGTTCAAGAGCATTTTCGACAAAGCATTCGCGGTTTTCCTTGTGTTCATTGCGTTTATCTGGAGCTTCGTCGGCGGTATTTTCGGCTTAAAAGACAAGCCTGAACCGCCCGTCACCACCGCGCCGGCAACCACTGTCACCACAACGACCACAGCGCCTACTACTACCACTACCACGACCACAACCACAACAACGACCACCACCGAAGCGCAGCCTCAAACGCAGACCTACGACATCACCCTCCAGAGCATTATCGGCCTTAACCTCACCGAACACACGGTCGTAACGACGCTCACAAACTCGCTTGGCAATCCGACAAACTATAGTATTGCCGGCGTCCGCATCAAAGACGTCCTGACCGCTTTGGACTTTGACCTGGGTCTGCTGGGGGCCGACGCCGAGCTTACCCTGACAGACGGCTCCCCCAGGGGTACCGCCGTGTTTACCTACGCGATGATCATGGCTAATGATTCGTATCTCGCTTTGGAAATCAATGGCGCGACAACAGACGCGCCGCGTTCGTTCCCCGGCGCGGGCGAGACGATTAACAGTCTGGCGGTTAAAAACGTTTCTTCGCTCATCCTCGTTTGGTAGGGAGGAAAAACCAAATGCTTCATGTCATAAAAAACAGGAAGCAAGCAACAAGAGGCAAGCTTATTTCTTGCCTCTCATTGCTTGCGGTTTGCCTGTTGCTTATATCCGGCTGCGCGAATGACGCGCCGCCCGCCCTGACGCCCGGCGTCTATATCGGTATCGGCACAGGTCACGGCGGGGATATTGAGGTTCAGCTCACGGTTGACGCCGCGGGCCGCATAGCCGATCTGCAAATCCTCAGCGAAAATGAAACGCCCGCGTACGCCGCGTACGCCCTTGAGCTTCTGCCGAAAGCGATCGTGGACGGGCAAAGCCTGGGGATCGACGCGGTATCAAGCGCGACGATTTCCTCACGGGCAATTTTGGCCGCCGCCGCCGCCGCTGTCGTCAAGGCTGGCGGCGACCCGAAAAATTACGGCTTCATCTCTGCCGGAGAGTATTCCGACGCCGCCGAAATCCTCCTCACAGGTCTGCCGGGCGGCGATATCACCGTCACGGGCGAGCGGCTCCGAAGCGATTTTGAGATAACGGAGCTTGATACGGTTTCCATCAACTCGACGGGCACCGAAAAGACCGTCCGCGCCAAGGGCGTTCTGTTAGAAACGATCTTGCAAAAGAACGGCGTTTCGCAGAAAGAATTCGGCTCCGCCACCGCAAACTCCGCGGACGGCTACTCCGTCATGATCACCGGCGAAATCTTCCAAAACAGAGATCTTCTCATCGCGTTTGAAATAAACGGCGAGGTGATTCCTCCCCGGATGGTCGTCCCGGAGGAGCGCGCGATGTATTGGGTCAAAAACCTGTCCGCCATCGAGTTTGCGGAGCAGGCGCAGGTTCAGCCCGTGACGAAAGAGATTTCCTTAAACGAACTTTTTGCCAGCCTGAAAGACCGCGCGGAGGACTACAGGTACGGCGGCATTGACTGCAAGGCTCTGCCCGTCGCGCTTATTCTGAACGAGATCGGCGCGGAACAAACGCGGTTCGTCACGATAAAATCCTCCGACGGGCTAGAAAAAACTGAACGGTACTCGACCTTCGCCGCGCAAATGCTGCTCATCGAGGGTATGCCCGAAGCGCCGATGTACATCGGCCCGAGTCTGCCCGAGGGTATGCGTGTCAAAAATGTTTCGAGCTTCCAGATCGGCGGAATTCTCGTAAAGGCGGATTGATCCTGATATGAAAAAAATCTTTTCTTTTTTGCTTCTGGCTTTGCTGCTGCTCCTGCTCACGGGCTGCGGCGGCTTCGAGCAGGCGCTGAATCTGGACGGCGACACCGACGGCTACACTTTCATCACGAGCCGCTTCGACGAGCCGCTTGACCTCGCGCTGTATTTTGAGAAATACACAACGGCCCGCGCGGAGGAGTTCGACCTGCTGGTCATCGGCTGTGACGGACTGGCCGCCCGCATTTCCGGCGGCGACCTGACCGGCTGCACGCTTGTGTATTCAAAGCAGTTCGCGTGGGAGCTGCGCAGCGAATCCCATCCGCCCTCCGCGAACATCAAAAACATCGCGAAGCTGGCGGTTGTGAGTACGTCGGACGATCCACGCGCCGCGCGGTTCATAAGCGGCGATGACGTACAGGGCTTTACCGCCGGGCAGCTGCTCCTGCGCAACAGCCTCCGCGCCCTGAAAGAAGAGGGCACGAGCCAACAGGGCGGCAAAAGCGTGACGGTCTACACCACGCGTTGGCGCTTGCCCCTCGCGGAGCTGTTCGGGGACGGACAGGACGCGGCTTTCTGCGCCACGGGCTTCAATGGCAAAACCGTATATTTTCGCACGACAGACAACTGCTTTTTGGAATTCGGCGGCAATCAAATTGATCTGCTGCTGGCCGACGGGCAACGGCTTGAGAATCTCGCAGGCGTAATGGCCGACCCTCCCGGCTTTATGATCACCGAAGCGTCCGCCGACGCGCTGCGTTTCCTGCATCAGGACGAGCGCGTGATGATCGTCGAGCTGGATGGCCTGGGCTATTCCGCGCTCCGGCTCGCCGGAAGCAAATTTGCGCCGTTCCTGTTTTCGCTGAATCCAAAACCCGCTTTAGCCTGTTATCCGCCTGTTTCGTCGGTGGGGCTGGCCGCCATGCTGACGGGCGAAACCCCGGACATAAATGGCGTCCAAAGCCGCGATGACCGCGAACCGGCCGCGGAGGATCTGTTCTCGAAAGCGGAAAAGCTTGGCAAGACCTGTGCCTACATAGAGGGCGCGCATTCGTTGATCAAAACAAGTCTCAGGCCCGTGCTCTCAGGTGACGACGGCGAGACCTTTCAAAACGCGCTGGACGCCGCCGCCAACCGCCCCGATCTCATGTTCGTTCATTTTCACGGGATCGACGAAGTCTCCCACGAGCACGGCCCCTATAGCAAACAGGTGTTGCTGAAAATCAGGGAGCTGGACGGCTATGTACAGTCGCTCGCGGAAAGCTTTGACGGACGCCTTATCATTACCTCCGACCACGGACAGCATGACGAGGACGGCGTCGGGGATCATGGGGAATTTTTGGCGCAGGACATGATCGTACCATATTCTAGACGCTAGATTCTAGATGCTAGACTGTAGATGTGGTCACTTGAAATTACATAACAAAAACGGACAAGCTCATTAACGCAACGAGCCTGTCCGTTTAATTTTCTCCTAATCCCTAACGCCTAGTGCCTAATCCCTAACTTAAAGGCTTTCCCCGAAATCCGCCTTGAATTTCGCAACCAGCTTCTCCTGCCAATCCGATACCGGCGCCAGCCGTCCCACGAAGAAACGCAGCACCTTCGGCTCCTCCGTGAACTTCAGGCCGCCGACGAGGTCGCGGTTTTCATAGAGCCATGTGATCCTGTCAATGGCGTAGTTGACCTGCGAAAGAGTAAATACTCTTCTCGGAAGCGCGAGGCGCAAAAGCTCCATGTTGGAGTAGTGCTCCGAACCGTCGGCCTCGCGTTCCTCGGAAATCGTGCCGCGCTCCATGCCCCTGATGCCGCCGGCGATGAACAAGGCCGATCCCAATGCGCCCGCCGGATACTCCGATTGCGGAAGATGCGGCAGAAACCTCATCGCGTCCAGATGGCAACCCAAGCCGCCCGCCGGCGTAATCACGGGAATGCCGCGCTTTTTCAGCTCGTCAACCATATACTTGATGAACTCCGGCCCTTGGTTGATCATATAATAATCCATGGTCTCTTCCATGCCGACGGTGATCGCCTCGATCTCGCGGACGCTCATGCCGCCGTAGGTCAAAAAGCCCTCGAACAAGGGTACCAAGTCGCGCAGCCTCATATACGCGTCATGGTCGCTCGTGCAGATTCCGCCGCCTCTGGCGTGCCCGAGCTTTCTGGCCGAGAAATAGATGATATCGGTATTGTCGGCGACCTCACGCGTGATCTCCCTGATACCGACGTCCCTGTACTCCGCCTCGCGTACCTTGATGAAATACAGGTTATCTGCCAAAAGGCTCGCGTCGAGGATCAGCGGTATCTTGTTCGCCTTGCAGATCGCGTAGACTTCCTTGAGGTTCGCAAGCGAAAACGGCTGGCCGCCGATGAGGTTCGTCCCCGCCTCCATGCGCACAAAGGGGATCCTGTCCACGCCGTATTCGGCGATCGTCTCTAAAAGCCGCTCGGGAGACATGTTGCCCTTGAAAGGATGGTCGCTGTCAACCTCAAGCGCTTCCGGGTAATAAAGCTCCAAAACCTTACCGCCCTGAAGCCCGATGTGGGCCTTCGTCGTCGTGAAATGGTAGTTCATGGGTATAACGTCGCCGTCTTTTATATACGCTTTCGCGAAAATATGCTCGCACGCGCGTCCTTGGTGAGCCGGCAGAAAATACTTCGTGCCGAAAAGCTCCGTCAGCTTTTCTTCCAGCCTCTCATATGTGGCGCTTCCGGCATAGCTGTCGTCAGCAACCATCATAGCGCTCAACTGAAGGTCGCTCATGGCGTTTACGCCGCTATCCGTCAGCATGTCCAGATACGTGTCCTTATTTTGCAGCAGAAAAGTGTTGTTGCCCGCCCCGTTCACGGCCTTAACCCGGTCCTCGATAGGAAGCAGGTTGAGCCTTTGGACGATGCGTACCTTGTGCATTTCCAGCGGGCAGGCTTCGCCGCTGTAGAATTTGATTTCCTGGATGTCTTTCATTGTCGTGATCTCCTTTTATATCAAAATTATTAGGAACAAATTTATTTCAGAAACAAATAATAGTATCCCGCCGCGAACAACAGTCCCGGCAGCAGGTTCGCCACCTTTATTTTGGCGTTCAGCGACATATTTAACCCGATTCCCAAAATCATGACGCTTCCCACCGCCGAAATTTGCGTGATTAAGGCGTCTGTTAAGATATTCTGCATGTATCCCGCGAAAAATTCAATGCCGCCCTGATAAATCACGATCACAACGGCGGCAAACAGCACACCGAAGCCGTAAAAGGACGCGAAAAACATCGCGCTCACGCCGTCAAGGACGGATTTCGTCAAAATAATACTGTTGTCGTTGCGAAGCCCGCTGTCGATAGAACCCACGATCGTCATCGCCCCCACGCAAAACATCAGCGTCGCCGCGACAAAGCCCTCGGAAAACCTGGAGCCTTCACTGCCCCGGCTCAACTTTTTTTGGAGCCACATGCCTAATTTGTTCAGACCCCCGTCTATATTCAGGACCTCGCCGATAAAAGCGCCCAACGCGAGCGACACGACTAAAAGCATCACATCGCCTTTCATCGCACCGGAAACGCCTATCACGCATACGCACAGCCCGATGGCGCGGGGAATGTTTTGTGTGACTTTTTCCGGGATCCTGCCCTTGAACAGCACGCCGATCCCGCCGCCTAAAATGACCGCCGCAGCGTTTATCAGGGACGCGGTTATTCTGATGACGATCATCTCCTTATATGAATCTCGTTTCGGCAGACTTTAACGTTCTAAAGCTTTAAAGCGTTGATGTTCTGCATTATAACATAAAGCGACGGATTTTGCAAGTCAAATATACAAAAAATCCACGACAAACAATTTTACGACGTGTTTAGTGGGGCGCGACGCCCTCGGCGCGCCGAAAAAACGTTGATCTGCGGCGCGCCGAGGGCGTCGCGCCCTACAGTCTTATCTATCATTTACGCAAATTTATGTAAAAAATTGTTTCAGCAGCTTTTCCCGCGCCTTATAGTCCGGCATATACTTCCCCACCAGCGTATAAAACGACTTGCTATGGTTGTGATGTTTGATGTGCGCAAGCTCATGCACAACGACATAGTCGATCGCTTCCTCCGGGAACCGCATCAGTATGTACGAAAAGCAAAGCCCGTTTTTGCCGCTACAGCTGCCAAACCGCGACTGCGCCGACGTGATCTTCACGCTCGCGGGCTTGACGCCCATCAGGCGGGCATAATGCTCCACCTTGGGCGGGATGACTTTTTTCGCGAGCGCGGTCAACTCCCCGATTTCACTGTCGGTCAGCTCATAGGCCGTCCGCGCCTCGTTGCGCTGCTTGCGCACCTCAAGGTTTTTCTCGATCCAAGCCGCGTGCTTTTCGACGGCAAGCCTGATCTCCTCGTCCGTCGCGCGTTTCGGCGCGCGCACTAAAACCTCAAGAGCTTTCGTGATCTCGATGGCCAGCGTGCGGCGGTCTGAGCGTATTATTTTATAATTTATAGCAGTTCCGCATGACATAGACGGTTGTCTTTGCGGTCTTTTTTCCGCCATGCTGCGTTCTCCTCCTTGACAAGCGCGAGCTTGCCTGCGTCGTCGGCCTTGCCTGACGAAAAAAATCCTCGCAATTCCAACCGCCCATGTCATGCGGAACTGCTATAATGTCACCATTTGAAATCCCTAAACTCCACTGTCGAAGAACCCGCCGCCGAAGCGCTCGAACCCATCATCTGGGAGATGTCAAGTGAAACGCCGAACGTGACGGTAAGCTCTTTCAGGTTACCGGTTTTCGGGTCGATCGTCGCGTTAACAGCGGCGCCGGAATAGCTTTCCTTGATGGTTGCGCCCCCGGCGACTTCGCTGATCGCGTCATAGATGTTTTCGGCCGTCTTGTGATCAAAGTAGGCCTTGTCGCCCTCTCCGGCGCTGATTCCGCTTCTGTCGAGTGGGGCGTCAACCGTATACGAGCCGCCATCCGTGACCGAGCTTTGACCGTCTTTGATTTTGATCGTGAGCACATAATCGCCGTCCGCAACCCCGCAGGACGCGGACGTGATATCATCCTCCGTCAGTGTGCTGGGACGTATGTACCTTGAATAGTAGTAGTCATTTTTAGCAGCCTCGGCGGTATAGACGTTCTCCCCGCCCATGCCCATGAACTGATATATGAGGCTCTTGAACGGCCTCAGCGCAAGCTCCGCGCTGTATGTCTCATTAACTGTTTGCCTTGTTTTGCTGAACGCGGTTTTCCTGCCCGCAACCCTCTCAAGCGCCTTGTTGTAGCAGTCCAGAATCTCCTCGGCGGTCTTCGGCGATTTGTCGTCGGCGGGCTTTGTCGTGGTTGACGCGGCAGTCGTGGTACCCGCTGTGGATTCTGATTCAGATTCGGATTCTCCTGACGCGGACTCGCCCAAAAGCGCAAACTCTGGCGATTCGCACACATACCGCCCGCCCTTTTTTGCCCGAAGCGCAAACTCAGACGACAAAAACACCAGCGTGCTGTCGTCCTCGATGGTAAACATCGCGGCAACGTCGCCGCCCTTCAAGCCGTAGTCTTCGGGATTTGGCACATGGATCAGCAGCACATCGCCTGCAACTGAATACGTGCTCTCAAACAAGAGGAGACTGCTGATTGGCGGCTGCCCAAGCAGCGCCGTGCCGTCGGCGGACAGGGAAACGGATATCATCCTGTGAAACTCGTCGTACTCAGTCGCGTCCTCAAGGCGGTAAACCTGATAACGCGCGGCGTCGAAGTCCGGGATCGTCGCGATGGCTTCCGGCGCGGCAGTTGTGGATTCGCCGCCGCCGTCCCTGCACGCCGCGAAAGTAAATATGGCGGCAAACGCCAAAACGAGCGCGGCAAAGCGCAAAAGTGATTTTTTCATGGAGAACAGTCCTTTCTGATAATATCAAAGAAGAATATATACCGTTCCCCTCCGAATCCTGACGCCTAACGCCTAACCCCTCAACGCTATAAGCTCTCCCCGCATCACCGGCTGTATCCTGTCTTTCAGCGCAAGAAAAGCCTTTGACGCTATCTGGCGTCCTTTCGGGGATGAGAACATCTCCTCAACAGAACGCCGCACAGAACTCATTATCTCATCCATGGACGGGTCGGTGTACGTGCTCAGGCGGACATTTTTGCCGTCGAAGCGGAAAATCAGGACGCGCTTGCAGATGGATTCTATCGGCCTTATCGTCACCTCAAGCGTGTTGTCGTTCACCCATTTCGCCGCGCCGCAGACCGTGTAGCGCGTTTTAGCCAAGGTGATCCTGCTTCCGCGGAAGCGCCCGTCCATGCCGCACTTGATACAGCATTTCTCATCGCCCTCCGTCCACTGGAACAGGCAGCTGTTTTCCCTGAAACCGAACTTCACCTTGTCGATATTGCCCGCGCGGTCCTTCGCCATGTAGACGGCGGCGACAGGGAGCACAGACGGCGGAAAGCCCGCTATATTCGCGGCCATAGCCTTGTTGAAGCACACGGTCTGGCCTCCCAAAAGCTTCTCAAGGGGACTTCTGTAGCTCGAGTAAGGAACCTCGTCGATGAACTGGGAGTTGAGCGCTTCTTTCAGCGCCCGGTTCGGCTCCGCGCCCGTATCCGGCTCCGTCAGACCCTCCCTGTGAAGTACGTCCATCGCGTCCCAAATGGCACGGTCATCCGTTTCGCCGCTGGTTATCGTAACGATGAGGTTGTCCTTTGAAAAGACCTGCCCCACTTGTCCGTAAACGCCGCACGCGTGGAAATCGCCCTCGGGGCGGATCCAAAAGCAGTAGCCGTAGCCGGACTTACCCCCGTTTTCATCGACCCTTATGTCGGAGTGCACGGTCGTCGATTCCCTGACCCAATCCGCCGGAATGATCTGCCTGCCCTCGTATACGCCGCCCTGCGCGCAAGTCAGCATAAACTTCGCGAAAGACTCCATCGTCAGGAAGATACCCCAGCCGCCTGCCTCCACCTCGTTTTCATCCGTCTCCCAATACGGCGGCGTTATGCCCAGCGGCTCCCACAAACGCGGAGTCAGATACTGCGTGACAGTCATGCCCGTGACCTTCTTGATGATGGCGCACAGCATAAAAATGTTTTCGTTGATGTACTTGAATTCCTCGCCCGGCTCGGCGTACCATTTCGCGTCCTTAAAATGGCTGACCCAGTTGCCCTTAGCCTTGTTGAGCATGTAGCTTGGGAGTTTGCCGGCGGTCATGGTCAGCAAATGCCGTATGGTAATTTTCGAGAAGCGCTCAAGGTCTTTTTTCGGGATATCCATGGGGAAAATATCGTTGACGCCTGTGTCAAGCGTGAAGTAGCCCTCGTCAATCGCGAAGCCCACGGCGCAGGATGTGACGCTTTTGCTGACGGAATACATCACGTGCGGTGTTTTGGCGTTGAAAGGATAGCGAAAGCACTCGGCGGCGACCCTGCCGTTTCGTATGATCATAAACGAGTGGTAGCGCGTACCCGAATCGTTGAGAGCTTTGAGGAACTTCAAAACGGCTTCGGAGGACACGCCGGCCTCCTCGGGCGACGCGGCGCGGGGCAGAAACAGCGCGTCGTGCATATTCGGTCCAATAACAGCCTGCGGTGCCTCCGGCGCAGGATGATCTTCGAACGAATCTTCTACAGATAATTCAGGTTCTTCCGCAGAAGAATCCGCCAGAGCCACGTCTATCAAGCAGCCCTCCATGAAGTCAAGCTCCACCGAGTCAGACTCTGCGGAATCAAACTCGGGTTCATCGCTCTCCTGCGTGACCGTCACGGGCGGTTCGACCTTAACGCCCCTGACGACAGGTGAAACGCGGAAAGCGAATTCCAGACCGTTTTCGGCGTTGACATGATACTGAATCAGCGTATCGGGGCCGCAGCTGCCTGAGCCGGTTCCTCTCATAAAACCGTCGATCGACAACGCGGTGGTGTATTCGTCGTGCAGATCCTCCTGATGCTTGGCGGCGGCCAAAAGTTTTTGCGTATAATTGTGGACAGAGAAGCTGAACGGCTTTTCCGACGCCTGGAACATCAGCCCGTCGCCGTCCCTGTCGGTGAGCGTCAGCCAGCGCGTGCCCGTATGGTTGCCGTTGTCCTGCGGTTTGATATACGGCTCGTGCATCTGCGGCACAGTCGATTCAAATACGCCCAAGGTGGACTGCGCCTTATAGTCGATCAGGTTTTCGCGTTCGCCCAAGCCATAGTACGCAACGTTTTCCAGCGCGCGGTTCAGTTCACACATGACGCCGAAGCGCAGCAGGTCATCGGCTATCTCGCAGTCCTCGCAGGGCGTAAGCTTCGCCCTGACGTCGATGGAGCCTTCCGCGTAAATCGTGTAGAAAATATCGAATATAAACTGAGTTGTTTTGCTGTTGTTAATATTGAATTTCGTATTGACTGACGCCGTATCGCCGCCGTCAAAATAGTCTGAGGAGATCAGCTCCGCGGTGAGCCTGTCAAGCTCCGCGTACAGCCACATCTCGCGGGGATGATTGTCGTTGTCGAGCAGCGCGCGGAAAAGGTTCGGCACGATCCCCTGCTGCGCCGCCGGAAGCTGATTCAGCATCTCCTTGCCGTTTTGCGTGTAGGACACCAGACGGCCGTTTGCTTTGCTGAACACCGCCCTGCCGCCGGAAAAGCTTACCACAAACTCATTGTCCAGGCGCAGGATATTGACGCCCCCTCCCGTGATAGGCTCAAGCTCCGGCTCGGACTCTTTGAGGGCGATCTGCTCTTTCGCGACCTCGTGACCGCCGTCAAAATAGGTGAAGTTGATATGGTATTCCCCGCCCGCAAGCTCCGGCAAGTCCAAGGTCACTGTCTGCGTGCCCTCCGGCTCTATCGAGAGCGCGAGCTTGCCGTCCGCTATGCGCAGGCCGTTTTCCAAAAGCTCCCAGTAAACCGTCAGGTAGTCCGACGGGCGGAAGCGGTTCGTGTTCCAAAAGCTGAATGCATTGTCCCCGGCGAGCGACGCCCTGAGCGGCCTGTACACAGCTTTCATCTCATACGCGCCGGTGTGCGGCGTCCAGTCGGGGTAAATCAGGCCGTCAACGCAGAAATTGCCGTCGTGCTTTTTTTCGCCGTGGTCGCCGCCGTAGGTGTATTTCAGCGGGCCGTCCTCGTGCAAAACGGCGTGATCCTTCCACTCCCAGATACAGCCGCCCATAAATATGTCATCGGAATAGAGTATCTCCCAGTAATCCTCAAGCGAGCCGGGGCCGACGCCCATGGCATGGCAGTATTCGCATAAAAAGAAGGGCTTTTCCTTATAGTGGCTGCCGTCGTCGTCAGTCGTAGCGTTGGGATTCCATACCCTGCCGCTGCGGCTGCGGTCACGCACGCGCAACAGGTCAGCGGGATGTGTATACATTTCGGATATGACGTCATAGCCGTGGCGCGGCGTGCGGATGGCGCCCTCGTAATGCACGGGTATCTCGGGGCAGATCCTGTTGAGAAACGCGTAGCACGCGTCCTGGCAGTACCAGCCCCCGGCCTCGTTGCCCAATGACCACATCATGATCGACGGATGGTTACGGTCACGGTAGAACATACGGCTGACGCGGTCAACGCAGCGGTCTTTCCATATTGGGTTGTTGCAGACAAGATCGTAGTTGTTGTGCGGCGGCATGGCGCAGCCGTGGGCTTCGATGTCGGCCTCGTCCACGACGTACAGGCCGTACATGTCGCACAGTGTCAGCATTTGCGGGTCGGGCGGATAGTGGGAGGTGCGTATCGCGTTGACGTTGAGGGACTTCATCAGCTCCACGTCACGGATCAGGTCGTCGATCGTCATGACGTAGCCGGTTTTTTGATTCGTGTCGTGCCGGTTGACGCCTTTCACCTTGATCTTTTTGCCGTTAAATGTGTATGTCGTGCCGTCAATTTTGATTGTCTTAAAGCCTGTAAAATTGCGTATGGCCTCGACTTCCCTGCCGTCCTTTTCAAGCACGATAAACAGCTCGTACAGCGTCGGTATCTCGGCGTTCCACTCCGTGACGTTCAGGCCGTCGAATGTGAGCTTCATAAGCTCCGCCGCCGGGGCGGTTTTCCCGCAAATAACCTCGCCGTCCTTTTGCAGGATAGCCGTTACGTCATGGCCCTGCGCGGCGCCCCGGATGGACACGTTGACGGACAGGCTGTACGTTTCGCCTGTTTTGACGGTGGAAAGGGCATAGTCGTTGATATACGTCGCGGGCATTTCGTACAGCAGCACGTCACGGAAAATGCCGTTTTCGCGGAACATGTCCTGACACTCCAAAAACGTGGCGGTAGACCACTTGTGCACCACGGCCAGCAGCTCGTTCTCCCCCTCATGCAGGAAGCGGTCTATACAGAACTCGGCAGTGTTGTGCGCGCCCTCGCTGTAGCCGACGAATTCGCCGTTTATGTACAGGTCGATACAGGAGATGACGCCCAAAAACGCCAGAATATAGTTCTTTTCAAGCGTATCGACGTTTATAAACGTGCGGTAAACGCCGGCGGAAAGCTCCGCTGGAAGCTCGGGCGGCACATTGTCGAAAGGATAAGGGCAGTTGAGGTATACCGGCGGCTCATAGCCTGTCCGCTGCCATGTTGACGGAACCGCGACGCGGTCAAAGGCAACATCGGCTGTGTTGAGCATCTCGGGCAGCTCCGATACGTCACCGTAGTACTTGAAGTCCCACTCGCCGGAAATGACGCGGACCATGTCGGAGGACGCGCGTTCCTTGACAAACGGCGTATTCTCCAGCGCCTGTTTTGACGAATATGGGATAAAGTATGAACGCCCGGCCTTTTTACCCTTTTCCATGACGTTGAAATCGCGGTAGTTGGTTTTGTTGATGACGTATTGCATAGCGGTTTCCCTTTCCTTGCTAGATTTTAGATATTAGATGGTAGACTTTAGATGTGCTTTGGGTACGCAGTGCGCTGGAATTTACCGTTAACACGAATCACGAGTAAAAAAACATAAAATAGGTAAAAGTCAGGCGTCATTGCGAGCGCGGAGAAACGTTCTTTTATAACGGGGTCGGCGCGCGAAGCAATCCAGTCATACAATTTTATTTGCGTTGCCTGAGTACTTCTGATTCTTCAACCATTGCCAGCTGGATTGCTTCGCGCACAAACATTGCTGTTACGCAAACTTTCTCCGCGCTCGCAATGACGTGTGCTTTTACCCCATATCTGTCATATTTACGCACATATAGTCGATATATCTTCTGTTTTTGCCCATTATTTTACACGTGATTCGCATCATGATTGTTCATCATACATTTTAAGCATAATCTTCGCCGCCTTATATATATCCCCGCAGCCAAGTGTGATCACCAAATCGCCGCTTTCGGCGTGATCGACGACATGCCGCGCGACCTCCTCGAAAGTGTCGTACCAGACGCATTCCTTGCCTATTTTTTCGGCGAGGTGCTCGGTCTTGACGCCGTAGGTGTTTATCTCCCGCGAACCCATGATCTCCGTCATGACGACCTTGTCGGCGATATTCAGCGCGTCGGCAAAATCGTCTATCAGCATGGCTGTGCGGGAAAAGGTAAACGGCTGAAAGACGGCCCACACACGGCTGTAATTCATTTCCTTGGCGGCGTTTAATGTGACCTCAATCTCCTTCGGGTGGTGCGCATAATCGTCGGCTATGGTCACGCCGTTTCGAACGCCCAATATCTCAAAGCGCCGTCCCGCGCCGCGGAATTCGGCCAGGCTGTCAGCGATCGCGTAAGCGTCAACGCCGTTTTTGTGCGCGGCGGCAAAGGCGGCCATCGCGTTATATACATTGTGCCGCCCGGGGACGCCCAGGCGGACGCGGACAAGCAGCTCGCCCCTGTACGTCATATCGAACTCGGCGAACGCGTCCCGCACGGCTATATTCACGGCGCGGTAGTCGCACCCCTCGCCAAGGCCGAAGCTCACCATGTCCTTGCCGGTAACGCCGCGCAGGGAAATCAGCGTGCGCTCGTCGTCGCCGTTATAGATCACGCGGTCCCGTGTGAGATCGGCGAACTTCGTAAAAGACGCGATGAGGTTTTCGACGGTCTTGAAATAGTCGAGATGGTCCGCGTCGATATTGAGAAACACCGACGTCGCGGGACTTAGATCCAAAAACGTATCGGCAAATTCGCAGGCCTCGCACACCATAGCGTCGGAGCTCCCGACGCGGCCGTTGCCGCCGATGAGCGGCAGCTTCCCGCCAATGACGCAGGTGGGGTCAAGCCCCGCCGTCAGCATGATCTGCGCGAGCATGGACGTGGCCGTTGTCTTGCCGTGCGTACCGCATACGGCGAAGCAATTTTTGTACCTCCGCGTTATCGCGCCGAAAAGCTTTGAGCGCTCAAAAGTCGGGATGCCCGACGCTTTCGCGGCCACAAGCTCGGGATTATCTTTGAGCAGCGCGGCAGTGTAGACGATCATCTCCGCGCCCCCGATGTTTTCGGCGCGCTGACCCATGGCAACGGGTATGCCAAGCGCGCGGATGCGAAAGAGCGTATCGCTTTCGTTATTGTCGGAGCCGGACAGCGAATAACCCTCGCTGTGCAGAATTTCGGCCAGGGGGCACATCCCGCTCCCCCCTATGCCGATCATATGGACGCGCTTTACCTTTTTCAGCAGATCGTCGATCACGTACAAAATATCACCCTTACACAGTAGTATAAAAACAAGATAGCAGCACCTACTATTATATTCTGTTTTACACAGGAAATAAACAAGTTTTCTGAAATTTTTTTACTGTTTAAAATCTTTGTATTGATATATAGTTTGCTATATTAGGTAGTTATACCCCACCGGCGACACGCGTCGCCTCCCCTTGCAGGTGAGGCAGTGGTTGCCGGTCGCTCAAGCCTCCCCTGCAAGGGGAGGTGGCACGCAGTGCCGGAGGGGTTTTTGAAACTTCAACCCTTAACCCGCGTTAATCTTTCTTCAGCTCTGTCCACAAATCGCTCTGAAGCTGGTTGATCTCCTTGGGAAGCATATAAAACGCCTCCGCTTTTTCGAGGATATCGCCCGTCGGATAAACCGTGAGATTGGAGGTCAGCTCGCTGTCAAGCCGCGACTTCGCTTCCATTTGCGGCGTGGCGTAGCCGATCGCCTCGGCGTTCTTCACCGCGATATCCGTGCGGCACATGAAGTTAATAAACTCCTCGGCCTCTTTTTTGTGCTTGGAATTCTTCATCACGCACATGGCGTCCACAAACAGGTTGAAGCCCTCTGCCGGCAGATAAAAATCAATGTCGGGATTATCCTCCTGCATGATCAGCGCGTCGCCGGCGTAGTAAGGGGCGATAGCCGCCTCGCCGTAAGACATTTTGTCGAAAATCTGATCCATCACGTAGGCCTGCAGGAGGGGCTTCTGCTTTTTCAGCTCCGCCGCCGCCTCGCGCCACTCGGCCTCGTTGTCCGAATTCATGGAGTAACCCAGCTTTGAAAGCGCGAGCCCGAACGCGTCGCGCGGGTTGTCGAACATCAGAATCTGGCCGCTGTACTTCTCGTTCCAAAGCAGATCGACGCTTTTCGCCTCTACATCCGCCGGATCGACCATCTTTGTGTTATAAATGATAACGATCGTGCCCCATGTATAGGGAACGGAGTATTTGTTCTGCGGATCGTACTCAAGATCTTTGTAGTCGCCGCCGATCATGGAATAGTTGGGGATATTCGAGAAATCAAGCTCCGCCAGCATATCCTCGGCGATCATTTTGCTGATCATATAGTCTGACGGGAAAATCACGTCGTAAGCCGCGGCGCCGGAGCTGATTTTCGCGTACATGGCCTCGTTTGTGTCGTAGGTCGTATAGTTCACCTTGATGCCCGTTTCCCTTTCGAATTCACGTTTCACAGACATGTCGATGTACTCGCCCCAGTTGTACACGTTCAGCGTAACGCGGTCGCTTCCTACGCAGCCGCCAAGCGCGGCGACAGACGTAAGCAGGCAAAAGCACAGCGCGAGGGATAAGATTTTCTTTTTCATTGATTAGGTCCTTTCTTTATTTTACTTTTTAACCTTATTAGGTTTTTGTATTGACTTTAAGAACCCCTCCGGCACTGCGTGCCACCTCCCCTTGCAGGGGCGGCATGGAAACGGGGTGCGATTGCCAAGGCCTCCCCTGCAAGGGGAGGTGGCACGCAGTGCCGGAGGGGTATAATTCACCGATTCACTTTCTTTTTATCCGGTGACTGCCGTAAATTCACCACAAGTAGCAGCAGCATAACCGACACAAACAATATCGTTGACAATGCGTTGATCTTCGGCGAATACGGCCGCTTCGTCATGGAGTATATCGTGACGGGCAGCGTCTGCGCCGACGAACCGCTGTTGAAATAGCTGATCACAAAATCGTCCAGCGACAGTGTGAACGCCATGATGAAACCCGTGATAATACCCTGAATGATCTCGGGTATGACGACCTTGACGAACGCCTTCACGGGCGGGCAGCCTAAATCCAGCGCCGCGTCGAATATATTTCCCGCCATGCCGCGCAGCTTCGGCAGCACGGAGAGGATCACGTACGGTATATTGAACGTGATGTGCGAAATCAAAAGCGTCCCGAAGCCCATCTCGATCCCGTTGATCTTCGTAATGATGAACACGAAAAGGATCATGATCGAGATTCCCGTCACGATATCGGGGTTCACGAGCGGGATGTTGTTCACCATCAAAAAGGCGCGCTTGCGCACGGCGCCCATGCTGTCGATCCCCACGGCGGCCAGCGTACCGATAATCGTCGCGATCAGCGCGGACAAAAACGCCACCACCAAAGACAGGTAGAGCGAGCGCAGGATGATGCTGTCCTGAAACAGCTCGGCGTACCAGCGCAGCGAAAAACCGCCGAAATGCGTGCGGCTTTTCACGGAGTTGAAAGAGTACACGATCATCACAAGGATCGGCGCGTAAAGGAAGCCGAACACAAGGAAGTTGTAAAGCTTGGAAACAATCTTCATTTTAACCGCCTTTCTACCGCACAAATTAAAAACAACTGCCATATTATATCACATTTTTTCCGTCTGTACAACCTCCGTTTCAGGATATTTTTTTCAAAACAATCTCTCCCCGATTTTAGGCAAAAAAAAACTTGTCAAAAGAACTCGCTAAAAACCTTGACATTTTAATCCAGCTGTGTGACAATAACGTTGAGGGGATATCATCGCTTTGGTTTACATAATTTGTATTGAAAGGACTGATTTCGCGTGAAAAAAACATTATCCGTCATCCTCTCCCTGTTAATGCTGGTAGGAATTTTCACTGTAGCTGTGCTTGCCGCCCCGGACGGCGGCTTCACGGTGAGTCAAGACTTTATTGAGCCTGTAACGCACAAGACAACCGTGCCCGAGGGCTTTGTGCCCATTTACGAAGTAAGTGATTTTTTCCAATTGTTTTTTCCCGACATAGGCGATGGGCCGTGGATGCCAATCATAGGCGGTGAGCCTTACATTCCAAATCCCGCGGCGTTGAACGCAAAATGCATCTTGATGAATGACCTGGACTTATCTCCTTTCATTTTTGATACCGATACGCTCCAAATTAACTTGAGCTGGGGCACTGCGGACGCGCCGTTCACCGGCGTTTTTGACGGCAACGGTTATTCCATTTCGGGCTTTAGCTCCGAAAGCTCAGGGTTCTTCGGCGTGACTGACGGCGCGGTAATCAAAAACCTCGCTTTGACCAACGTCGATATCACCATAGAAAACGCCACATCGCCGGACTTTGCTGTAGGCGCGCTGGTAGATTCGGCCACAAGTACCACAATCGAAAATTGCTATGTCACAGGAAGCATCACTGTGACGGCTACCAACAATGGTTCGCCGCAGGACGATAATGTAATCGCTGTCGGCGGATTGGTTGGAATAGCGTCTGACACCGTGATAACAAAGTGTTACAGCGCAGTAGATATTGACGCCGTTATCACGGGGGCAATACTTACTGCTGGCGGAATTGTCGGAGGGTTTGGAGGCCAGTCCAGCTCTGTTCAAATCTGCTATAATTCCGGCGACATCTCCGCATCCGTAGACGCGATGTTCTTTTGCCTCGGCGGCATTGCGGGCATACAAAGCGCGGCGATAAAAAATTGCTTCAATCTCGGAAGCTTGAACAACGCGCTTCAAACCAATACGGCGATGGTAGGCGGCATTGTGGGTTATCACACGTATCCCGTTATTTGGTGTTATAACACAGGTGTGATTTCTACTTCACCCAGTATATCTAAAAAAGAAATCGTGGGTGAATACCCGTTTATTCAATTGCCGATTGTTGATCCCAACAAAATTGTAAGCCAGTGCTACTTCAACAAAGACATAGCATCGGTTATTGACTGGCCCGTAATAAAGGGTCTCACCGACGCTCAAATGCGCCAGCAGTCCTCTTTCGCCGGCTTCAACTTTGAAAACATCTGGGCCATGCCTGACGGCGGCGGCTATCCCGTATTCAAAAGCATGGTATCGCAGTCTGAGCCACAGGGCGAACCCGAGCCGCAGGTCGATCCCGAA
The DNA here is from genome assembly GCA_009779495.1 of Oscillospiraceae bacterium. Taxonomy (GTDB): domain Bacteria; phylum Bacillota; class Clostridia; order Oscillospirales; family Acutalibacteraceae; genus UBA1425. Next base: position 67,150 of record WRED01000002.1, on the reverse strand, counting down.
CCAATGCCCACTCCCAGCAATGGCAGTCTCACCCAATGGCTGAACAACTTTATAAAAAGCATCATGATGGCGATTATCAAAATGCTCACCTTCGGCTTGCTTTAACCTTAACGTATAGTAGAACCGCATAAAAAAGTCCCCGCGTGATCAAAAGTCGCGCGGGGGCTTTCGCTTTTTAAGTCTTACGCCGTTTGCGCCGAATCAGCGTCATACTACTCCGCAGCTAGAAACATAGAAAAATCAAGCAAAAAGCTATGATATATGGATTTTTGCGCAGAATTTTTTGTCATGTTTCTTGCTGTGGAGTAGTATTGCCGCCGCAAACACGGCAAACCCGCACAAAACGAACAGGTATTCCGCCTCGCCGTTCCCGCCGCCTGTTTTTGGCAGCAGCTCAGGCGCGGCTGTCGTCGTCGGCACCGTAAAGTCGGTCGAATACGGCGCCGCCGTCACGGTTGGCGTCGTCGGCACGGTTGTGGTTATTGTCGTCGCCATGGTCGTGGCGGGTACGGTCGTGGTTGTCGTAGCCGCCGTGGTCGTAGCGGGCGCTGTCGTGGTTGTTGTAGCCGTGGCAGGCACGGTTGTAGTTGTCGTTGTCGTGGTGGCAGGCGCGGTTGTAGTTGTCGTGGTGGTGGTCGTAGTACTTGTCGTGGTCGGAGCCGGCCTGATTTTCGCCGCCGCGATTTCGCCGTAGGTCCACACCCCCGTGCCGCCGTTCTCCCACGCAAACGTCTCATTGAAGCCTCCCGGCGGCGCGACATAGGCCGTGCCGACCATACTCTTCACGTAGGCGCGCCAAAAATCCAGCTCCCCCGGGCTCGCCCCCTCGTCAACTTTCAACCTGAACTGGATCGGGGCGCTGTAGTGGTTGTAACCGGGATACAGGTCGGATTTCGTCGAGGTAAGGCGGATCATGGTGACGTCCGCCCAGCTGCTCGGCGAGGTCGTCCAAAACGGCGCACCGTAATAATCCGTCCAAGTGTACACGTTTGGGCCGACCGGCCGCCAGGACTTGTCTTTTGCCCCGGCGTTTGTCGTATACACGCTGCTTGTCGTGTAATAAACCTCCCAGTCCGCCGGATAGCTTATCGGCCCGCCCAGCAGAGATAGGCTGAACTGCGGCGTTTTGCGGGACGCGGAATCGTTCTCCATAGCCGCGGGATCGACGTTGTCTACGTTATTAAAGTAGTGGTCGTACGCCTTGCCCGCTTTCGGCACCGGCAGAAAAACCGTCGAGCCATATCCGTAGCTCACCGTGTCGTTGTTTTCCAAAACCAGCGAAAGAATGATCGTGCTGCCCGGCTCGACCTCCGCGACAGTCGGGTTTGACGCGACAGCGTCCGCCGCCGTCTTGCCTTTGTATGTCACGTCGACGCCGTTTTTGTCGCGGACTGTCAGATGGATCGTCAGGCCTTTGGGGTCGCCGGGCGCGGCGCTTGCCGCAGGCGCGCAGGACGCGGCCCAAACCGTCAGCGTCACAAAGACAAGGAGATTGATACAGCATCGTTTTATTTTTGTTTTATCTCGTTTCATGTTGATTTCATTCCTTATAATAAGATAAAAATATGCTATATTAAGTTTTTAGTATTTTGATATATTTATACATAAGGCGAGAGTTTATGCAAATGTTTCCGATTTTATTTTTGTCTGAACATAACACAAAGGGGACGGCATGGAACCGTCCCCTTTGATTTTACATTGTTCTTTTTGCCCTATAACTTACTCAAGCTCAACCTTCACCGTCTTAATCTCAAACGGCTTAAACGTCAGCTCAAGCGAACCGCTGTCCATCATAAGCTCCTCGTCCTTCTCCTCAAGCAGGTTGCATATCGCCGCCGACCTGATCTTCGAGCCGAACGTCAGCCTGCACGGCGTTTTGCGGTTCCACGTCTCATACACGCGGACCACCGCGCAGTTCGAGTCCTCGGCTTTCTTGACCGTCTCGATGACGATGTTATCCGCGTCAGCTTTCACAAAAGAATACGCCGCCGGGAGCTTACCCGTGTTCGCCTGAGCAAAGGCACAGTACATCGGCACGTTGAGCGAGTAGCCCTCGTTCACCACGCCGGACGCCGCGACCGCGCCGCTGTGGGGGTACAGCGCAAAGGTGAACTCGTGCACCTCCCTGTCCTGGAGGTGATTCGGCGAGGTGGCGCAGCGCAGAAGCGTCGGCTTGATGCGGCCCTCCTTGACTGTCCAGCCGTACTTGCAGTCGTTGAGTATCGAGAGGCCGAAGCTGTTGTCGGACAGGTCGGCCCACTTGTGCCCGCAAACCTCGAACTGCGCGAAGTCCCACGTGGTATTGTTGTGGGTCGTGCGCTCGATGTTGCCGAACTGGATGTCGAACGTCGCCTTGGAAGCGTTTACGTCCACGGGATTGTCGGTCTTGAGGATGATGTGCTTCTCTTTCCAGTCGAGCACGTACCCTATATCCACGCGCGCGATATCGGCGTAGAAGATGAAAAACTGCTCGATCTTCGACAGATTGAACGTCCTCGTGACCTTGACGACCGTCCGCACCGCGCCGCTTTCCACAACCTCTTTACTGTCAACGTTGTCAACAAACCAGAACTTCTCGTCATAGAAGCACTTGACGTCCCACGCCTCATGGTTGTGCGGCCTGTCCTCATACGCGATCAGACGGTTGAGAACCTCGCCCTCGGGCACGGTTTCCCTGCCGCTTTCTTTGTGAACAAGCGACGTTATATTCATGTTTTCGTCGAATTTCAGGCTGTAGAATTTCGTCTCCGCTCCGCTTAGATCGGCATTGACCGAACCGGCGTTCTTTTTGTCGGACGCCTTGATCGCGTACGCCTTGTAGCCCTTGGCGGGAACGCCTTTCGCGAAAAACACGAGCTTGCCGTCAAAGCTCTTCTGCCACGCCATTTCCACGCCCGCTTCGTCGGTGATGGTGAAGCAGTCACAGCACGTTGGCATGTCGGTGATCACAACGTCGTCACGGTCAAATCCAAGGGTGTTAAATACGACAAGCGAGTCCGCCTCAAGGTTCACAAACACGGCAAGCGACTCCACAGCCTTTTTCGCGAGCTGCCGCCCCGACGCCAGAATGGCCTCGTACTGCTCCTTTGAGTCCTCGTACACCGCCGCGATGCTTGATCCGGGAATGATATCGTGGAACTGGTTCAGCAGGATGATCTTCCACGCCTCTAAAATATCGTCCGACGGATATTCATCGCCCTTGAGGGCGTTCGCCATCTCGCACAGCGTCTCAACGTCGTGGTACAGCAGCTCATTTTTACGATTGTACTTCTTGTTGCGCGCCTGCGCCGTCAGCGTTCCGCGGTGGAACTCAAGATACAGCTCCCCTACCCACTTCGGCAGGTTCTTGTTGCCTTTGACCTCGGCGGCCAAACGGTCGAAGTAATCGCGGCTGAACTCCTGTTTGACCACGGGGCAGCCCGGGACGCCCTTTGCCATCCTGCGGCCGTTTTCCAGCATTTCCCTGGTGGGGCCGCCGCCGCCGTCGCCATAGCCGTAGGAGCACAGGACGTTCTTGTTCAGATCCTTGTTGGAATAACGCTTCCAGCCGAAGAGAACCTCCTCCGGCGCCAAAAACGCGTTGTATGTCGTCTGATAGTGGCGCGGATCGTCCGTGCCAATGCTGGGTATGAAGTGGGACAATATCTCCGTGCCGTCGATACCTTTCCACATAAACGTGTCGTAGGGCAGCTTGTCGTATTCGTTCCAGGAAATCTTCGTCGTCATGAAGTATTCGATATCCGCCAGCTTCATCACCTGCGGCAGCGCGGCGGAATAGCCGAACACGTCGGGCAGCCACATGATCTTGTTGTCAACGCCGAACTCCTGCTTGAAAAAGCGCTTGCCCACTAAAAACTGCCGCACCATGGACTCGCCCGAAATCACGTTCGTGTCGGACTCGACCCACATGCTGCCCTCAACCTCCCAGCGGCCTTCCTTGACGCGCTGCTTCATCTGCTCGTAGACTTCCGGGTAATCCTGCTTCACAAAATCATAGAGCTGCGCCTGCGGGGACATGAACTTGTATTCCGGGAATTCCTTCATCAGGTTCAGGACGCTGGCGAAAGAACGCCCCGTCTTTTCGCGCGTCTGGCGCAGCCGCCACAGCCACGCCGTGTCGATATGCGTATGGCCTATGGCGGACGTAACGGCGTCCATGCCCTCGCCGTAGAGATTCTCGTCGAGATACGCCGACGCCGCGAGGACGGACTTCACAAACGCGTCATAGTTATATGTATTCAGCTCAAGCAGGTTGCACGCCTCGTTTATCGCCTTGACGATTTCAATACGCGGCATTGCGTCGTGGTCATAGAGGTGCGCGGTTTCCAGCGGCACGCTTAAATCGTACATGAGGTTGCGTACATTGACGTCAACCGTTTTAAGCGCAGCCGACATCCGCGACTGGCCCCTGAAATCCCAATCGTCACAGTACGCGTTCAGCGCGATATCAAATGTCTCGCCGCCCTTGGCGCAGTCCGTCAGGTAGACGAAAGAATGGTTTCTGTCAACGCCCTGGCAAAGCTCGCCGTTCACGTAAATGATGAACTGCTGGCAGTTCGAGTCCCAGCCCTTGTCCGGGAAAGGGTTTATGTCATAGATCACCGGCCATCCGGCGAAGCGCTCGGGCACCTTTACGGTTTGCCTGAACCAGCAATACTGCTCGCGGTAGCCCCAGTACTCCCCCTCCGCGAAAGGACGCCATTCGCCCTCGTTTATCTGCGCGAAAGTGTACTGTCCGTCGCGGAACATGAATCCGCCCGTCCCCTCGCTGTCGGGATACGCCCGCCCCTCCAGGTCACGGATGATGCGGCTTACGCGCTGGGTCAGCATCTTGCGCTCGGAGTTCTTGTCGAAAAACGGAATGTCAAAGTGTGCCATAGTTTTGCTCCTTCACTGTTTGATTTTGGTACAAGTAATCGCTGATTAAGTCGGGGACGTCGTATTGCCGAGAGATTTTTCCGTCAGATTGTCTGAAATTTTGAAGATAATCCTGCCGGATATCAAGAAATTTCGGGCAATCTGACGGGAAAATATCCGGCAAGACGGCGGCATCCGATTTAATCAGTGATTACTCAAAGACTATGTTAAAATATATTGCGCATGATGTCAAGTAATTTTAGATATTATTCAAGTCTAAACACATTCTTAACCGTTTTTTAATTTTTTTCTTTCCTTATTTTTAGATTGCCGCGGTTTAATATGTGTATCGGGTTTGATTTTTTCCCGAAATGCTGGTATACTGTTGCAAAAGGCAGAAAAGGAGGGACGCAAATGTACCGTGTGCTTGTCTGCGATGACGACGCCGCCATACTTGACTCACTGGGGGTTTTCCTCCGGCTGGAGGGCTACGAGGTGATCAAGGCCAGAAATGGAATCGAGGCCGTGGAAGCCGTTAAAAGCGGCGAGGTTCACTGCGTCGTGCTGGACATCATGATGCCCATGCTCGACGGCCTGAACGCCACGCTGAAAATGCGCGAGCGGTACAACTTCCCCATCATCCTGCTGTCGGCCAAGAGCGAGGACACGGACAAGATCGCGGGCCTGAGCTTCGGCGCGGACGACTATGTCACAAAGCCGTACAATCCGCTGGAGCTGATGGCGCGGGTCAAATCGCAGATCCGCCGTTATGTGTCGCTGGGCAGCCTGCCGAAGCGCGAGACGCTCCTTGTTACGGGCGGGCTCTCCCTCGACACGGAGACGAAGGAGATTCTGCTGGACGGCGAGTCCGTCAAGCTGACCGCGCGGGAATACGGTATACTCGAGCACCTGATGCGCAACATGGGGCGCGTGCTGTCCACCGGGCAGATATACGAGGCTGTGTGGAACGAGCCGTCGTTTATGACGGAAAAAACCGTCACGGTGCACATCAAGAAGATCAGGGAAAAAATCGAAATCAACCCCAAAGACCCGAAATATTTAAAGGTGGTGTGGGGAATTGGATACAAAATCGAAAAGCTTTAAGCATTCTCTCCTGGCAAAGGCTGTTTGCGCCGTACTTTCCGTGGTGATGTTTTTCGCGTTCGCGTACATGGCGGCAAGCGCGGTGAGCACGCTTATGTTTTACGGTACGATGGAGCCTTTGACGGGAGGCAAAACGCCGGAGTTCACGGAAACCTACGGCTTTTACATGGAGGCGTACAGTGACGTGAGCTATGTCACGGAGCTGCTGTACAATCAGAACCTCGACCGGCTTGAGGCTGAAATCGCCGCCGCGAAGGATTCGGAGGTTGAGAAGGCTCTGGGGCGGTATCTGGCTGAAAAGGCCGCCATCATCGAGGGTGAGCTTTACTACGTCGCGACTCACTATGACCGCAACGGCGACTATGGCGAGTACAACTACGAGTACGGGCGGGATGAGTCGGACGGCTACGATCCTTACTACAACTACAACCCGGCCACGCCGGTAATACCGGCTTCAACCTTGCCGGTTCCGTCGGCGTCTGTGCCTGAGTCGGCAACTGCGGTGCCTCTGCCAGAGCCTGAATCCGCGGCGGATACTGAAGCTCCCGGCACGGCAGTTGTTCCCGTGTCAACAACCATGCCCGTTACGGAACCGGCAACATCAGCGCGGCGGCCCGTCACGGTTGACCCCTACGCCCCGGCGAACGTGCGCCTGTGTCAGGAGATCGTGAGCAGCACCGAGGGCCTGGGCTATCTGCAATATGAGAATCTGGTGCGCAGCGGCGCTTTTTACGAACGGTACTTCGACTTCAAGGTAGAATTTGATCTACTTGGCAACCGCAACCGCGACTCGTACTGGTTTAGCAGCAACCTTGATTACAGCCTGAACCAGATTGACGCAAGAGCTGAATTTGAGCGCCGCTACGACGACGGACTGCGGAATTTCATAAACAGCTCCCGGGAAAACCTGCGCATTTTTGAGAGCTTTCTGATCGGGAAGGTCAATTTTAAGTACCTGATTGTGAGCGAAAGCGAGAACATCCGCCTGACCAACCTGTCCGACAGGGACGCGGCGACCATAGCGGCGGAGCCAAGAAACGTCACGGAAAGGGATTCGCACTTGGTCTACGAGCAGGGTAAAATCGTGTCAAATACCCTTGAGGGCTATCGGACGGTGCATACTAAACTCGGTTACTCAGGCGAGGCGGGCATAGAGTTGCTTTTTTCCGCTTTCGACAAAAGCGCAGACTATAAAATCTATGTTTACGTCGAGGATGAACCCGTGCCGGGCGACGCGTATTACACCATGCGTCAGCGCTATGATCGGGTTTCCGGGCAAAACGCTTTGCAAACAGCCGTGATAGCGGCCATCGCGCTGCTGCTGGCTGTTGTGTCGCTGATCGTGCTTTTAGTTCTGTGCGGTCACAAAAACGGCGTTGAGGGAATCGTACCCGCATTCATTGACAAACTGCCCACAGACATCCATACGATAGCCGCGGTGGGCGGCGCGGTGTTGTTGGGCGTGCTTGCGATGTGGCTATTCGGCGACAAAGTGGCGAATGAACACTACGCTTACAGCTATTACCAATATCTCGGCGGTTTTTACGGCGGACTGCGCGTCGATAAAATCCTGCGCGGGCTGTACCTGTCAAAGCTGGGCCTGGCGCTGGTATCGCTGCTTGCTACGGCGGCGTGGGCGCTGCTGGTCGAATGGTCAGCGTCGGCCGCGCGGACCAAAAAAGCGGGACGGTCGTTTTTCAAAAGCACGCTCGTTTTCCTGCTGACAAGGTTCGCCGCAAGGCAGATCCGCCGCGCGTACCGGCTGTTCAAAAAGTTCGCGCAGGTGTTCTTCTATAAGCCGCGCCGGTTTAAGCGTCAGACCTTGCTGGCCGCCGCCGGATACATTATTCTAAACGCGGCGCTTACCATGTTGGCCGTGTTATGCATGGCGTGGCGTTCGGCAGTCGGTACACTTTTATTTCTCGCACTTTTCGCCGCGCTCAACATCTTTGTGCTGTACAAGCTGCTGAAATACATTGGGAAGCTGGACACGATCGTCGTCGCGTCCAGCGACTATGACAGCATGAATATTGACGCCGCCGGTATGCCGCAGTCGCTGGCGCTTTTAGCCGCGAATCTCAAGGTCACGCAGGAGAAAACGCGCCGCGCCGTCGAGAAAGCGGTCAGGGACGAGCGTATGCGCACGGAGCTTATCACGAACGTGTCACACGACCTGAAAACGCCGCTGACCGCCGTGATTTCCTATGTCGATCTGCTCAAAAAGTGCGACATCACGGATGAGGACGCGCGGAGCTACATCGTCGTTTTGGACGAGAAGTCCATCAGGCTGAAGCGGCTTATCGAGGATTTGCTGGAGGCGTCGAAAGCCTCGTCCGGGAACGTGACGCTCAACTCTACATCCATCAACCTCATTGAGCTTACGACGCAGCTCGTCGGCGAAATGAGCGACGCGTTTGAGTCCGCGGGGCTTGGCCTTATCTGCGATATGCCGGCTCAGGCGCCCGTCATCTACGCGGACAGCCAAAAGACCTACCGTATCATCGACAACCTGCTGAACAACGCGCTGAAGTATTCTGCTCCAGTGTCGCGGGTGTATATGTCGGTATTCGAGGAGGGCGGTTTCGGCGTGACGATGATCAAGAACATGTCGCGCGAGCAGCTGAACATCTCGCCTGACGAGCTGACGGAGCGGTTCGTGCGCGGAGACATGTCCCGAACGAATGAGGGTAATGGCCTGGGCCTGTCGATCGCGAAAGACTTGTGTACGCTGCAAGGGGGCAGGCTTGAGCTGCAAATTGACGGGGATTTGTTTAAGGCGAGCGTTTATTTGCCGCTAGATTCTAGACGGTAGACGCGGTTACCGACAGATGCTGTGCGACAACAACAAAGAGAGCTCGGAGGTTTTCCGAGCTTTCGTTGTATAAAAACCATGATATAGCCGAACCACTTTTCAAGTGGTTCGGCTATATCACAAAACGCGGGCATCGCAGGCTTTACGATGTAATCCATTCAACCCAGCCTCCATTTTCATCTTTTACAATAAACCAGGACGGGGCTATCTGTTCCGTCTCGTCGGCCGTTATGAGCCAGTTGAGCAGCTCAGTCTTAAGTTTGCTTTTTACATCCGTGAAGCGCGGGTCACCCGCCAGATTGCGCATCTCTTCGGGGTCGTCCAGGAGATCATATAATTCCTCGTCCCCCGCGTAGTAGTTGTATTTCCACTCTTTGGAGCGTATCATCTTCGCGTCCGGGTGGCGGATGCCTTTGATCCCCTGATTCTTCACGAAATAAAAATCCTTGTTTCCCGTGATCACCTCGGGGATGATATTTTCCGCAAACACGTATTCGCGCTCGTCATAGGGCCTGCCCGTATCGCCGATCAAACCGCTGAAGTCCCTGCCCTGGCTGCGATAGGGCGCGTCAAGGCCGCACAGCGAAAACAGGGATTCGAGCAGGTCTGTGGACTCGGTCAGCTGGTCGTAGCGCCCCGCCTTGATGATCTGCGGGCAGCGTATCATCAAGGGCACGTGCACGGCGCTGTCAAAAAAGGTGTTTTTACCTGTCATGCCATGCTCGCGCATCACATCGCCGTGATCACTGCAAAAGATCACAATCGTGCTGTCGGCAAGGCCCAGTTCATCCAGCAAATCCAGGGTGCGCCCCACTTCCCTGTCGATCTGACTGATGGCGCCGTAGTACGCCCTGTACTGCCAGGCCAGCGCCTCGTCAGATATATCCCGGCCGCCGTCGCGCATAGCAAACAGTTTCAGCCCGGGCGGCAGCGATTCGATATATTCCTGCGGCACTTTCCGCGGCGGCACGATTTCGGTGTCATTGTACATCGGCGCCCATGGCTCCGGAACCTCGAAGGGCGAATGGGGTTTCCAATAGGAGGAGAACAGGAAAAACGGCTGCGTCCCGCTAAAGAGCCGCCGGAGCAACGCGCGGCTTTGCTCGCCGCACCAGGTCGTCTCGTGATATTTGTCCTCAATCGCCGCCGTGTAGGGGTTGGGGCGGTCTTTCCGGCAGGCCCTGTAATCGCCGCCGGGAGGCAGCTTGCCCTGCTCGCCCAGCCACGCGACGTAGTCCGAATATCTGTCTGTATCCTGTACGCCGTCGTGCACCAGGCCAAAATCAAAGCCGGTGGAGAGCGCGTATTCTCTTGTAGGAGGGAAGTAATGCAGTTTGCCGGCAAAGGCGGTGTTGTATCCCGCGCGTTTAAGGTAACGCTGCATCAGGTCAAGGGAGCCGTCCATGGAGGTATAGTTGACCCGGTTTTTGTGGCTCCTCGGGTACATGCCTGTAAAAAAAGTCTGTCTTGAGGGCACGCACACCGGCGCCTGCGCAAAAAATGACGAAAAATTCGCGCTCTGGGCCGCGAGCCGGTCTATATTCGGTGTTTTTACGGCCGTGTTGCCATTGCAGCCCAGGCAGTCATAGCGCAACTGGTCAGCCATGATGAACAATACATTCCTGCGGTCCATCGCGTTACCCCACCTGTATCAGCCTCGGCATAAACGGCTCCAGCGTCACCGTGCCGTTAAACCTCTCGCCGGTAATCAGGTCGATCATCTCGCTACATTTATTGCCGTCGATAGAAATATTTACCGTGCGATCAACCCCCCACGTAAAGCTGCACATATTGATGATGGTTTTGCCGTCGTATTCCGTTTCAAACCATTCGGTCTCCGCCACCGGCCTGCCGGTTTTAGTATCGGTCAGCGCGACGTTGTATAGCCCCTCCTTAACCAGCGCTTTCTGGAAAGCCCTCTGCTGGACGCGCTTGATAAACGCCAGCGAGATCCCGAAAATGTTCAGGCTCGGCATGATCTTAGACGCATTGGAATAGATAGAAAGTATATCGAGCGGATTTCGCATATGGCCGTACTCGTCGAACAAAAGGGAATCCAGCCCGATGATAACGACAGAACCGCCGTTCTTCTGAAAGGCCATGATGGCTTCCAGGCTCGCTTTGGGCAGCCGCGAGGTCTTGGGCAGGATCAGCATCTTGTAATTGCCCAGCTTTTCGGCGATGTCCCGCTCGGTGACGAAATCCACCCGCTGGCCGCTGAGAGTAGCGTACTGGTAAGCGTCGTACATCGTTTCGGTGACGTTCCTGTAATCAAAGATGTGTGAACTCTTGGAGTACAGCACCGCCACGTCCGCCGGGGCGTTTTGCAGCGCGGTAACCTCGTATGCCAGACGGTTGAGGTCGAGACAGGTGCGCGCCATCGCGGTCACAAGGTCGGGCCGCCAGCCCAAAGAGTGATAGAACATGGAGCCGGGATTCCCGGATTGCCAGATCCATGCCGTGCTTACCGTCCGGCCATGCACGGCGCCCATCCAGAGATCCGAGATGAGGAAAGGCTTGAATTCAGGTATCATGCGTTCGTCGTCGTCGATCGTCAGATGATCCTCAGAGTTGAACACCGGCGCGTTGTTGGCCGAACGCAGCAGGTCGTACCACATGCTCTTGGAGTTGTATTTTACGGGGTCGAAAGCCTGATCCAGGGGGTTTTGGAATTCGCGGTCGAGGTTGCGCCAGGCGTCGCAGCCGTTGATTTGGGTATACCCGGCCAATTTTTCATGGTCGGCACCGCGCAAAAACACCCTTTCGTCGTAGGAGCTCTTCCACTTGCCGGTGGAATAGTAGTCCATCAGCTTGATATCAATAGGGATGTCGCCGAGCTCCTCGCGGATTTTATCCACCATCACCATGTTGAAGTCGTCCATCACCATGTCGTTATAGTCGATAAAATCGACCATCAGAGCCGAGGCTTTCATCGCGGGGAAAGGGACTTCGCCGAAGCTTTTGTACCTTGTGCGGCAATTGCCGTTGAGTTTGGCGATATCGTTCCCGTAGCGCTCCCGCAGGAATTCCCGCCAAGGCGCCAGGTGGTTTTCGCTTTTCCAGCTGTGGAACACGGGCTCGTTAGTCAGTGTGATGCTCTTGAGCGACTGGGAGCCGATGAACTGGGGCAGCCGGGCCTCCATGAAATCCGTAAGAACCTTCAGCGGGTAGGGGTGCGAGATATCGAAGGGGATAAAGGCGTGGGGGCCGCTGTCCACCACGATTTCCGGGTATTTTTCCAGCAAGAAAGGCGGCATATGGTGGGGCGAAACCATGGTGGCATAGTAGAAATTGTCCTCTTCGGCCCTACTCGCCCAATAATCGCTTTCCGTCTTATAGTTGACGCGGTAGTCCGCGCTGTCGCCCTCCTGCGGCGGATCGATATAGCCCCAGTTCATGCTGCTGTCCATGCCGAACGCGTTCAGCCCGTGGATTTGCCTGCTGCTTTCATAGCCTTCGCTCCAGCCGCCGAAGCCTATGAAGAAAATGGGCCGGTCCTCCTCCGTGATATCGCCGGCCCGGGCGGTTCCGCGCACGCTCTGCCCGTCGATCCTGGTGGGACCGGTGACGTAGCGCGGGACCCACTCGCCGGTCTTTTCGCCGCTTAAAAGGGCGTCCAGCGAGGACACGGCCTCATCGTATATATCCCGCAGGCAGCGGTCGTAGTATAAGGCCTCTTCAAGGGTGAACTGAAGGAGGTTATGCCTTGCATAGTCATACAGGTATGTCCACATTGAAGCGCGGTACGTTCGGAATGTGGTGTAATTGACCGTTTCATAGTCCGTCGGAATGCCCGCCAGGGCGCACGCGTCCAGTTTTTCCTTGAGCTCCTGTTCTTTCGCGGCCAGACCGTCAAAGTAGGTTTGGTCGAAATCCGAAAGCTGGGTTGCGGCAGCGGTTACAGGGACGATACTACAGCCGAATACCAACAGCGCGCAAAGCGCCAGCGCTAAAAAGCGTTTCATGATAAACCTCCTTATTAAAGCCCGAGCAACTCAAAAATCCAGTTGCGCGACGCGGGTATCGTCAGGGGAATCACGATCGCACCCACAATAGCCATAACCAAAACGACGAGCAAGCCCAGAAAGCTCAAGCCAACTGTCAAGGCGCCCACGCCAACCGCCAAAGCGCCGCCGACGCCGAGAATTCCCCACAGCCAGGTGAGGTCAGGGGCGTCGCCGCCATTGTCGCCGCCGGGTTCACTGCCGCTCGCGTAATCCAGGCGGAATAAGCGTCCCTCGCCGGGGAGCAAGCTTATCGAAGCGCTATGGGCGCCGGTCAGGTCGATCGGCTCCAGATACTCGCCGGTTTCATGCGAGACTTCGGTGAGAGCCGCGATCTTCAAGCCTTCGGCATTCTTGAAGTTGACGGTATGCGTTATGGCGGAATGGTTGGAGTGCGTTTGATTGTTGACGACCATCAGGTATCTTGTTCCGTCGTTCGGGTTTACCATGTCGGAATACAGCACATCGCGTGTGTCGCCCGGCTGCGCGGGGAAATTGCCGGGCGGTTTTGCCGTATACTTTTCCAGATTAAGGAAGCCTCCGCGTTTGTCGACGGTGCTGTAGACATTGTGGGCCTCCAGCGGGAACACAACATCGCTTAAAGCGTGCACTTGCCCGAAAAGATCCTTGAGGTGGTCATACATGGGCGTGAAATTCCCGTCCCTGTCAATCACGCAGCCCGCCCAGTCGCCGCCCTGGGGCCTGTTCCAGGTAAAGAGGGAGAATTTCTTAACGCCGTATGCCAGCCCGGAGTACAGCTCGTAACGAATTTGGTTCTTCTCCATCACTTTATATCTGCTGTTCGACACGGGACCGTCCCAGCCCGCGGCCAATTGGAGATACCGGGAGGTCTTGACGCCGTATTCCAAGCCTATTTTCCTGTAGTTATCCAAATACTTGTACCAGGTGTATTTGATGTCCCCGTTCACGCCGGATTGGAAAGGGTACTCGCAGTCCCCCATGTGATCGGGTGTATACAAATTATCGCTGGCGTCCAGCGCGCTTGTAATAAGGCGGGTAAATTCGGCTGTGGACCGGTTGGGCGCGTCGCTGGTATGCAAGATAAGATCCGGGGCGAGCTTTTTGATTTTCCCGATCAACGCGCCGTAGTTCGCTATACTGTAGGCTCCGCTCGTGTCCGCTTCGTCGTACAGGAAGAAGCCGCCCACGCCGGGGATATCCTTCCAGTAATTTACGTAGTCCTCCAATTGCGTTTGGGTAAGGTCCAACTGATAGTTCCACGGCTGCCGGGTATCTTTTATAGCAGGCCACCATTCGTTCATCTCGCTGACGAACAGCCACATGCCGTACTTGTCGCACAACTCGGCTATCCGCAGGTTTTCCTCTCTGGACTGCATACCGGCGGAGGCGACGTTCTCAATAAAGTTGATTCCGCATTCAGCCATCATCCTGTAATGGTAATCGTTGATACCGGGGCCGTGGGGCGGCTGAAGGGGCGGGAAGAAAACCGAGATGATGACCCGGTCCGCAATGCCGGTTCTGTCGGGACCCGTGAGCGCTTCGGAGCTGGCGGCCGTAATCGCCTCCTCCGGCCCGGCTCCGTTCCCGTCACCTTCGGCCATCGCGGGGGTTCCCCCGCCCAGAACTGCTGTGAACAGCATTACCGCCGCCAGCATTGCAGCCAGCAATTTTTCATATGTACGTTTCATCTGAATCCCCTCCTGATAGTAAACACTTATCTTATTCACTATACTGTATCTTGCCTGTAATGTCAATGGGAAACGCTCGGTTTAAATTTATTCTGTGCCCCTTTCTTTCGTTTTTCGAGAAAAGGGACAGCTGGTTGAAGCTGATATCGTTTTCGCTGACTGCCGCGTGAATGGCAATCGGAATCGCCACTAGGGCTTGTTTGAAAAATACCCGTGTGCGGATTTTTGAGTGATTTTTTCGCCGCACAAGTTAAAATTGTGAAGGTTCCCCTTCGCAAGGATTGATACGCCCGTATTTCAAGAAATTTTGACGCAGTGCGACGGAAAAAGCGCCAAAAAGACGCGCGCGTGGGATTTTTCAAACAAGCCCTAAGCCGAATGAAATCACAGATTTGTGGGCTATGGCCATAGATTCACACTCTTTCAAAATTAGTATTTCCAAATTCGCAGACAATTTTCTGGCTTTTTTGCGCCGGATGTGTTACAATTACATCGCAAACAACAATTGAAGTGGAGGATGTTCGGTTATGATTTGTTATTCAGGTGATTGGTTCGGCTGTGAAAAGGTTCCGTTTGAGGAGCGTTACCGTCTGATTAAGCAGGCGGGCTTTGACGGCGTGTATGCTTGGTGGAACGAGGAGGGTATGGACGACTACCGCGCCCAGCCCGCGATTGTCCGGGGAACAGGGTTGTACCTTGAAAATATTCATGCTGAAACAGGCGGTTCGGGTGATTTTTGGGAAGATACCCCGGCCGGCGCGGAAATGTTTGAATATTATCTTGATTTAATCGGCGAATGCGCGGAGTTTGATATTCCCGCCATGATTATACACACAGGCTGCGGGGCCGGGTATCTGCCGCCTGTGAGTGATGTAAGCATCACCCGTTTGGAGCGGATGATAGATAAGGCGGAGCGGCTCGGCGTCAACATAGCGGTTGAAAACCAATGCGATCCCGAGAAAATATTGCGCGCTATGGAAATACTTGAAAGGTTTGACTCGCCTCGGCTTGGCATGTGCTACGACAGCGGCCACGGCAACACTGATAATTCCCTCGGCTACGGCAAGGAAATGCTAAGGCGTTTTGGACACAGGCTGATGGCGCTGCATTTGCATGACAATGACGGTTCGAGAGACCAGCACCGCCTCCCCTTTGACGGCAGCGTGGATTGGCCGTCGCTCATGCGCCAAATTGAAGAGCTCGGCTACAAAGGGCCGACGACGCTTGAGCTCGGCGGCGCTTATCCGGAATTGACGACTGAAGAATTTTTGCGTGAGGCCTTTGAACGCGCGGCAAAACTGGACGCTCTGCGAAAGTAACAATATCTTTGGCGATACCCCTAAAAGGGTAAATGAGGGTATACAAAAAAGAGAAGCCGGCCTCGATAAAAGAGACCGGCTTTTTGTTTTTTCGGCTGCACATTGTTAAATATCGCAATCGCCGTCTGGCCGGCAACAGCGGGACTTACGTCTGCTGCCCCGCAAGTACGAAAGGCGGAACCGCTTATACTAGACCTCCTCGGAAACTAGCCGTGAGCGGATAAACGAGGATTTTTTTCGTCCCGCAAGTAAAAAAGCGCAGGAATAATTTGTTTATTGTGAGCATTTTTTGCGCGGCAGGATGGAAAAAAGACCGTTTACGCCGCCGTGAGTAGTTTCCGAGGAGGTCTACTGTATGCTATGCGAAACAAAAGAGTTTGCGGATCATAAATCTTGCCTGACATGTACAAGGATAGCGTACCGCGTTACCTGACCGCGTCTAACATCTACTGTCTAGAATCTAAACTTTCGGCAACGTGTCAAACCCCTTTTGCAGATCCGCGTCCGTAGGAACATAATCGCTCATCTCGCCGTCGTTATACTTCTGATAAGACATCATATCAAAGTAGCCCGTGCCGGAAAGCCCGAACACGATAGTCTTTTCCTCGCCCGTCTCCTTGCACTTGAGCGCCTCGTCGATCGCTCCCTTGATGGCATGGCTGCTCTCCGGCGCGGGCAGAATGCCCTCCGCCTTGGCAAACATCACCGCCGCCTCAAAGACCTCGGTCTGCGTATAGGAAGCGGCTTCCATCAGACCGTCGTCGTAAAGCTGGGAAAGCACGCTGCTCATGCCGTGGTAGCGAAGCCCGCCGGCGTGGTTCGGCGCGGGAATGAAGTCACAGCCAAGGGTGTACATCTTCGCCAGCGGCGTGACGCGTCCCGTATCGCAGAAATCGTAGGCGTATTTGCCGCGGCTGAGGCTCGGGCATGACGCCGGCTCGACCGCGATAATGCGGTAGTCCCTTTCGCCGCGCAGCTTCTCGCCCATGAACGGCGCGATAAGCCCGCCCAGGTTCGAGCCGCCGCCCGCGCAGCCGATGACGATATCGGCCTTTATGCCGTATTTGTCCAGCGCGGTCTTTGTCTCAAGTCCAATGACCGACTGATGCAGCAGCACCTGCGAAAGTACGCTGCCCAAGACATAGCGGTAGCCTTCCTTGCCCACCGCGACCTCAATCGCCTCGGAAATCGCGCAGCCTAACGTACCCGTCGTGTCAGGATGCTCCGCCAGCATCTTCTTACCGATCTGCGTCGTGTCTGACGGCGACGGCGTGATCGACGCGCCGTAGGTCCGCATGACCTCCCGGCGGTAGGGCTTCTGCTCATACGAAACCTTGACCATGTAGACGATGCAGTCCAGCCCGAAGTACGCGCACGCCATGGACAGCGCCGTTCCCCACTGGCCGGCGCCCGTCTCCGTCGTCACGCCCTTGAGCCCCTGCTTTTTCGCGTAATAGGCCTGTGCGCTCGCGGAGTTCAGCTTGTGGCTCCCCGACGTGTTGTTACCCTCAAACTTGTAGTAAATCTTTGCCGGAGTGCCCAGCTTTTCCTCCAGGCAGTACGCGCGTATCAGCGGAGACGGACGGTACATTTTCTGGAACGCCTGTATTTCCTCGGGAATGTCGATGTAGGGCGTCGTGTCGTCCAGCTCCTGCTTCGCCAGCTCCTCGCAGAACACGACGCTCATCTCCGGGAGCGTCATGGGCTGCAGCGTGCCGGGATTCAGAAGCGGCGCGGGCTTGTTCTTCATGTCCGCCCGCAGATTGTACCATTGCTTGGGAAGCTCGCTCTCACTGAGAAAGATTTTGTACGGAATTTCCTTGTTTGCCATGTTTGTTTTTCCCCTTTCGGCTGTCGGGAGGAAAGCAATTTCTAAAAAACAAAAAACGCCCTCGTCCCGCAAAATATTTTTGCCGGGACAAGAGCGATATACTCCTGCGGTGCCACCCTGCTTGACGCTGTGCGTCCACTCTGCGCATACAAAACATATGCTGACCTTTGTTAACGGAGCGTCTCTCTCCGGCTCACATACTCCCCACAAGGTAATCAACGATTACTTAAATGGTTTTCCGCTTGCCCTCGGAAGCCCATTCAGCCCTGCTTTTCATACCGCGATCCCACCGCCCACGGCTCTCTTTGACGAAAATAGACAACGCCTACTTACTCTTCCTCATCGGTTTATTGCACTATAGCACATCTTTTTTGAAATGTCAAGCGATTTTATAAAAAATTTTTTTTGCCGCTTTGAAAAATTTTTTGGCTGTTTTTTAACTTATCAGTTCCCTGAAATACTGCTCAAGGTCAGCCGGTAAAATAGAAAACTCAGCAAAACCGTTGGCACTGAGATTCACATAGCGATGAAACACAAGTTCGCCCTCCCAGAGATGGAACTCCATTGTATGCGCACCGAAAATCCCGTCGTTGCTTTCTTTATAGAAAACAAAAGAAGCAAAATCAGGTTCCTGCGAAGCGGCCAGCCAAGCAGCCAAGGGTATGCGGCGCGTTTGCCCGATATTGCGGCCGGTGCCGTATGCGTTATCATCCGAGAATTGCCGCAAGGCCTCAAATTTCGCAAAATCTACTGAGGGCAACACAATTGTGTTTTCATCAAAATGGCCATTGGGCTTGTAATAGTAGAAAAAGCTATCCGGGTTGGAGTAATATGTACGCACTTCCTCCCACTGGCTTTCGCGGCAGTAAATACGTTCACTCATGATGTTCGGCATACTCCACATTTTGCCCGAGTTTCTTATTACCAGATCACGCGTGCTGCACTCCATGCGGTAATACGGAATTTTCTGGGTGCCGCGGCGTTCTTCAAACACAATGTTTTTCGTGTAAAAATTCTCTTCGTTGAGATACCGCAGGCCCTCCGCGAGAAACCCATTGCGATACGTTACGCCCGCGATGTCCACCCGTTCCGGGACAGGCTTTGCCCCCGGCATGAAGAAGTAGTAAATTGCCATCAAAATGGCCAAAAATTTAGCAAGCATAAATATAACTCCTTTCGGCTAGAGCCTGTTCGTAAAAAAATTTTTGCCGCTTAAAAGAAGTTGAAAAGATTCACGATCCAATTCCATATTCCCGTGAAGAATGATATAATCCGGTCCCAAATGGTAGGCGGGCTGGGCGGCACAACTTCCTTAACGCCTGTAAACTTGATGGTGCCGTAAAACGTGCAGTCAGGATTATACGACACGCCTTTCGGAACAAACACCTTAAAACGCACCGTGCCGGGCAGCTCGCTCACCTCGAACGGGTCAGCGTAAACGCCCGCGTCAACGCCGGTTCTGTCAGTGAGGTATGTCGGCACAAAAACTTCGTCCTCGCCGTCCCAAATGTAAAATTTCGTATGATCGGAAGCGTTGCTGTCCAGGTAATCCCATCCGTTAGCTTCGCCAAGAACCCCGAGCATATTTCCCGTGCTGTATCCGATAATTACGGGATTCACAATGACCTCGCCTACCCACTGCACCTCATGCGAATACAGCTGATCGAGCCAGTACTTGCCGTTTCCCAGCAGGTAAATGGTGGTATCCAGCGGGCCGACCTTGTAAGCGGCGTCCGACTCAACCGTTCCGCTTTCCCCCGAGGAAAAAGAGTAATCCCAAGAGTCCACGGTGATCTCGTACTTCGCGGTGTAGGACTTTGTGTGCGCCGGAATAATTCCGTTATACGCCGCCGCGCCCACGGCGCAAACTCCTGTCAGCAGCAGGGCGCACAAACCAACGTACAAGAGCTTTTGTAAAGCTTTCATGTGATGACCTCCTTTTTGTATTACCATAATTATACACCCCCCCCATGCTTGGTCAAGCGCTTTTCTCTTAAGAAACGATTAAATTTTCCTGCACCGCTTTTCAAGTGGTTCGGCTGTACGTGAACTGTTTAAGGAAAAAATCAAGATGTTTTTGGCGAAATCCCTTGAAATTTGCGCCGTAATACAGTACAATGATAGTGAGTGAAAGTGTCCTTGGCAAATAGACTTCTGAAAGGAATGTTATATGACAAAAAAAGTATTGCCGATATTACTTTTAGCGTTGCTCTTATTTTTGTCGGCGTGCCGGTCCCCCATTGAAACCCCGTCTGGCGAAAGTTCAGGCTCTTTGTCTGAAACGTCAGCTGATTTTACGCCGGAGTCAGCTGAAGCTGAAAGCACGACCGATTCGCGGCAATATGCAACGGAAGATTATTCAGGCCCCGCGAAAATCATCCTCAAAACAGATACATACGAGATACGGCAGACAATGCAACGGGAAATCAAGGCGACCGACGGCACGCTCATGCGGACAATCACCTATGACCGCCCTTATTTTACCGGCGGCGGTAACGCGGCCAAGGCCATCAATGCCTACTATGACGCGAAGGAAGCCGAGTTCCGCCGCGAGGTATACGATGCCGACCGCAACTCGGATTTTGGCATGGATTTTGTGAACAATTATCCTTTTGAGAGCTTCGTAAAGTACGAGGAAAAGTACAACAAAAATGGCTTCGTATCTTTCCTTTGCGATCTTACGAACCCTATAGCAGGCTCATGTTACTTCGGTAATATTTACAGCGATACATTCGATTTGCAAACAGGCAAACGCCTGACCATAAAGGATGTCCTTTCCGGCAATTACGTGGACGCTATGATGGCTGAAATCCCGAAGAACGACCCTGAAGTTTACGCAGGCTACGAGGACGTAGGCACTGTTGAGTATCTTCGCGGTAATTTGGCTGATGACGACCCGCGCTTTTATCTTGCTGACGACGGCATCCACGTCATAATAGCTAACATCAATTATATCGGATTTGACTGGGACGTTCTTGCGCTCCCATATTCCAGAAGCGATGTAATCAAACCGCCCTTTGCCGAACAAAACCCATAGCGAACAGCCCTCCCTGACCACATCTAAAATCTACAGTCTACAATCTAACATCTAGAATGAAAGGTGGATTTCAAATGAAAAGCAAAAAGCTCATATCCATTCTGTTATCCCTGCTGATGATCCTGGCGTGCGTAAGCGCAGGTTCGCTTTCGGCATTCGCGGCGGTATGGAACGGCGGCATGTCCCCGCCCGCCCTGGACAACGGCGTGTATGTCATCGACACCGCCGAAAAGCTGGCCTGGTTCGCGAATCAGGTCAACGGCGGCAGCAACAACATCACAGGCCGCCTGACCGCCGATATCCAGCTCAACGCCCCCGCCTCCACCACGAATCAGTGGACGCCCATCGGCACATTAGCGACGCCGTTTTTGGGCAAGTTCTACGGCGGCGGCTACGTCGTGAGCGGGCTGTATATCAACACCTCAGCCGACTATCAGGGTCTGTTCGGGCACATCGGCACAACCCTGGTTTCCAGCACGGAACAGGGCAACGTCTACGCCCCGAGCGAAATCAACGCCGTGGTGATCGAGGGTGCGAACATCACCGGCGGAGCGAACGTCGGCGGTGTCGTCGGTTACTCGAACGGCGGCTCCGTGACGGGGTGTAGTTTCAGCGGCGCGGTTACGGGCACGGGCGGCAACACCGGCGGCATCGTCGGGCAGAACCGCGTGGGCGCGTCCGTTTTGAACTGCCATAACCTCGGAACGGTCACCGGCACCATACGCGTAGGCGGCATCGTCGGCTACAGCTACAGCAACGCCAGCGTTCAGGGCTGCTGCGCGGAGGGCGTCATAAACGGCCAGTCATATGTCGGCGGGCTTGTCGGACTCAGCTCGGGCAGCTATTTAAGCCACTCCTACAACAAAAGCACCGTAACCGCGTCGGTGGACCAGGCGGGCGGTCTCGTCGGCTATGCTTCCTACGGCGATATCACGCGCAACTACACCCTGGGAACGGTCAACTGCCCCGGACTTTTGAAAGGCGTCGCTTTCGGCAACGTCTTTTACGGCACCAACATATCGCGCTGCTACTATAACCGCGATACGGCCCAGTCTTTCGGCGACCAGTTCGCAACGCCCGCCGAAAGCGCGCTCATGCTTGATCCGCTGTTTATCGAAACGCTGAACGTCGGCTTCTCGATTTTCGTGACCGACTACTTCCTCATAAACGGCGGCTATCCCATCCTCAGATGGCAGCTCACCGCGTGGGACGGCTCTATCGCCCAGCCTGAGGTCAACGGACAGGGCACCTATCTCATCAGCAACGGCAGCGAGCTTGCCTGGTTCGCGGGACTTGTGAACGGGACTCTTCCCGGCGTTCCGCGCAACTCGGCCGCCAACGCGCAGCTGACAAGGGATATCCTTTTGAACCTTGACGTGTTCGACGACAGCTCAAATACCTGGACGCCCATCGGCAGCCAGACGTATCCGTACACCGGCAAATTTAACGGCTCGTCGCTGCGTATCAGCGGCGTCTACATAAACCACGGCACCGCTTTGGTAAATTATGTCGGTCTGTTCGGCTATCTCGGCGCCGCGGGCTCGGTGTCCAACCTGTACGTCGCGGCGTCCAAGATCGTTGCCTATCAGCATGTAGGCGTTATCGTGGGCTACAACGAGGGAACCGTCACGAGCTGCCACAATACAGGAAGCGTCACAAGCACCTATTACGCCGGCGGCATCGTCGGCTCAAACTACGGAACGGTCAAGGGCTGCGCGAATGCCGGTATGGTCTCCTGCGCCAACTACGGCGGCGGCATTGTCGGCCAGAACCGCGGTCCGATAGAAAGCTGCTTCAATACAGGCGAGATTAACCACATAGGCTTCTCAAACGGCCAATATCTCGGCGGCATCACCGGCTCCAACCTGTCAAGCGTCGCCCAGTGCTACAACATGGGCAAGGTAGCCGGGTGGCGCTATATCGGCGGCGTCATCGGCTCACAGCCCGCGGGCGGCTCCCTGCTCTGCGTGTATAACGCGGGACATGTCAGCGGCACGGGAACTTTAATCAACGCGGTCATCGGTCAAGTCGGCTCGGTCAACAGCACGCTGACCTACTGTTACTATAATTCCCAGACCTCCAACGTGGGGGATTCGGCCGCCAGCGCGAAAAACACGGATCTGATGACAATGGGCTCGCTCCTTGAGTTCTCCGGCTTTTCCAGTACATACTGGATCATCCGTCCGGCGGACGCGTACTTCAAATATTATCCCGAGCTTAACGAGTTTTACTATTCCACTGATTCGAATGTGCAGCAGCTTTCCAAAAAGAGCGTCACGGTGCTTAAGCCCGAATATGTCGTGATAGACGAGATAGACGGCGAAATGAACACTTACTACACAAATGTCGCCGACGCGTCTAACCATATCGGCACGGGAATAGGAAGCATCGTGCTTTTAGGCAACTGCGCGGTTCCAAGTCCCGTTAATATCGCGGGCGTAGTCACGCTGAAAACCAGCGGCACGAATAAACTCACCCTCAAGCGTTCGGGTATATCTTTCCTCACGGAGATGTTCCAGGTCAGCGGTATCTTCAATATAGATTCCGGCGGCACGGACGGAAGTCCCACCCTGAGCATTGACGGCGGGCGGCTTGACAACCTGTCGGGGCAGTCGATTATCCGTATCGGCGTCACGGGAACCGTCAACCTGTATCCCGGCACGGTGATCGAAAACAACAACTCACCGGGACAGGGCGGCGGAATCTACAATAACGCCGGCGTACTGAATATTTACGGCGGGTCTTTAAGCAACAACGCGGCGCAAAGCGGCGGCGGCGTCTACAACTACGGCATCGGCAAGCTATACGCCGAGGGCGGCTCCATCATTGGAAACAGCGCGGCGCTGAATGGCGGCGGCATCTATTTCGAGGGCGCCTTTGCCGATGTAAGCATACATGACCTCACCATAAGCGGCAACAGCGCGGACGTGGGCTACGGCGGCGGCATTTATAATCAAAACAGCGTCGTCAACCTGTCCGGCGGCACGGTCGAAAACAACAGCGCCTACTACAGCGGCGGCGGCGTGTACAATACGGGAACTTTCGATATGTCTGGCGGCACAATAAGCGGCAACACCGCTCCCTCAGGCTCCGCCGTCTATGAAAACGGAACTTTCCGCATGTCCGGCGGCGCGTATATCGCGGGTAACAATGTCATCTTCTTAAAGAACGGCAAAACGATCGTCAACACGGGCGCGCTGACAAAGGGCGGTATCGTCGCGCACATCTACGCTGAAAATTACGTGGCCGGGGTCCGCGTACTCAGCGGCGATTTCGCGGCGGCCAACTACGCCAAATTCATCGCCGACCCGCGCGGCGGCGTTGAGCTGAACATCAACTCCTCCGGCTACCTCGTGGCCTTTGAGGTTAAAAACGTGGCGATTCTCAGTATGCACGGCTTATACGACGTCAACTACACCTCGGTCAAGGAGGCTGTGGAGGCCGTCGGCGCCGGTCAGGTCGGACTTGTAACCGTCATCGGCGACGACCTGATCCGCGAAAAGATAACGGTCGCGGGCGAAGTCGTGATCGTCGGCGACGGCGAGGAACCCAGAACGCTTCTGCGCTACCTCACTTTCGAGGGCGACATGTTCGAGATTTTAGAGGGCGCGGCTCTTGAGTTCGGCTTCTCGGGCACAGAGGATAACGAAACGCTCATCGTCGACGGCAGCTACACGCTCAACGGCATGGACGGCGGCTCGATCGTAAACAACACGAACGGCGGCATGCTTATCGTCAATGACGGCATGACGCTGGGGAACAACTATACAAAAGGAAACGGCGGATTTGCCGCGAGCACGGGCGAGGTTGTTGTGACGGGCGGTCTTATCAAGAACAATGTGGCAAACAAGGGCGGCGCGCTGTACATCGCTGACGGCCGGCTTTATATTGAGGGCGGACTGCTGACGGGCAACGAGGCCGTATCAGGCGGCGCCGTGTATACCGTCCCCACAAGCTTCATGCTGGTTATTCCCGAAACGGAGACCGATCCCGAGACGAGCGTCGAGGTCGCAGGCTTCCTCATGTCGGGCGGCGAGATATCAGGCAACACCGCGACGCAAAACGGCGGCGGCGTATACGTCCAGCCCGGCGGGGCGTTGCAAATCGGCGGCGGAGATATTTCAGGCAACACCGCCAAAAACGGTAAGGGCGTCTACATGGCGGGCGCGCTGGTCATGGACGCCGACTCCTTGATAAACACGGACAATGACGTCTATCTGGTCGGCAGCAGCACAATCGAACTGACCGCGGCATTCACGCCGGGAACCTCCCCCATCCTCCTGCTCACGCCCGATCAATATACGGTCGGCAGGCTTGTACTGACCGGCGTCGGCGTCGCGGACATGAACGAGCGTATACTGGTTTCTTCAGCGCGGTTCTTCGTAACGGACGCGGGACTTCTTGACACCAATGGACTTGTCCTCAAGGAAGGTTCCGTAATGACCATGGATTCCACGGACAACATCCTGTTCGGCTATTTCTCAGGCTTGATTTTGGATGAGTTCGCCAACTTCACGGATTATCTGTATGTCCTGGACAAGGACGGCGCGATCATAGCCGATCCTTCCTCCCTCCTGCTGTTCGGAGAACCAAGCAGCGAAGGCGCTGTGCTGAGTGAAATCAAACGCTTCGGCACCGGTTGCAGGATCGCGCTTTCACAGGACGGAGGAGTCACTATTCTGGACGAGGTCACGTATTCGCTCATCGGCGACGTCAACTGCGACGGCAAAATCGACGGGCAGGACGCCGTGCTGGTCACGTACATCATTGATCTGGGGCTGAACAAATCCCAAATCGGAGCGGCGGCGTGGAGAGCGGCGGACGCGAATAATGACGGAACGATCAACTGGGGTGACTATGATCTGCTTGAAAAGAGCGGGCTAAAGACGGCAAAAGTCACGCAGCCCGGCGATCCGGGGTAAGAGGTTAGACACAACATAAAAATGCAGGGGGCGGATTGAACATCCGCCCCCTTAGTCGTTTCACTATATGATATTGTTCTTTTCGAGAAACTGATTCCCCTTGCGCAAAATCATCCTGTCATTCTCAAATTTCAGCGTATCTATCGCGCGGTCGTAGTTCAGCCAGACGTAATCGTCAATCTCCTCACGCTGTATGACCGTCTGCACATCGTCGGTGCGGGCCATAAAAATGATGACACTTTTCTCGACCTTACCCTGGATCGTGTACTCCGATTTCAGCGAAAACTCCGGGATGATCTCGATGCGGATGCCCGTCTCCTCGAACACCTCGCGGGCAGCCGTTTGCTCGGGCGTTTCGTCACGCTCCATGTGCCCTTTCGGGAAGCCCCAATGTGCGCTGCGTTTATTCTTGATCAGCAGATAGCGCACCTGCCCGTTGATGATCCTGTAAACCACCGCGCCGCACGAACGCTCGTACAGGCAGTCGATATAGGCATCGTCGCCGTGGGCGAAAGCGATGGCCTCGCGCACCTGCGCCTCAATAAACCTTGTGCTTTTCGGCGCGACGACAAGATAGACGTTTTTTTCATCGCCGCTTTTTACCACCGCGATGACCCTGCCGTCAAAACTCCGTACCGGCCGGTCGATCCCCATGATATACGCGCCCAAAACGCTTTGGTCGAACTGCCTGCCGCCCTCCACCACACCGAAGTTGAGTAAATATCTATACCCCAGTCTGTCGCTTTTGGAGTTTATCGGCCTTGTCACCCTGATTCTTACATATTTGCCGAGCATGTGGTTTGTCCCCTCTGTCCATTTGGATCATACAATCCCATGTTATATATAAAACTGATTATACAGCAATTTTATCCAATAGTCAACAAAAATGTAGGGATGAACCACGGTAAAGGCATAAAAATAATTTTATAACACGTTTAGTACGGATGGTAGGGCGCGACGCCCTCGGCACACCATTAATCAACGTTTTTTTCGGCGCGCCGAGGGCGTCTCACCCTACAGTCTCATCTCTACTTCAGCTCGACAATAGTCACCCCATCCTCGCCCTCGCCAAACACCCCCAGCCGATGCGTCTTGACATACGGCGACTTGCGCATATATTGCGTCACGGCGTTTTTGAGCGCGCCCGTCCCCTTGCCGTGCACGATCGTGAACTCGCTGAGTCCTGTCCGCAGCGACTGGTCGATAAACCTGTCAAGCTCTATCAGGCAGTCGTCCACCGTCATGCCGCGCAGGTCGAGCCGCGTTTGCGCCGCGAGGTTCAGCCGGCTTTCCACACCGGAAACCGTACGTTTTTTGCCTGTTTCGGAATTTTTTTGCTTTTTGTCCAGCAGACGGAGCTGTTCCTCCTTGACGCGCATCTTCGCGCTGCCCGCCATGACCTCGACATTCCTGTTTTTGTCAGGAAGCGACAGCACCTTCGCCTCCTTACCGATCTGCGCGATCAGCACACTGTCGCCAACCTCCAGCGGCCTTGGCAAGGTGTACTCCTCGTCCTCGCCGTAAGTGCTGACAATGGGATCGGACGCCGACTCGATGGACTCAATCCCGCCCTTGATCGTCGCTTTAGCCCGCCGCGCAAGCTCCGCCGAATCCTTCATTTTATCCCTGTCTTTTTTGATCCTGTCAAGCTCCATGATCAGCGCGTGAGCCTCGCGCTTCGCCTGCTCCGTGATTTTAACGGCCTGAACTTTTGCTTTCTCGATTTCCGCGTCACGCGCCGCCATCGCTTCCTGCCTGACGCGCCGCGCCTCCTCGACGGCCTCGTCTGCCCGGCGGGACAGCTCCTCCGCGTTTTCGCGCTCCTTTTCCATATTCAGGCGGCTCATCTCCAGCCTGTCAACCACGTCCTCAAAGCGTATGTTCGTGTCGGCGACCAGCTCCCGCGCGCGGTTCACAATGTCCGCGCTCATGCCCAGCCTTTCCGATATCGCGAAAGCGTTTGAACGCCCCGGCACACCGATGAGCAGCCGATATGTCGGCCTGAGCGTCTTGACGTCGAACTCGCAGCTGCCGTTTTCCACCCCGCGCGTCTGCAAAGCATATGCCTTCAGCTCCGCGTAATGCGTCGTCGCGGCGACTTTCGCGCCGTGCCGCATAAGTTCCTCCAGCACCGCCATAGCCAACGCCGCGCCCTCGACGGGATCGGTCCCCGCGCCAAGCTCGTCTATGAGTACAAGGCTTTTTTCGTTTGCCCGGGAAATAATGTCTATAATGTTCGTCATATGGGACGAAAATGTGGATAGCGACTGCTCAATCGACTGCTCGTCGCCAATATCCGCCAGCACCTCGCCGAATACCGATACACGGCTCTGATCGTTCACCGGGAGCATGAGTCCGCACATGGCCATCAGCGTCAGCAGGCCCAGCGTCTTGATCGACACCGTTTTGCCGCCCGTATTCGGCCCGGTAATGACCAGCGTGCTGAACTCGCCGCCCAGGCGTATGTCCACCGCGACAACTTTTTTCCCGTCGATCAGAGGATGCCGCGCCTGGCGGAACTCGATCACGCCCTCGTCGTTCATTTCAGGTACGGAGGCTTTCATGGAGTAGGCCAAATGCGCCTTCGCGAAGATTATGTTAAGCTCCACGGCGCACTCATAGCTCGTCTTGATGGACTCGCAGAAGTTGCCCGCCGTCGCCGAAAGCTCCGCCAAAATACGTTCTATTTCGTCACGCTCCGCGCTCTCCAGGACTTTTATCTCGTTGTTCGCGGAAACGACGGCCATCGGCTCGATAAACACGGTCGCGCCGCTGGACGACGCGTCATGGATCAGCCCCGGAATCTCGCCCCGGTACTCGCTTTTCACAGGCACGACGTAACGGCCGTTGCGTATAGTGATGATGTTGTCCTGTAAATATTTCGAGTACGCCTGCGAGCGCGTCATTTTTTCGAGCTGCTCCCTAATTTTCGACTCCTGCACGCGTATCTTGCGGCGCAGCGCGTACAGCTCCGGCGATGCGTTGTCGGCCATCTCTTCCTCGGAAATGATCGCGCTCCCGATCGCGTCCTCCAGAAATTTATTCGGTGAAAGCGCGCCGAAAAACGCGTCGAGTACGCTTTCTACCCCGGAATTTGACTCGCGCCACTGCGAAAGTGCCCGGATGATCCGCAAAACAGCGGCGATATCCAGCAGCTCTTTCATAGTGAGTACGCTGCCTGCGTCGGCACGGTGCAGCGCGTTGGAGACATTTTTTAAGCCCCCGAACGACGGCCCGCCGAACCGCGCCAGCAGCATATGCGCGTCCCGCGTCTGGTTCATCAGCGAACGGGCAAGCTCCAGGCTCGTCTCGGGGCGAAGTTCGCGGATCATGGCCCGCGCATCGTCGCAGGAGGCGTAATCGCAGAGACGCTCAAGGACTTTGTCGAGTTCTAAAGCAAGATGATGACGGTTTTGCATGGTTCCCCCTCCTTGTGGCATACATTTCACATTGCCGGATTTGATAAAATGTTTCTTTTAATAGTTTTTTCATAACGGCATTTCCTCTCTTGCTTTTTCCGTAATCTCTTTTATGAACGAGCCTTTTGCTTCAGTATATCCATCCCGGTTATTCTCATAATCTTTGAACAGCTTGCGCTTCAACACGGCATACTCAGCGGCAGTTTCGGGGTGGGCAATTAAATAATCCCGGAAATACAACCTGTCATTGTCGCCCGGATATCTGAAATGAATATGAAAAACTTTATCCGCGAATCCGGCAGCGGTATAACCCTTCAGAACGGTCAAATGCGGCGGCGGGGTTATCATATCGGGTGGATACAGGCATATATATTCAGATTCCGGATAAGAGAATAACGCCACAATCTTTTCTGCATCGGCTTCTTCTTTGATGTCAAGCTGAATATCCACCGTAGGCTTTGCCATCAATCCCGGAACGGCGGTACTGCCGATATGAACGAGCCGGACGATGTTATCCTTGCCGAGTAATCGCTCAAGGTTTGTTTTTTCCTCCGCAAACCATTCCGGCCACGCGGGATTGTATTCGCTTAAAATAATAGGGTATATTCTGGCTTGTCGTTCTTTATCAGTTTCTTTGTCGTGTGATTTGCTATTCATGTGTATTGTGCGATCTTTTTCATAGGCGTTCCCTACATTTTTACACAACTCATTCAACTCCTTATACTATTTTTCGTCTAAGAAATGTACAAAAAATCAAGCAAAGGCTTGCGTATATGGGCTTTGCGAAGATTTTTTGTATACATTTCTAACGAAAAACAGTATTAATACCCGATCATAATGCCTTGTAAAAATCTAACGTCCTGAACCGCTTCTGTATGTGCGCCGTCAAATACCGCTCAACAACGCCCGCCAGCGCATGAAGCCCCTCGTCGGGCAGCGTAAAGCTGTACACCCGTCCGTCCTCCGAGTAGCAAATATGCCGCATGGCCGTCAGCACCCCCGGCGTGACCCGCTCCCCGGCCCCGCGGCACCGCGGGCAGAACAGCCGCCCGCCCTCTATGTCGAAGCGCATACCGTCGTCCGCATACACCGCGCAGCCCGCGCACGCCACAAGATCAGGCATATATCCCGCGAAGCAGAGCATCCTCAGCTCCGTTACGGCCTTCAAAAACGTCTGCGGCCGCTTCCCGCCCGCGAGAAAATGCAGGGAGTTCAGCATCACGCGCAGGTAGGCGTCCGCCTCGCTCTCCTGCGGCGCAAGCTCGGCGGCCAGCTCGCAGAAATACTGCGCCAGCGCCAGCCGCTCGATATCGTCGCGCAGGCTGAAAAAAACCTCGATCGGCCGCGCGTCGTCAACTATGTACGCGTCGCGCCCCCGGTAAATGGAAAATGAGGAGTAGCTAAACAGC
The DNA here is from genome assembly GCA_009779495.1 of Oscillospiraceae bacterium. GTDB lineage: Bacteria > Bacillota > Clostridia > Oscillospirales > Acutalibacteraceae > UBA1425. The sequence goes on along the minus strand of WRED01000002.1, from coordinate 36,766 downwards.
TGCGTCGCGCTGAGGGAACGGCTCTTCACTTTTTTAGCGCCCCTGACAAAGGCACGCAAAACGCCGTACTCTTTTGTCAGGAGCGTCACTATGCGGTCGCTTTCACCCGTCCCGCTCACCTTGATCACCAGTCCGTCGGTGTCCAGAATCATTGTTATGACCATTCCCTTTCGGAAATTCATGCTCCGGCTCGATATCCTCCGCCGTTTCGGCCAGCAGGCTGTTTCTGTATATGATATAGTCGGCTACCCTGCCGCTGCGTGTGAATTTTTTCCATGCCGCGCCGCTGTGATTGTCCATCCATCCACGACCTCCGATTCATGTTTGTGTAAATGAACTCTTGGCAAGAGTTCATTGTTAACATGTCCCGGAGACTCTTGGTTTATTGCAGGGAATTTTTTAAGTTTATGTTGAAACAAATCCTATCTTTTGGAATCCAAGAGAGCTTATCACGCGCTGCATCGCTATGTTATGTTCTTCTGTCCGGCATGTGGCAATTTTGTTGTTTTCTAATATGAACTTTGTAACAAACCAGCAGATTTGCTTTGCGTATCCGTTTCCGCGTTCGGAAGCCCATACCCTTACACCCGCGGTTTCCCATTTATCTTCAAGATATTTCTCCGCCGCCGCGCGCGCTATCATTTTTCCGTTTTTGATCAGGCCGCAATAGGGCGTTCCCTTTTCTTGACATTTCATCCAATCATCAAGCTGAAATTCTCCGTCCGGGTTTCGTTCCCGCAAATGCCCGCAAAACAAATCATAATCATCAGGCATTTTTAACCATCGGATCATTACATCTTCGCTTCCCGCGATTTTATTTAATTCGTTCAATGAATTTATTTGGTATAATATTTCCATTAGTTATCTCAATTCTCCATTATAAACTGCCCTATCAAACCCTCACGGTTCCGCCAGTCCTCTTTGACCTTTACAAAGCACCGCAGGTTGATCTTGCAGCAAAAAAACTTCTCCATGTCCTCCCGCGCCCGCGTGGATATCCTTTTCAGCGTCCCGCCGCCCTTGCCGATGATGATGCCCTTGTGGCTCTCGCGCTCGCAGTAAACCGTCGCCTCAATGTCCATAAGCCCGCTGCCGTCGTCCCGCTCGCGCATTTTCTCGACGGAAACCGCAATGCCGTGCGGTATCTCCTGATCCAAAAAACGCAGCAGCTTTTCCCTGATGATCTCCGCCGCGATGACGCGCTCGGGCTGGTCTGTCAGCGCGTCGTCCGGGAAGAAGTGGACCGACGGCTGCGCGAGTTTGGCAAGCTCATCCCACAGCGCGTCAAGGTTGCTGCCGTCAGCCGCCGAAACCGGCGCCACCGCCTCGAAATCGTACAGCCCCGACAAAAACGCGATGCGGCTCATCAGCGCTTCCCTGTTCTTTATCTTGTCGATCTTGTTGATCGCCAGCACCACGGGCATTTCCCGCCGCCGGAACATGTCCAGCAGCTCCCGCTCCTTGTCACGCAGCTCGCCCTCCGGCTCGACAACTAAAAGACACGCGTCAACTCCGGCAACGCTCTCGCTCACCGCTTTCGCCATGCGCTCGCCCAGCTTGTTGCGCGGACGGTGAAAGCCCGGCGTATCCGTGAAAACCATCTGCAAATCGCCTTTCGTCACGATGCCGGTGATTTTCGTGCGCGTCGTCTGCGGCTTTTCCGAAACGATGGCGACCTTTTGGCCGATCAGGCGGTTGAGGATCGACGACTTACCCACGTTCGGGCAGCCGACGATCGCGACGAAAGCGGTTTTTGTTGTCATGAATTATGATCCATCCTTCTTATTCTTCTTGTTCTTCGACGGCCAGAACATAAACACGCCGCTCAACACAAAGCTGACCGCCAGCACGGCGATCATCGCGGGATTCTCACGGTAATACAGAAAAAGCTGCCGAAACGCCTCGCCCTGCCCCAGTATCGCGATACCGACGGCCACGGCGAAAGCCGCCGCCGTAAGCACCGCCCCGGCTCCGACGTCCTTGGCCACGGCGCAATAGCGGCTGTACTTGTCCTCCATCAGATCCGCCAGCGCCTCCACCGCCGTGTTGAACAGTTCGCCCATGAACACCATGGCGTTGGCTAAAAACAACACCGCGAACTGCGTCCGGCTCACCTCGAAAAAGTCGTACACAAGCAGATACGTGTACATGTAGACCGCGCAAGTCATATGCACGCGCATGTTCCTTTCGCGGCTCAGGCAATAAATAAGGCCGCGCCACGCATAGATAAAACCTCTCAAAAAACCTCTCATTTTCGTTTTCCTTATGTTCATCAGTGGTTGCTTACGTGGTTATGCCATGATAGCTGGGAGTCCGCCTGAGTCCAAGCTGTTCCAGTATGTTCTCCTCTTTTTCCCTCATACGCACGCTTTCCAGCCCGCCGCTTTCGTGATCATAACCCAGCAGATGCAGCATGGAGTGCACCGTGAGAAACCCAAGCTCCCTATGTAGCGTGTGCCCGTACCGGGCCGCCTGCTCCATCGCCCGCTGTATTGAGATCACGATATCACCAAGCATCTGTGCGCCTGTATCCTGATTGACGTCGTAAAGGCCGCCGATGCCAAGCGGGAACGACAAAACGTCAGTTTCCCTGTCCCTCTGACGGTATTGCAGATTCAGGCTGCGTATCTCCTCGTCGTCTACAAAGCGGACGCTGATCTCGGCCGATCCCTTGAATTTCTCGTTTACAAGCGACGCCGTGCAGCAACGGCGAATGAGCAGCCTGACCCCCGTCGGCACCTTGACCCTGTTTTGGTCGTCCGAGATAATAACCTTGATTTTATCGGTCATTTACGTTTCCCCTCCGCGTCACGTCTCTCATAAGCCTTGATGATATCCTGCACAAGCTTATGCCTGACTACGTCCTTTTCTGTAAACCTCACGGTGGATATGCCCTCAATATTTTTCAGTATCCTCATCGCGTCCAAAAGCCCCGACCGCTTTCCCTCCGGCAAGTCGATCTGCGTCACATCGCCCGTAACCACCATTTTGGAATTCAGCCCCAGGCGCGTTAAAAACATCTTCATCTGCTCGGCTGTGGTGTTCTGCGCCTCGTCCAGGATAATGAAGCTGTCGTCAAGCGTACGGCCTCTCATATACGCCAGGGGCGCCACCTCTATGCTTCCGCGGAGCTGATGCTTCTGAAAATTTTCCATGCCCAGCATATCGAACAGCGCGTCATACAGCGGGCGGAGATAGGGATCAATCTTCTGCTGCAAGTCGCCCGGCAAAAAACCCAGCTTCTCGCCCGCCTCAACCGCCGGCCTCGTCAGGATGATCCGATTGACCGACTTTGAGCGAAACGCCGTCACCGCCAGCGCCACCGCCAGATACGTCTTACCCGTGCCCGCAGGGCCCACGCCCAAGGTGACCGTATTGCTGCGTATCGCCTCGACATACTTTTTCTGCCCCAGGGTTTTCGGCTTCACCGTCTTACCGCGCACGGTCACGCACACGCAGTCAGACGCCATGGACTCCAGCTTGTCCTCGCCGCCCTCATTCACAAGCGAGATCACGTAGCGCACATTTTGCTCACTTAGCGCTTCGCCCTTGTTCACCAGCGTGAGCAGGCCGTTGATGGCACGGACGCCCTTGGAAACGTTTTCCTCGTTCTCGCCCGTCACCTTGAACTCTGAGCCGCGGCTGACGACGCTCACCCCGAAAGAGCTTTCGATGAGCCTGACGTTCTCGTCAAAGCTCCCGAACAGCTCAACGGCGTGCTCCATCCGCTCGACGCTTATAATCTGCTCCATTGTGTTCTTGTCACACCCGATACATACATTTTGTATATTATACTATACTAGGCACAATATTTCAACAAAAAAATTTCGTTTTGTGTCAGTTTTTGATAAAATTTTTCGCTCTGACTTTGTACATTATGTACATATTAATAGTACCAGATATGCAATAATACTATTATAAAAAGTTTTTTCTGGAATATACGTTAAAAATTGCTGTTTTAGACACTTATATTTATACAGGAGATTATCACATTAAGTATTCAAAACCCTCTGGCGCTGCCCAAGCCTCCCCTGCAAGGGGAGGTGGCACGCAGTGCCGGAGGGGTTTGAAAGTTTAAAGTCAACACAAAATTCTAAAAAAGCTTTACGAAATCACAGACTCCGCATTTCTCGTCAAATTCTTGATCCACTTAAATCTGTTTACCTTAACCACCGCCACCGCGCACTTGAGTATCTGGTCGCACTTCAGGCACGCGAACACGACCCACGCCGGTGCGCCGAAAACATACGCCGCGACAACCGCCGACGGTATAACGATGAGCCATACGAAAATCAGGTCGTTGACAAGCACGAAATGCGTTGAGCCTCCCGCCCGCACGATGCCCGTCAGCGACGCCATCTGGTACGACGTGCCGACGACCGTCACGCTCAACACCGTCAGCAGCTGGCGCGCCGTTTGAAGCGTCGCCGTGTCCATCCGCCGGTAAACAAGCGGCACAGCGCCCCTCGACAGCAAAATCGCGAGTCCCGTGACCGCACCCACCGAAATGAAAATCACCTGAAGCGTTTTCGCGTATGCTTTGACCTTTTCAACGTCGCCGCTCCCCACCGTTTTGCCGATGATCACCGCCGCGCCGTCGCGCACCCCGTAGGAGCCCACGGCAATGATGGTAAACATCGTGCCCGCGATACTCACCGCCGCGATCGCCTCTGTCCCCAAATGTCCGACGATAACGCCCTGCGCCGCCAGATTCAGCCCCCAAAGCAGATCGCCCGTAATGACAGGCGCGCCGTAGCGGAAGAAATCTCGGACGTAGGGCGATTTTTTGAAAAGCTCGCGTATCCTAAGCTTGAGCTTGCGGTCCACTTTCATAACATACCACAGCACCACCGACAGCTCAAGCAGCCGCGAGATCACCGTGGATACCGCCGCGCCCTTGACGCCCATCGCGGGCACGCCGAGCTTGCCGTAAATAAATACCCAGTTCAGGAAAAGATCCGACACCAAAGCGAACGCGGCCGAGCGGCTGCCTATCTTGACCGACTCCACGCAGCGCATCGACGCTATCAGCAGGTTCGTCATGCAAAACGGCAAATACGTGAAGCACAGCGGCCTTGTGTACTCAACCCCCGCCGCGGCAACCTCAGGCTCGTTTGTAAACAGCCCGAGGACCTGCCCCGTGAAGAAGAACATAACGCCCCACAAAAGCGCGGAGACGGCCAGGCATATCTTAAACGCCACCGCGATGATCGACTTGACGCTTTCGCGGTCGCCCCTGCCCCAGTACTGCGCCGCCAGCACCGTGAGCGCCGCCGATATGCCCGCCACGAACATTTGCAGGAGGTTCGTGATCTGATTCGCGACGTATACGCCCGAAACGGCCGTCTCGCCCAGGGAGGCCACCATCACGTTGTCGCCCAGCCCCACCAGATATGTAATGATGTTTTGCGCCGCGATGGGCAGGCTCAACATCAACAGATTTTTGTAAAAGCTTTTTTCTTTGACCATTTACGTTCTCCGAATTTTTATATCAGGACTTTTCTTTCGCCTGACTTTTGACAATTGGATATACTGAAAGGCTGTTATCATCCCTGCACGTTGCCAAAAAGACCTCTTTCGGCGACTTATAGCCCTGTCCCGAAAGCTGCTTATTCAGCCAGTTTTCGTCCTTTCCGGTAAGGCGCAAATTGTGCTTCATCACGCGCCCGTCGAGAATTACATGCGTTTCGGGCAGCGTCGTCGTCGGCTGAATATTCATGTCGTTCGGCGTCAGCGGCCGCGCGGAGTCCTCGGGCAAAAAGCTAATGCTGCCGTTGACCTCCATCATGGCCATGCGTATCTGGCTGATGTCGAAGTAGCCGTTTGCACGGGCCGCCGTCATGAACTCGTTCAGGTCGAGCTTCGCAGATCTGAAGCTTTCGCGGTACAGCACACCGCCGTCCAGCAACACAAGAGTCTGCCCCGAAATGATTTTCCGAAGCTTCGCCGACTTATTTGTAAGCAGGTTAAGCGCCGCTACAACAACGCCGAACACGCCCATGGCCAAAAGCGGCTTTAAAGGCTCCTCAAGCTCAGTCGCCAGCTCCGCCGCGATAGAGCCGATTGTGATGCCTGTGACGTAGTCAAGCATCGTCATCTGCGATATCTGGCGGCCGCCCATGATCTTTTCAAGCAGGAACATGGCCGCGAAAGCAAGAATCGAGGTCAGCCCGATTTTCAGGTAGTCCACATAAATCACCGAAGTTATTATGCGGCGGCAGACTTGTGATTATTCTTTACGAGCCTCCACTCATAGCCAAAAATTCTTCCTCCGATATAACCTCCACGCCCAGCTCCCGCGCCTTCGTAAGCTTGCTCCCCGCGTCCTCGCCCGCTAAGACATACGTCGTTTTCTTCGACACGGACGACGACGTTTTCCCGCCGAAGCCCTCGATGATCGCCGCCGCCTCGCTTCTGGACAGCGTGGGCAGCGTCCCCGTCAGCACGAAAATCTTACCCGCAAAGCGGCTGTCTTTCACCTCTTCAAGCGTCGTCATGTTCACGCCCGCAAGTTTCAGCCGCTCTATCAGATCCGCCGTCTGCTCAAGCGAAAAGAAGTCTGCGGTGCTCTTCACCATGATATCGCCGAAGCCCTCAATCGCGGCAATCTCCTCGGCGGAAGCCTCCATCAGTCTGTCCATCGAGCCGAACCTCGCCGCCAAAAGCTTCGCCGCTTTCTCGCCCACGTGCCGGATTCCCAGCGCGAACAGCAACTTTGAAAGACTGTTTTGCTTCGACCGCGCGATGGCCTCCACAAGATTCGCCGCGCTTTTCTCCGCCAATCTCTCCAGCTCCGCCAGTTGCTCCTGTGCCAAAGAGTAGATGTCCGCCGGGTTGCTCACGAGTCCTTCGTTTACAAGCAATTCCAAAATCGCCTCACCGAGTCCCTCGATGTCCATGGCGTCTCTCGAACAAAAATGGATTATATTTCTTAAAAGCTGCGCCGGGCATTCGGGACTTTGGCACCGCAAAGCCGACTCGCCCTCCTCCCGCCTGACAGTCGCGCCGCAGGACGGGCACACCGTCGGCAGGAAATACGGCGCGCTCCCCTCCTCATGGCTCACGGACGCCACGATTTCGGGGATGATGTCGCCTGCCTTGCGGACGATGACCTCGTCGCCGATGCGTATATCCCTCTCGGTAATGATGTCCTGATTGTGCAGCGACGCCCTGCCAACGGTCGAACCGGCCAGATTGATCGGCTCCAAAATCGCGGTGGGCGTCAAAACGCCCGTGCGTCCCACTGCGACCTCGATGTCAAGCAGCTTCGTGCGCTTCTCCTCGGGCGGATACTTGAACGCCGCCGCCCACCTCGGAAATTTCGACGTGCTGCCCATAACCCGCCGCTGCTCAAAATCGTCCGCCTTGATCACCGCGCCGTCTATGTCAAACGGGAGCGAGCCGCGTATGGAGCCTATGCGGCGCACCTCCTGTACGGCCTCGTCCATGGACACAAACACGCTGTAAAACGGCACGATTTTAAATCCCAGCCGCTTGAGCAGGTCCAGCGACTCCTTGTGGCTATTGACCGTCACACCCTCAATCCGCTGGATGTTGAATACAAAAATATCAAGCCCGCGCTGTGCCGTGACCTTCGGGTTTTTCTGGCGCAGCGAACCGGCGGCGGCGTTGCGCGGATTTTTGAATGGCTTCTCTCCCTCCAGCTCCTGCCGCTCAACCAGCTTCAAAAACACCTCACGCGGCATAAATACCTCGCCGCGCACCTCTATCAGCGGCAGCTCCTCCGTCAGCCGCAGGGGTATCGAGCGCACCGTACGCAGGTTCGCCGTCACGTCCTCGCCCGTCTGTCCGTCGCCCCGCGTCGCCCCGCGGACAAACACGCCGTTTTCGTAGATCAGCGTCACCGACAGCCCGTCTATCTTCGGCTCAACCGTGTACGCGGGATCGCTCACCGCGTCCCGCACGCGCCTGTCAAAGGCGTACAGCTCGTCCTCGCTGAACACGTCCTGCAAGCTTTCCATCGGCACGGCGTGGGTCACCGGCTCGAACAGGGTATCGGCCGCGCCGCCCACCCGCTGAGTCGGCGAATCGGCGGCCGCAAGCTCGGGATACTCAGACTCCAGCTCCTCAAGCTCGCGCATAAGCGTGTCGTACTCCGCGTCCGAAATCACAGGGTCGTCGTGTACGTAATATCGGATATTGTGCTCGTTCAGCTCACGTCGGAGCTTGTCCGCACGGTTTTTCAAGGTTTCGTTCATAAATTCTCAATTCTCCATTTTCAATTCTCAATTCCCATAAAAACCTGGCACATTCCCCACAATCACCGTCTCCGACAAACAAAACCGCGTCTCGACCTCCGTAAAGCCCGAGTAGTCCGGCAGCTGAACATACACGCCGGTTTTTATGTCCAGCATCATCCTGTGAAGCGTCTGGTTGATCCCCGCCGACAAAAAATCGTTGGATATATTGCAGTTGGCGTAGCCCGTCATCGACACCTTGACGTGAATCGACGGCCCGCGGCCCGCAAGCGAGTCCACTCCCGTCACCAGGCCGAACGGCACCTCTATGTCGTACCTTGTAAAATCGGACAGCCGCCGCTCTATCTCCGCGCACAGCTCCGCCTTGAGCAGATTTATTTTCAGCGCGTCGGTTTTGACGGCGGTCACCTGCCCGTCGCGATCCTTGTCCACCGTGACAAGCTCGCCGTAATTGATGCTGCCGGCACTTAAAACGTCCCGCACCGCCTGGTTGATCGTGTTTTCCGCCAGCACAACGGCGCGCGATGCCGACAGCGCCCTGATCTGCGGACGGATCTTCGCGTCGGTCATCAGAGCCGCTGTTGCCGCCAAAAGCAGACACACAAACAGCTTAAAGAGCTTTTTTTTACTCGCCACCGAATAATAACGCCGCCTAAAGCGCGTCCGCATACCGCCGCACCTCCAATTACACTGTTATATACTCCTTAACTCCTTAAAATCATAATAAAAAACTGCTTTTTTGCCGATTTTATAGTCGTTAAGGTGTATAGTAATTGTATGCGCGGAGGCGGCTGAATATTGTTGCTGCGTAAAATATATCACTTTACTCCACTGATTGCCACAGTCATACCGGCAGAAAAATCCCACAGTTTTTCTCCGGCTTTATATTTTTGTACACGCTCATCATATCGTCTGTCAATCAAATCGGCAAGCCGGTTATATTCATCATCGGTCAGCGCTGACGGCGCCATTGCCCTCGCCTTTTGGACGCTGCACATTTCTGACAGACGGTTTTCGTTAATCATTTCGAGCGCGGCATCCTCGCCGACGTTGTGGCTGTCCGGGTTATACGTTGCTGTTGCAATGACCTCTAATTTAACATTCCTGAATCCTGCTTTTTCAAGATAAACGGGATAATCCCGTAATTGCAAAGCATATTTCTTGACATGACTCAACTCATTCTTGTCCGCTTCCGCCCATACTTTGTCAAACAGTTCCTTTTCAGCGCTGTTTTCGTCAGGCTTCCACATTTCAGGATTGATCCCGCCGCCAAATACATTCAAAACAACGATAATGCCGCCCGGCTTTAACACCCTGTATTGTTCGCTGATAAAAGCATTTGGCTCGCAAAATGTCATGACGGTGTGAGAGAAACATAAATCGAAAGTATTTTCTTCAAAAAGCAAAGCGGTCGCGTCGCCATTCACAAACGCGCAGTCAAGATTGAGCTCGGCGGTCTTTTCGTTGGCCCACTCGATATGCCCGATATCAAAATCCAAGCCTGTTACTTTCGTGCCCGGCAGATATGTCTTAATTCGGTGGCAGAAAATTCCGCCGCCGCAACCGACCTCGAGGACATTCATGCCGTCCTTAACCTGTAAAGCGGATAACCATAAATCCTTGTTGCCGTCATGAAATTTTAGCGCACGGGAGCCATATAGTTCTTCCGTGAACTGGACATATTGCGACCAATAATGATTCATGCTTCCTGATGCCCTTTCCCCGCCGAACGGCGTTTGCGATCTTTTTCCAGCTGTCAACGAGTATAATACCACGCGGATATTTGATTTGCAAGGGAATTTTTAAGCGGAGCAGTCAATCGACCGCTCCGCTTGCCATTTTCAACTCAATCTCTTGTATTCTCATCCCTGAACCGCTGTATCTTCTGCGTCGTAGTCTTAATAAACTCCTTGCGCCGTATATTGAAGCCCGATATACGCTTAAACTGCGGCAGCCGCTTGTTTATATCCGCCACAGCGTTCGCGACCTCGGCCTCGATATCCGTATCGGACAGCTCGGTCTTTTTAAGCTTCTCCTTGATCTCCTCGATATTCGGGAAAATTTTCGCTTTCACGACAGTGTTTCCCTTGCGGTCGGTGTCGGCGAAAACGAGCGAGTCACCCACGATGGGATTCGTACTGAGGTGGTACTCGATCTCCTCAGGATAAATATTTTTGCCGTTCTCGGTTACGATGACGTTCTTAATACGCCCCGCGATGTAGAACCTGCCTTTTTTGTCTACGCTGCCCAAGTCTCCGGTGTGCAGGAAGCCCTCCCCGTCGATCACCTCCGCCGTAGCCTCAGGGTTGTTGTAGTAGCCCATCATGACCATCGGGCCTTTTACGAGAATCTCTCCGACGCCGGTCTGGGGATCGGGATTCAAAATTTTTGCCTCAACGCCCGGCAGCGGCACGCCCACCGACTTTGACAGATGCAGCCTGTCGTTGTTTATGATCGTCAGCGGCGCGGTTTCCGTCATACCGTAGCCAAAAATGATCTGAATGCCGAAAGCGTCGAAGTCCTCGAGTATCTGCGGGTTGATAGGCGCCGCGCCGCAGATGATCAGGCGCATCGAGCCGCCGAACGCCTCCTGTATCTCCTTGAAAAATACCTTTTTGAGGTCAAGACCGACCTTGCTTCCCGCCTTACAGATGGCTTTGCCTATCTTGAACTTCTTTTCGCCGCCCGGCTTTCTGCGTATCTCTTTGAGCAGGCGGCGGTGAACGGTCTCCAGCACCAGCGGCACGCTTACGAACACGCTGGGACTGAACTCCTTCATGTTTTTCAAAACGTACTTAAAGCCCTCGCAAAATGTCACCTTCGCGCCGGTGTACGGAGCGATGAATAAAATGATCGTGCTTTCGTATGTGTGATGAAGCGGCAGCATGGAAATGCCGCAATCCTCAGGATAAACCCTCACAACACCCATAGCCGCCGTAACCTCGGCGCAGAAATTGCGTTGGTTCAGCATCACGCCCTTTGAGGTACCCGTCGTCCCGGAGGTAAACAGCAGCGTGCACAGTGCCTCGGGATCAATTTTCACGTTCAGATAATCGTGAAAGCCGCCCTCAAGCAGCTTGCGCCCCTTGCTCACAAGCCTATCAAAGGACAACGCCCTCTCGTCGTCCTCCTTTTGCTTAAAGCAGACAAAAAGCGTTTCCTTTTTAAGGCCGGAGCGGTCCAGCTTCTCCAGAATCTTTTCGTCGCAGAAAAGCACCGAGACCTCCGCTGCGTTCAATATCCCGCAAATGTCGTCTGACATCAGCTCCTTGTCCGTAGGCACGACGACGCCGACACCGTTTATCGCCGCCATATACGTCATGCACCACTCGTAGCAGTTGTCCGCCGCTATGGCTATGCGTCCCCCTGAATAGCCCATCGACAAAAGTACAGTCCCCAACGCGTTTATATCGTCGCGGTACTGCTTATATGTAATGAAATAATGCTCGCCATTGTCCTTTTTGACTTCAAAAGCGTATCTTTCCCCAAACAGTTCAACGCTTTGATCGATCAGGTCACGGAGATCCCTTATCTCCCTGACCTTGTAAAAAGGTTTAGTCATTTTCAATCCGCAATCATCCTTTTCCATTTATTTTCAAACACGCCCTAACATGGTTGCTCCGATTGCCAACTGTTTTGTGCCGCATTTTCAACCTCATCATTATATCAACTTGAGACTGAAAAGGCAATAGTTATTTTGAAAAATACGCGCGCCAAAATTTATGATTTGCTTAAGATTTAATTAAGGTTCTCAAAACAGCGCCCCGCAAAAAGCGAGGCACCATGCTTATCCATCTGTAGAACAAAAAGGCAGGCACTTCCTTATGCTTCCCCATTTTCTACGGCGTTCAGCCCGCCCTCATCTTTCTTCGCCCGCGCGAGCCGCCTTACCGCCAGATCCTCGAGCATCTGCTCCTTAAATTTTCCGTGCACATTAAACAGCAGCACCGCCAAACCGTACCCGAACCGCGACACTGCCGGGGCCAGCGCGAAAATCCCGAAAATCCCTTTGAGAACCCTGGGATTCGTGTGAGGTATAACATTCCCATAAATGTCGTACTGCGGCTTAAATTTGATCCAGTCAAAGACCAGGCCCGATACAAGCTGGATCACGCTGCCGGAAAGCTTCTTGACATAACCGGAAACGGCGTTGACGATCCCCTCGTTGCGCATCCCGGTTGTCCATTCCAGATAATCGTACATGTCGCCCTTTAACAGCGGCTCGCAGACCGACATGATGTGGTTGGGCAGACCGCAGATCGTGAGCCCGACAACCAGGTAAATAAAATTTTTCGCGCTCCCGCCGCTGCCGCCAAACGGGTTATATCCGATGAGGTACAGCGCCGTATACGTCACGCCGCCGAAAATACCCGCCAAAAACGCCGTCAGCCGCAGCCCGAACTTCCTGACTAAAACTGGCGTAAGCGGCGTGGTGACATAGTTTGGGAACCCGGTAAACAGGCTACACAGCACGCGGTTGGACAGCTTGCCCGTACAGTTCAGCCAGAAAAAGTCTTCCGACGCGCCGCCGACTCCCTTCACATCGGAGAAAAATGTCGCCAGCATAACCACAAACAACGGACGGCATTTGATAAGCGACACAAACGACTTGAAAATACTGATATTCTGCATTTCCTCGCCCGACATGACGGCGACGCGCTCCTTCATGTTGAAAAAGCCGAACAGCACGCACACCACCGCGATGGCCACGAATACGAAAGAAAAACTCGCGTAAACAGACTGCTGCGTAACGGCGTTGTTCGTCGCCTTAGGCAGAAGATCCACGCAGAAAGAAACCACCGACGGCAGATATGTAAACAAATTCATGAACTTATTCGTCGCGATCAGCCTGCCCCGCTCGTTCAGGTTCGGGGTAATATTGTAAAGGAGAAGCTCCCAGCCGCTCAGATACGACATACCGATCCCGTAGATGATGGTCACAACAGTCGCGTATATGAATTTTGACTGCGGCGTCAGGAGACTTCCCGGCACGCTGAAAAACAGGATAGCGGTAATGGCCCAAAGCGGCATCGGGGCGATTAAAAACGGGCGGAGCCTTCCCCAGCGCGTGCGGCTTCGGTCAATAATAACGCCTGAAAGCGGATCGTCAAGCGCGTCCCAAATCGTCGAGACCGTGCTCATCGTGCCGTACAGCGTTCCCGTCAAGCCCAGAAAGCTCATCATGAAAAACTGCTTCGTCGCGTTGACATACGTGGTCAGGTTGTTCAGCCCGTAAGACGTGAGCGAATACGCCATCAGCTCTTTCGGGCGTATGTATCTTCTTTCAGCCGTTTTTTTCGGCTGGAGTTCCTCCGGGACTGCGGCAGCGGTGTTCCCCTCCATTTGTATCCCCCTAAGCATTTTTTGATATTCCTCAAAATAAACACATACCAGAATTAGAGGCGTTCCCCGCCTGTATCTCTATTATAACAGATAACGTGCCGATTAGCAATAGGGAACACTGCCAATCGGCGCGGTTCTTTACCGAAAATGCACCGTTTTGCACCTTATTGCATGACCTTTATCCTTGCAAATAACTCGTCACGGATATCCCGCAAGATTGCGCACTGCTTCTCAAGGATGTTGGAATCACTTGACGCGGATAGCAGGAACTCCAGATTATCCAGCAACTCAACAGGACAGTAAGGCATCCTTGCCAAAGCGCTCTGGAGTTTTTTATCACCGTAAAAATACTTTCTGTTCAATGCAAAAATAACTTGAATCATATCTAAAATCGTGTGCAGGACAATTGGCGCGGTAAACAAAACATCGCTTCTCTGAATCGCGCTTTCGTAATGAAAGTTGTTCAGCCAAGTGTTTGCCCGTTCAAAAAAACAATCAACAATTGATTCCCTTAGTTTTTCGGGGTACTGCTTTAGCTTACTTTTATATGTCTTTATAACTTCGTTTGGGTCATAAAGCGGCTGGATGAAGTGCAGTTCACTAAGGTAGATAAATGTATAGTATCCGTTGGAGGTCCATGTTTGGGGAATAATTTCGAACTTTCCGTCAAGGCATTCGTTCACCCTTTGGCTTAAGCGCGAAGCTGTGTGTACCGTTGTTTCAATCGGAATACCCTGATACCGAAAATCAATGGAGCCGCCATATGGCGTTTCGTCAAAATCGCTTGAAATATAGATTGAAAACACGTTGTCCGCAACCGATTGAATGATTTCCAGTATCTCACCGTAAGGCTTTACATCTTCCACAATCATATAAAAATCCAAATCGGAATCAGCATCTGCCGTACCCTTTGTATGCGCACCGGCTAAAGCGATGGAACAGGATCCGTTTGCGGTACGCTTCAAAACAGCTGTTAATTCGTTGATGATATTGTCGATAGACATAACTGATTTACCATCCTTTCCTACCCGTTGAACACATAAGGCGCGTTTGTACAAGCAATTTTTATCAGGGTCAGATTTTTCCTTGCTTCCGAAAGCGCAAGGCGGTATAATATAGTCAAACCACTTAAAAACCGGTTTGACTATAGACAAAAAGGAGCGTGATTGGTCTCATGTTAAAGGTAGGCATCGCAGGCGGACGCGGCCTGAGCGCCGCCGCCGGATTCAAAAACAGGCCAGACGACGCCGTCATCTCCGCGATCTGCGATCTGGACGAAAGCGTCATGGACCGCGCGGCGGAAAAGTACGGCATACAAAGCAGGTTCCGCGTGTATGAGGACATGCTCGAAAGCGACATTGACGCCGTGGTCATCGCCACGCCGATGCAGTGCCATGTCCCGCAGGCTATTCAGGCGCTCGAAAGCGGCAAGCACGTGCTGTCGGAGGTCACGGCGGGCGTGACGCTGGACGAGCTGTGGTGGCTCATTGAGGCGGTCGAACGCTCAAAAAAGACGTACATGCTCGCGGAAAATTACTGCTACATCCCGCAAAACCACGTGATTCGCGGCATGGTCAGGGACGGGCTGTTCGGCAACGTCTATTTCGGCGAGGGCGAATACCTGCACAACGTCGTCCACATGACTTTCGCCGATGACGGCCGCCGCACTTGGCGCAAATACTGGCAATTGGGCAAGCGCGGCTGTTTTTATCCGACGCACAGCATAGGCCCCGTCGCGCAGTGGTTTGAGGGAGATCACGTAAAATCGGTGATCTGCTGCGGGAGCGGCCAGAACATGGCGCGGCTCGAAAGCCTGCGCCAGGACGACACGACCCTGACCCTGTGCCAAATGGAAAGCGGCGCGCTTATCAAGGCGCGCGTGGACTGCATGTCAAAACGGCCGCACAACATGGCCTACTACAGCCTCCAGGGAACAAAGGGTTGCTACGAGGCGCCGCGCGGACTCGGTGACGAGCACAAGGTCTGGCTGGAATCCCCGGGGCAACAGAATCACGCAGACTGGGCGCCCCTCTCGGACTTCTATGACGCGTACCTCCCCGCGCGTTACAAAAACGCCACGGAGGAACAGAAAAATGCCGGCCACTGGGGCGGTGACTTCTTCCTTGTGGACGATTTTATCGACGCGGCCTTAAACGGCACAAAGCCGCCCATCGACGTGTATGACGCGTGCGAGTGGACGGCTGTCGGTCTGCTGTCTGAGCTTTCGGTCACAAACGGCGGCAGGCAAATCGACATGCCGCGGTTCAGGCCGCAAACTCCGCTTGAAGATCAGGTTCTAAGGTTGTAGTCAACTTAAATAATTAGGTTGTTTCAGACCTTTGTATTGATACAAAAGTTTGTTGTGCCAGGCTATAAAATCCCTCCGGCGCTTCGCGCCACCTCCCCTTGCAGGGGAGGCTTGGGAACGTGAAGTGTGTTTGCCAAGGCCTCCCTTGCAAGGGGAGGTGCCCCGCAGGGGCGGAGGGGTTCGGAAATTCAAAGTCAATACAAATGCTAATAGTTACTTTGCCCCGCTCGTCCCCCGCGTCAAATGGCACAAAAAGTTGCACATATCATGTGACGCACTGAGAAAATCCGGCACGGTTTTCGCGCCGTACTGCTGATAATATCCCGCGAAATCGTCCGCAACGACAAGATTCATCACGGGAACGGCCAGCTTGCCCCAGAAGAACTCCTCCAAAGCGCTCGGCGCGCTTCTGCCCAGCACCTCGTTTCTGACGTTCTCCGCTATGTCAAAGAACACACCCTCGCCCGGATGAAAGCCCATGCCTGAACCGAAGTCGCCGTTTATGTGGTAATATACCAGCTTGCCGTTCGTGCCCGACTCGCTGAATTCATCCAAAAGCGACAGCGTTTTGGCGTTTTTGAACGACAGCAGGGGGATAAAATCCATACCCATCGCGTTGAACGGCACGACGCGCTCAAGCTTTGCGTCAGGTCTCTTTTCAAGTAGCTCGGCGGCGGCGAAGTACGCCAGATACCCGCCCAGCGAGTGCCCCGTTATGTAGATTTTGCAGTCAGGGTACTCGTCCGCTATCTTCAGCGCGTAAGCCCGGGCGTTCTTTTCCTCGATGTGGACGTTGATGATAAACGAGGCGATGTTATACACCCATTCGCCGATTTCACCGTCCGTCCCGCGTATAGCGATTACGACGCTGTTGTCAATCTTGAAAGTCTGCGCGCGGAACTCGGCGCTTTTGAATATGTCCGACCACTCCGCCGTGTCGTCGACCAGAGTCCACCTCTCAAACTCAGCAAGATCGGCGTAGCCGAAAAACGGCTTCCGGTCCGTCTCCGGGTTATACTCCTCCTGCTGATACATGCTCCCGACGACGTCCGTCCCGTCACGCGCGACTAAAAGCGCAAACATGGCCAGGTCACGGTCGCATACGTCCCACTCGTTCGGAATCGGGAGGGATGCGGACGCTCCAAACGCCGCCGCGCAGAAAATCATGCAAATAACCAAAATCAGCGCTGTAATCTTGTAAGTTTTTTTCATTTTAAGTCCCCCTATACAAAATGAATTCGCCATGAATATATTACCGCGAACGCGAACCATTGTCAAGTATAAAATAAGGAGTATACGCCATGGACATCGAAAAAATTCTCTCATCGGTCGATCACACCAACCTCTCCCCCGCCGCGACCCTTGACGACATCATATCCCTGTGCGGCGACGGTCTGCGCTTTCGTACAGCGTCTGTCTGCATTCCGCCCTGCTATGTCCGCGAGGCCGCCGATTATGTCGCCGGGCGGCTGCCGATCTGCACGGTAGCCGGCTTCCCGACTGGCTACTCAACCACACAGGCAAAATGCTTCGAAACAGCCGAAGCCGTGAAAAAAGGCGCGGATGAAATCGACATAGTGATCAACGTCGGCCTGCTCAAGGCCGGACAGCATGGCCGCGTACTGGACGATATCCGGGAAGTCAAAAAAGCCTGCTCGGGCAGGCTTTTAAAGGTGATTATAGAGACATGCCTGTTGACGCGGGATGAAAAAATCACGATGTGCGGGCTTGTATCGGAGTCCGGCGCGGAATACATCAAAACCTCGACGGGCTTTTCGAGCGGCGGCGCAACCCGCGAGGACGTGGCGCTGCTCAAAGCGCATGTCGCCCCGCACGTAAAGATCAAGGCGGCCGGCGGCATTCGGACACTCACGGACGCGGAGGATTTTCTGAACCTCGGCGCGAACAGGCTTGGGACGAGCGCGATTGTGAAACTTGTGAAAGAGGACGCCGCTTTGTAGGGTCGGGCATGAAAGCCCGACCCTACTCCACGTAATATTACTAATCCTCGCCAATCAGTCCGTAATATCTGCCAAACCAATACGGCAAAAGATACACGCACCCGAATTCAAGGCTCATCCCGCCGTCGCCGCCGTCAGCCCGAAACGGGTTGCAGTCATACATCCCCACCGGCTTTTCATCGTATGGCAGCGGGCTTTTAAGCTGTCTGCCTCCGCCGAAGTATTCCGCCCCGTCGTCCCAGACAAGGCCGGGGCGTTTGCTGTTGCGCACGCTGTGCTTGACGAAGTCCAGCGGCAGCTCGCGCATACTCTTCACTGTCACGTCGATGTCGCATGTGTCGCCCGAAAACGCGCCGTAGATCAGGTTCCAATAGGGACACCGCTCAATGCGCTCGTAGTTCCAGTGGTGGCGCAGCGCAAGCAGGTAAAACTGCCGCATCATCGGGTCATCCTCGTAGCGCAGGATGACCGCCGACGTCAAAAAGCCCAGATGATCGTCGATATGATTGTCGTGCGCGTCGTCGAGCTTATGCTGCATACTGTTCAGCGCGTAGTGGTGGTTCGTAACAAGATCTCTGTACGCCGCGTCATATTTTTCGTCACCCGTCATTTTGTGAACCACGCGCAGGATGCACAGCAGCTCGAAAGAGTTTATGCGCTTTTCCCAAAACCAGATATCGCTTTCATTCAGCTCCCCCGGCCCCCAATGCGACCATGTGGCCGGAAGCCCGTCCGTGTCGCAGAGCGTGTAATCATGCTCCAAAATATGGTCGGCGATCGCCTGGAGCGCCGCCGCGATTTCGCGCTTTTCCTCTTCATCGGCGCAGAGATCGTAGTAATAGCACAGCCCGAAGAAATGCCCCATGACCTCGTCGCTGGACGTTTCGCCTTTCCACTCAAGCTCGCCTGTATCGTCGCTCGCCTTGTGCCACTCGATATCCCCGTCGCCGTAGCGCAGCTCGCCCGGCCGCCTGTACGATCTTGCCGGAAAGCCCGGTATGCCCGTAACGTAGTTCAGCCGCAGCATGGCCCTGACGGAACGCCGCGCCAATTCTATCGCCTCTTCTTCTCCCGTCACCGCGTAACGCAACGACTGCGCCGCCGCGTAGCAGGCCGTCCACAGGCCGTCATTATCGCTGATCTCAACTCCGCCGGACGTCACGTCATTCTTCACCGTAAGCTTCCGAACCACCGCAAAGCCCTCGCGGATCTGGTACTTCTCCATCATATCCTGATAGTGCGCCGCCTTTTCAGACAGCGTCATCATCGTCGTGACGATGCGGCTGACGCCCTTTTTCGTGCCGACCCACAGAATATTCCCGTCGCCGGACGCGGCTATGGCCGTCACCTCATCGTCAGGAAGCCAAAGCTCCGCGCCCAAAAAACTTTCATGTACGCCATTTTGAATGATAAGACCTAAATCCGTGCCATAATAGCGCGCGCCGTTTTCGCCGATCACGATTTTCTTTATGTTGCCCTCGGGCAGATGGATGATGTTCTCGTATGTAAACCAGGTCCTCTGCGCGTCGTATATACACACGCCTTTGTCCGTGCCTATCCAGATGTGGCCCCAGGAGTCGGCGGCCATATCATGGACGCAGGTAGACGGCATATCGGACACGTCAGGCGAAATGCCCGCCCAGCGCGGGCGCTTGCCGTGAAGCCCGCGAAGCTCCCTGTGATTCGCCGTGTAGAGCCGGCCGCTCCCGACAGCCGCCATCACGCGAACTGCGCCGCCGTCCACCTCGTCATAATACAGGGTGAACCCGGCCTTTTCTTTTTTGTAGACCGCGTTTTCTGTCGCCAGCCACAGCGTGCCGTCACCGTCCTCGCAGGCGCAGACGGCCTTGCTGTCAAGCTTCTTCGCCGATGTCGCCTTGCCGTTCTCCACCGAGTAAACAGTATCGCCCGCCCCCGCCCAGACCGTGCCCTCCCTGTCGCGGTACAGTACGCCTACGGCTTCCGGGCCGCCGCCCAGCTTCACCTTTGTGAACGCCTCACCGTCAAAGCGGCTCAGGCCTTTCTCCGTCCCGGCGTACAGGACGTTGTTTTTGTCGAGGGCGAGGGCAAGGATTGCGTCTGACGGCAGGCCGTTTTTCGCCGTAAAAAATGTTGCCGTCCTCTGCGGGAACGATCCCGCGTAATACTTCGATTTTGTGTTCATGGTTTGTCTCCTGTCTATGTTGATGTTGATTATTATACACAAAATAATTTGCAAATGCAATGCAAAATTCATGCTCGTGATATTTGAATTAACGTTGCAATTCAGGTTTGCGCGTGATATAATAATTTAGTAAGAGGTGATCGGTGTGAATAATGAAGAAAAAATTCTGGCAATATTAGAACAAATGCAAGGCGATATAACTGAATTAAAGCAAGGGCAAACTAAGCTGGAGCAAGGTATGTCTGAATTTCGCGGAGACCTTGACACTGTCAAAAACGACCTTGACACTGTCAAAAACGACCTTGGTACTGTCAAAAACGACCTTGGTACTGTCAAAAATGAACTCGGCACCGTCAAACAAGAACTCGGCACCGTCAAACAAGAACTTGGCACCGTCAAACAAGAACTTGGCACCGTCAAACAAGAACTCGGCACCGTCAAACAAGAACTTGGCACCGTCAAACAAGAACTTGGCACCGTCAAACAAGAACTTGGCAATGTCAAAAATGAACTCGGCACCGTCAAACAAGAACTTGGCACCGTCAAACAAGAACTTGGCAATGTCAAAAACGACCTTGGTACTGTCAAAAATGAACTCGGCACCGTCAAACAAGAACTTGGCAATGTCAAAAATGAACTCGGCACCGTCAAACAAGAACTTGGCAATGTTAAACAAGAACTTGGCAAGGCCAAACAGTCCCTTGACGTTGTTGAGCGGTCAGTGCTCATGGCTGAAAACGAAGAGCATCCGCGCATACAGATGGCGCTTGAGGGGCTTACGGCAGTTATTGACCGCGACAAGGCACGGGATAAACGCTTGAAAATCCTTGAAGACAAGGTTGCACAGCATGATGTTGAGATTTATGCGTTAAAATCAAGCTAAAAATCATCAAAAATTTTTTATACAATTGCATCTTCTTTGTTTTCCGCTTCCTCCTGCTCCGCCGTCCTCAGCCGCTTTTTCAAATGAAGCATACCCTTCATGTCAGCGTCGTATGTATCCGCGCTTGCCAAAATCCAGGTTTCCTCCAGATTCGCGATAAAAACGGTCGCCAAAAAGACCATGATCAGCCCGTTCGGCACTTTCTGAAACCAAACGCAATACGGCACGATGAAGTAAAACGGCAGGGCGGTGTATTTGTTGGCCAAGGTGTGCATCGTGCTCCACTCTTTGAATTTGCACTTGGTGAAGCAAAGGTTCACGACCTTGAGCGCGGCCACTACGGCGACGCCAATGACCAGATACGCCTTGAAATTCAGAACATGACGCATCAGGCCGAACACCACGCCCAGCATCGCGAGCATGAAACCGATATCCGCGAAGCCGTCGATTTTCGCGCCGAACTCTGATTCCCAATGAAAGCGCCGCGCCAGGAATCCGTCCAGCACATCGGTAAGCCCCGCGGCCGCGTACACAACAAGAAACGCGGCCGGACGTTTTGTCAAAAACAACATGGCGATTGAAAGCGGTATGCGGGAAATGGATAACGCGTTTGGGATATGTTTCAATGGAATCCACCCTCTCATTAAAAACTATTATTCAAACCAGTTTTCAAGTGGTCTGTCTATACTGTTTATTATAGTGGAAATGACACGAAAAATCAAGAGGTCGTCTCATAATGAGCACGAGAGCAAGAAATAAAAATACAGCCTGATTCAAACAGACAATTTACTTACCGTATGGGATACTTTTTCCCGTGAATCACCGGGTGAAGCACGGAGATTCGAAATAAATGGAATCAATGTTTTTGATGTATACGATGAGCTTATAAAAATGGGAATGTACGATTCAAAGATAGTTGAAATTTGACACTGATTATACATAAAGAAAACAATTTCAAACTCAAGAAAAAATTATCGTTAAGTTTTAAATTTCCCGCAAATATTCCGACGTGAAACGGCCAAATTATATTTGCGCCGTTTTGCGTTTTTTACTCTGTGAAACGGCGCGGATCGAGCGGTTTTGCTGCCGGAGGTAAAGGTTTGAGAAGTTTTTTAAAATCACTGAGCGCGTGCGCTTTTTTATGCTGCTGCGCTTTATTCGGGATAATCGGTTATGCCGAAATGACGATCCCGGACGAATACAACATTATGGCAGGAGACGCGCTGCCGATTCCAATGCCTTATACGGTCGTTTATAACGATATGTCAGCCGACGGGGTCTGCGTATCACTTGATGAAACGGCCTCGGGCAAGACTGAATACGCGGCGCAAGTCAGGGTTTTGAATGCCATACCGGTCAAAGAGCTAAAAGTAACCGCCAAAAAGCGCGCGTATGTGATGCCGGTCGGAACGGCGTTCGGAATCAAGCTGTACACGCAGGGAGTCGTCGTGGTGAAAACGGACGAGGTCGCCATGCTTTCGGGTGTCATCAATCCCGCCGCAGACGCGGGCATACGCCCGGGCGACATCATAACGGCCATCGACGGCAGGACAGTGGAAAGCAACGGAGACGTGTCGGGTGCGTTCGCGGACAGCGGCGGCCGGGAGCTTACGCTCAGTATCACCAGGGGCAGTGAAGAGATCAGCGTCAAATTAAAAGCGGCCTTGTCGGCTATCGACGGAAAATACAGGGTCGGCATCTGGGTCCGCGACAGCTCGGCCGGTATCGGGACCCTGACATTTTTCGATAAAAGCACGGGGAATTTCGCCGGACTCGGACATGCCGTCTGCGACGTAGATACGGGAAAAATTATGCCGCTGTCCGGCGGTGAAGCGGTCAGCGCGGTGATCAAAGGCAGCTACAAGGGCGAAAGCGGTACGCCGGGCGAGCTGTGCGGCGTGTTCGGCGACAAGGTGATCGGGACGCTGACGCTCAACAGCGAAACGGGCGTTTACGGAAAGGTGACGGGCGTAACGTATACGGGAAAGCAGATTCCCGTGGCCATGAGCTACGAGATCAGGACAGGCCCGGCGCAGATCATTTCCGAAATAAACGATCAGGGCGCGAGGTATTATGACGTGGAGATCACGAAGGTATTCCAAAACACGGACGCCCACCAGAAGAACATGGTGATCAGGGTCGTGGACGAGACGCTTATCAACGAGACGGGCGGTATCGTGCAGGGCATGAGCGGCAGCCCTATCATACAAAACGGTATGCTTGCCGGCGCCGTGACCCATGTGTTCATCAATAATCCGCTGCAAGGGTACGCGATTTTCGCACAGACGATGGTCGAGACGGAAAGCGCGATCGAGGGAAGCGGGATACAAAAAGCGTCGTAACGGGAGTCAGGGACAGCGCCGGTTATGGGGAAACAGGAAAAATGATGGGGCGGGCGCTGGTTGAAGCGGCCCGCCCCTTGCGGCAATATGGATCTTATATGATTTTGCGGTTGACAAACTAATTCGACGCGCGTACAATATGCTTGGTAATGTGAATCACGGGTTGAAAAAACAGAAAACAAGTAAAAGTCGAGCGTCATTGCGTACGCAGAGAAGCGTTTTCTTATAACAGGGTCGGTGCGCGAAGCAATCCAGTTCTGCAACCTTATGGCGTTTCCTGACCACTTCTGATTTCCCAACCAGTTGCGACTGGATTGCTTCGCGCCCAAACACTGCTGTTACGCAACGTTTCTCCGCGCTCGCAATGACGCAAGCTCGACCCTATATCTGTCATATTTACACACATATGGTCGACACATCTTTTGCTTCACCGATTTTTTAACATGCGGTTCGATTTAGCAATGACTGCGTAACAACTATATCACGCGGAAACATTTGAGGAAAAGTTAATGGACAAGATAACGGAACAAATCCTGCAAAGGCGCATGCACGGGCTGTATTTGTCACGCAAATGCGAGGATATTACCGAGCTTTCGCGTGAGCTTCTCGGATTGCATTGCTGGTTTCACCGCAACGTCGCCTTTTCCGCGTTGATTCGCGGCGCGGGGCTGGCAGGCTGGAAAACCGCGCTGACCAAAACGTGGATCCACCACGCGTTGCATGGCGTGGCTCTCGGCGACCTGCCGACGTTGCTCGCGCTCAATTCGGGTGAGTGGCGCTGGGGGGAGCGATATAAAGAAATCGCTGACAAGGTTATAAGCCTTATGGAGGATGGCGTGTATTCCCGTGCCAAAATGCGCCTTATATTCGCGGAGGAATATGACAGGCAGACAATCGACAGAGCATTGTCCCCGTGGGGCGGTGTTTTCTGCGAATTGGCGCGGCTTGGCAAGGTCGCTTTCCGTGATATGGCCAGCCGCGATTTTGATTTGATAGATGCCGAGCCGACGCAGACATTCGGCGAGGTGCTGCCCGAACTGTTCCGAAGATTCCTTGCGGCTTACGGCCCGGCGACGCTCGCGGACGCGGCATGGTTTTTCGGCCTGATGAAAGATAGAAAAAAGGAACTGTTTGCTCTGAATCTGGACGAGTATGCGCGGTTTGAATATCATAAAAGCGTTTATTATTACATAGACGATGACGCGGATATGGGAGACATTCCCGAATTGACGCTGCTGTCCGGCTTCGACCCGCTTATCGTGTCGTACATGGAACGGGGCGCGGTACTGCCTTCGGAGTATAAAAGCGCGGTCATCATGAAATCAGGCATATGTCTCCCGACCATCGCCGTGAGCGGGCAGGTAGCGGGGCTTTGGAATATCAAAAAGGGTGAGCCGATGATGGAATTTTTTACAACTCAGCCCAAACGGATGAAAGACGCCGCGTTTGATTTAGTTGAAAGCATTTGCTGGCAAACGCGGCAACACTTATAATGAACGCCGCACTTAGGGGTTTGACTATATAATCAGTGTCAAATTTCAACTATCTTTGAATCGTACATTCCCATTTTTACAAGCTCATCGTATACATCAAAAACATTGATTCCATTTACTTCGGTTCTCCGTGCTTCACCCGGTGATTCACGGGAAAAAGCATCCCATACGGTAAGTAAATTGTCTGCTTGAACAAGGCCGTATTTTTCTAGAAATTCAATATATTTTATCGGGTCGTCACAAAAGATGCTGATGACCTTATATTTTTGGATAAACATCTCATCATTTGTAATATGTGAGGCAACGGCAATTTGCGATATGCCGTCATTCAGCAATAAATCCCCATATTTCCGCAGGATGGCTTTCATCTGATCTTTTGATCGCCCGTCAAGATAGCAAGCTTTTCTATGAAACGGATCAGATTTATTTTTACGAATTTCGGATTCTTCCTGCTGTGATAACGGTATTTCAAGAACAAAAAATAAAGGCTCCGAAAGCAGCTCAATAAATTCCTCAAGCACGGAATTTATTTTTTCAAAATTTAAATTAAATACAATGCTTTTCTCGAAAACCTGAAATTCTTCACTTATTTTTTCAGGAAAAGGGATTGTAACTCCGGCAGCTGTTTGAAACATAAAATCACTCTCTTAATATATAAATAATTCTCAATTTTCAATTTTCAATTTCTTCGTTTCCCGCATCATAACCACCGTCGCAACAATCCCCGCCAAAGGAAACACCGCGCTCGCCAATATCCCCGCCTTAAGCCCCAGCCGCTCAAGCTCAAGCCCCGTCCGCGCGCAGTAGTCCATAAGCGCCGGCACGGTCTGCGCCCCGTCGATAACCTTGCCCGCGACCCACGGCGCAAACGCGCAGCCTATGTCTCCGAAGCCTGACATGACCGCAAACATCCACGCGCCTGCTTTCGGGTAAAGCTTCGTCGCGGCAATAAGCGAGCCGGGCCACAGCACGCTGACCACGAGTCCCAAAACGGCGCAGGACATCAGCGTCAGGAGCTTTATATCGGTCAGCGCCGCCGCCACGTAGCACACGACCGACACGGCGAAAGACAAAAGTAGAACTCTGTTCATGTTGAAGCCCTCGCGCTCGCCCTTTTTGCCTAAAATAACCCGGCCTATCCCCATCATCAGCGCGAACACGCACACGCCCGCCGTGTCGCCGACGAGCTTGCTGACGCCGACGCCCCGCTCGACAAACGCGGATATCCACTGCCCCATGGCGATTTCCGTCGCCGCGCCGCAGAGTATGATCACGCACAGCAATATGTAGGGAGCCTTGCGGCTGAACTGCCGGAAGCTCTGCCGCTGTTCCTCCGGCGCGGGCGGCTCGAGCGGCGCTTTGAGGAACATGAAAAAGTCGGCTACCGGCATCAAAAGCCACATCAGCATGATATACTGCCATTTGTCATGGCCGAAAAGCCGCAGCAAAACAGTCGAGACGAGCACGACGATGATCGTTCCCCAGCAGTAAAACGCGTGCAGCCCGCTCATGGCTTTCGTCTTTTCGTCCGTTGGAACCGAGTTGACGATCGGGGACAAAAGCAGCTCCAAAAGCCCGCACGACCCGGAAAAGATCACCGTCGCCAGCACGAACAGCGGGTACGGCCTGTCTGTTATCCACGGCGAAACCGCGAACAGCCCGAATCCGGCGACCGTCAGCACGGCCGACGACAGGATAAACCGCCGAAAGCCGTACCTGTCAACAAGCGGGCCGCACGCGAAGTCCATCGCGACCTGCGTCGTGAAATTGATGAGCGTCAGCAGTCCCAGCTGCCCGTAGGTCAGGCCGAACTGCGCCCGGAGCGTCACGAAAAGAAGCGGCAGGAAATTTATAATCGCCGCCATGGTGATGTTGCCGGCGTAACAGGCGGCTATTGTTCGCTTGTAGGTCACGGTCGTTTTACTCATTAGGTGAATCCTCATTTTAACCTCCTGATCGGCTTGACTTCAAAGCTCAAATCAATTATACTATATGTAATGGGAGAATTGCTGAACCGTCAACTCTCCACTCTCAAAACTCACCGAAAGGTCGTGCTGCCGTTATGGCTATGGCAAAAATCATCGACGGAAAAAAAATCGCGGAGGAGCTTCTCAAAAGCGTCCGCGCCGACGCCGAAAAACTGAACGCGGAGGGAACAAAGCCGTGCCTCGCCGTGATCATCGCAGGCGAAAATCCGGCGTCCAAGGTGTACGTGCGCAACAAAAAGCTTACGTGTGAGCGCGTCGGCATACGCTCGCTTGAGTTCGCGCTGCCCGAAGAGACGACGCAGGCGGAGCTGCTCGCGCTCGTCGAAAAACTCAACAACGACCCGTCCGTGCACGGAATTTTATGTCAGCATCCCCTCCCCGGCCACCTGGACGAGCGTAAGGTTTTCGACGCCATAAGCCCCAGCAAGGATGTTGACGCGTTCCATCCCATAACGGTGGGGCGCGTGGTCATCGGCAACGCCGCCCTGCTGCCGTGTACGCCCGCCGGAGTCATGGAAATGCTGCGGCACGAGGGCATTTCCGTGCCGGGCAAGCGCTGCGTCGTGATCGGGCGCAGCAACATTGTCGGCAAGCCTATGGCGCTTATGCTGCTGGCCGCCGACGGCACAGTGACTGTCTGCCACTCAAAAACGGTGAACCTCAAGGAGCTGACCTTGCAGGCCGACATCCTCGTCTGCGCGGCGGGGATCCGCGGCCTCGTGACAGCGGACATGATAAAGCCTGGCGCGGCGGTGATCGATGTGAGCATAAACCGCGACGGCGAGGGCAAGCTGTGCGGCGACGTGGATTTTAACGCCGCGCTGAATGTCGCCGGAGCGATCACGCCCGTCCCGGGCGGCGTGGGGCCGATGACGATCGCGATGCTGATGCGCAATACTATTTTAAGCTGCAAGCTGCAAGTGACAGGCTGCAACTTGGGGTAAGAGCCTGCTGAATTTTCAAACCCCTCCGGCACTACGTGCCACCTCCCCTTGCAGGGGCGGCTTTGGTAATCGCACCTCGTTCCCAAGCCGCCCCTGCAAGGGGAGGTGGCGCGCAGCGCAGGAGGGGTACAATTACCAAACACAACAAGCTCTTGTATCAATACAAAGATCTAAAAAGGCGAATTTTTACAACCGGAAACTTTCCGCAATCCGCGCGGCCATATAGTCAATCATCTCCCCGGTCATCCCCGGATAGACGCCGACCCAAAAGCTGTCCCGCATAATCCTGTCCGTGTTCGTGAGCTCGCCCGCCACGCGGTAAACCGTTTCGTCGCCGCGAATGGCGTCAAAGCACGGATGCCGCAGGATATTCCCCGCGAACAGCATCCGCGTCTGCACGCCGCGTTCCTCCAAATGGCGCACCGCGCGATTACGGTCAACGCCTTGGCCGCATGTGATCAAAAATCCAAACCAGCTCGGCTGTGAATTTTCGCACGGCTCGGGCAGGATAAGCTTGTCCCGAAAAGGCGAAAGGCGGTCATACATCTGCTCAAAATTCGCCCGGCGCTTCTCAATAAATAACGGCAGCTTGCTTAACTGGGCACAGCCGACCGCCGCCTGCATATCAGTCGCCTTTAAGTTGTAGCCGAAATGCGAGTAGACGTACTTGTGGTCGTAGCCCGCGGGCAGCTCGCCGTAGCTTTGATCAAACCTGTGCCCGCAAAGATCGTCGCGGCCGGGCGGGCACATGCAGTCGCGCCCCCAGTCACGCATGGACTTCATGATTTTCATCAGCAGAGGGTCGTTCGTATATACCGCGCCGCCCTCGCCCGTCGTCATGTGGTGCGGCGGATAGAAGCTCGACGTTCCGATGTCCCCGACCGTACCGGTATAGCGGTATTCGCCGTCGATTAACACGCGGCTGCCTAAAGCATCGCAGTTGTCTTCGATGAGCCACAGCCCGTGATCGCGGCAAAAGTCCCTGACCGCCAAAACGTCAAACGGGTTGCCAAGGGTGTGCGCCAGCATAACGGCTTTCGTTTTTGCAGAAAGCGCGCCCTCGAGCTTCGTCACGTCAACATTATATTGCGGTATCGTCACGTCCGCAAAGACGGGAACCGCGCCGTACTGGATAATCGGCGTCACCGTCGTCGGGAATCCCGCCGCCACCGTTATGACCTCGTCGCCGCGCTTGACGGCGCGTTCGCCCAAAAGCGGCGACGTCAGCGCCATGAACGCCAGCAGGTTCGCCGATGAGCCGGAGTTTACGAAAGCGCACGACTTCACGCCTAAAAAGCGCGCCAGCTCACGCTCAAACTGATCCGTCCACCGCCCGGCCGTGAGCCAGAAATCAAGGGCGCTGTCGGCCAGATTGACCATTTCGTCGCCGTCGTACACCCGCGACGCGTAGGGTATCCTGTCGCCGGGCGTGAACGGTTTCGGCATACAGTGAAACGCCTCGGCGTAGTCTCTGACTGCGTCGAGGATTTTTTTGCGGGCGCTTTGTTCGTTTATGTCCCTGATCATCCTTTTGACTTTCTTCCTCCCAAAATCTTAATCTTCCGGTCTTGGGTTGTTGCCAATATGTTTTCCGTTTTCGTCGCGGTTTATGGGGTATGCTTTCAGATGAAACTGAATGCAGCCACAGGGGCATGACAAATCCAACTCATATTTTACCTTGCCGGTTCTGTATTCATAGTCGCCGCCGCGTCGAATCACGAGGTCGCCGCCGCGCCGAATCGCGAGCTTGCGCAGTCGTCGCAGGGTTCCGCGCCTGTAAGTAAAGTCGCCGCCATACCGAATCACTTCGCAGTAATTATATAGTTTTGTCATGACTCTGGGGCACATGTCGGCAGGACACCCGTATTGAAAAACAAACTTATCCCCTTTTTCCAAACCAAGCCTGCAATGTCCGGCTTTTCCATCTGTAGCAGTTAATTCAAACTCCCAATCTTCTACTACCCATTTTTTCATTGTTATGATCCATCCTTTTCTCAAACATCCCCCTGAAATTCCTTTATCTGCTCATCCATAACCGCGCTGACATCCCGCCCGAACAGCCAGCCCTTCGTCCACTCCGCCGTCTTTTTCACCGCCGTCTCAATGTCCCAGACAGGCCGCCAGCCAAGCTTATCCCTGAGCTTCGAGCAGTCCAGCTTTAAAAAGCCCGCCTCATGCGGCGCGTTGGCGGCGGACGCGCTCTCCCACTTCAGATCCTCGCCCCACGCGGCGCAGAACAAATCGCACAGCCGCCCGGTCGTCACGCAGCCGCTCTCGCCGGGACCCACGTTGTACGCCCCCGCGAAGCTGCCGTCCTCATACTGCCGCTGCGCGATCAGAAGGTACGCGTACAGCGGATCAAGCACGTGCTGATACGGGCGAACCGAGTTCGGGTTGCGCAGCTGTATAGCCTCCCCCGCCTGAGCCGCGCGGACGCAGTCCGGGATGATCCTGTCGCCGGCGAAGTCCCCGCCGCCGATGACGTTGCCCGCCCGCGCGGTGGACACGGCCGTCAGCCCGTCGGCGAAATACGAACGCCTGTAGCTGTCCGTCACGATTTCCGAGCACGCCTTACTGCCCGAATACGGGTCATGCCCGCCGAGCTTTTCGTTTTCGCGGTAGCCCCAGACCCATTCGCGGTTGTCGTAGACCTTGTCGGTCGTCACGTTCACGAGTGAGCGGACGAAGCCGCTTTCACGGGCGCACTCCAGCAAATTGACCGTGCCCATGACGTTTGTCTCCATCGTATGGCGCGGATTCCTGTAGCTCTCGCGCACGATGGGCTGTGCCGCCAGATGGATCACGATGTCAGGCTTGAAGCTGTGAAAGACCGTGTACAGCGCCCCGTAGTCGCGCACATCGCCCGTCACGCATTCTATTTCGCGCCGCAGGCCGCACAGCTCGAACAGGCTGGGCTGCGTCGGCGGCTCCAGCGCAAAGCCGACCACCCTGGCGCCCGCGCCGTTTAATATACGGCAAAGCCACGTCCCCTTGAATCCCGTGTGGCCGGTCACGAGGACGCATTTTCCGCTAAAGAAACTTAAATCCATCTCTGCATTCCCCCCTGTTTCAAACCGTAGAATCATTGTCCTCTAAATTCATTCAGCGCATCGCGCCGCCTGACCACATCTAACGTCTACCGTCTAACATCTAGATACCCATGGCGCTTGTCCGGACGACCACAGCCCCTCCAGCAGCTGCCGGTCCCGCTGCGTATCCATGCACTGCCAAAACCCCTTGTGCCTGTACGCCATCAGCTCGCCCATCCTGGAGAGCGCTTCAAGCGGCTCCTTTTCAAACACGGTTTCGTCCCCCGCGAGATAATCGAAAATCTCCGGGTTCAGTACCATGAAGCCGCCGTTTATAACACTGCCGTCGTTGTCCCGCTTTTCGCGAAACGCCGTTATTTGGTTACTTCCGTCAATTTCCAGCACGCCAAATTTTTGCCCGATGTTGACGGCCGTTATCGTCGCGGTCTTGCCATGGCCTTTGTGGAACTCCGCAAGCCTGCCTATATCCACGTCGGACACGCCGTCGCCGTATGTCAGCATAAACGGCTCGTCCCCGACGAACTTTTTGATCCGCTTCACGCGCCCGCCCGTCATGGTGTTCAGCCCCGTGTCCACCAGCGTCACGCGCCACGGCTCGGCGATATTATTATGTACCGTCATATGATTGCCGTTCGTAAAATCGAAGGTCACGTCACTGCGGTGCAGATAATAGTCCGCGAAATATTCCTTGATCATGTGCTGCTTGTAGCCGCAGCATATGATGAAATCGTTGTACCCGAAGCGCGAGTAAATTTTCATCACGTGCCACAGCATCGGCATCCCGCCGACCTCGATCATGGGCTTGGGCCTCAGGTGGCTTTCCTCGCTTATACGTGTGCCGAAGCCCCCGGCGAGTATTACGACTTTCATGGATGGTCCCCCTTACTGCATCAGTCGCGCGAAAACAAATCCCTTGTATAAACCTTGTCCTTCACGTCCGCCAAATCGTCACTCAGCCGATTCGCGACAATGATATCCGACACGCGCTTAAACTCCCCGAGATCCCGTATAACCCTCGATCCCTTGTACGTATCTTCCGTAATCGTCGGCTCATATATCACGACCTCCAGCCCCGCGTCCGTCATCCGCCTGATCACGCCCAAAATCGCGGAGTGGCGGAAATTGTCGGAATTCAGCTTCATCGTCAGCCTGTACACGCCGGCGACCTCCGCGCCCGACTCCGCTATGCGCTCGGCGATATAATCCTTGCGCGTCGCGTTCGCCGTGACGACCGCCGCGATGATATCGTTCGGAACGTCGCTGTAGTTCGCCAGCAACTGCTTCGTGTCCTTCGGCAGGCAGTAGCCGCCGTACCCAAAGGACGGGTTGTTGTAAATATCACCGATCCTCTTGTCGAGGCAGACGCCCTGTATGATGCGTTTCGCGCTCAGGTCCTTCATCTCGGCATAGGTGTCCAGCTCATTAAAAAACGCGACGCGCATGGCCAGATACGTGTTGGCGAACAGCTTGACCGCTTCCGCCTCCGTGCGCTCCATGACGAGCGCCGGCGCGTTTTTGTCCTCCGCGCCGCTGAGCAGCAGCGCCGCGAACTGCTCAGCTTTTTCCCTTGCCTCTGTGTCAGAGCAGTCCGTACCCACGATGATCCGCGACGGATAGAGGTTGTCATACAGCGCGTGACCCTCCCGCAGGAATTCCGGCGAAAAGAGCACGCGGCTGTCTCCGTTTTCGCGGCACAAATTTTCCGTGAAGCTTATCGGCACCGTTGATTTAATGACGATGTACGCTTCACGGTTCACGGCCCTGATTTCGCGGTAAACAATCTCCACCGACGACGTGTCGAAGTAGTTCTTGTCGGGATCGTAATTTGTGGGCGTGGAAATAATGACCCAATCCGCTTCGCGGTACGCGGCTTCGCTGTCCGTCGTGGCCGTCAAGTCAAGCGGCTCTTTTTGCAGAAACTCCCGCGCCTCGGAATCAACCACGGGCGGCTGGCCGGCGTTAAGCATATCGACCTTTTCGCGCACAACGTCAACGGCCGTCACGCGGTTATTCCTGGCAAGCAAAACCGCGTTGGACAGCCCGACGTATCCTATTCCGACTACTGCAATATTATATTTCTTCATAGTGTAATTTTATGGAACGACTTCTTGCCCTTTTTGAGTATGACGTGGCCCTTTTCGAGCCTGTCAAGCGGCAAGCCATAGGTAAAATCGCTGACCTTTTCGTCGTCCAGCGTCACGCCGCCCTGCTCGATGAGCCTGCGGGCGTCGCCCCTGGACTTTGCCAGTCCCGCCTTGACCATGACCGCCGTGATCAGCGCCTTGCCGTCCTGGAAATCCTCGTCCGTGAGCTGTGTCGTGGGCATGTTTTCGCTGTCCGCCCCGCCTGAAAACAGCGCGCGGGCGGCGGCCTGTGCCTTTTCGGCCTCGTCCTCCCCGTGGATGAGCTTCGTCACCTCAAGCGCCAGCTTTTCCTTTGCCTGATTGATGTCGCTGCCCTCAAGCCCGGCATAGCTGCCAATTTCCTCAACCGGGATAAACGTCAGCATCTTCATGCAATTGATCACGTCAGCATCGTCCACATTGCGCCAGTATTGGTAAAATTCATACGGCGACGTCTTTTGCGGATCGAGCCACACAGCGCCGTTTTCCGTCTTGCCCATCTTGCGGCCGTCGCTGGTCAGAAGAAGGTTGAACGTCATGCCGAAAGCTTCTTTTCCGTCCACGCGCCTGATCAGCTCGACGCCGCCGATAATATTGCTCCACTGGTCGTCGCCGCCCAGCTGCATCACGCAATCGTGCTCGCGGTTCAGAACGAGAAAATCATAGCTCTGCATGATCATGTAGTTCAGCTCGAAAAACGACAGCCCGTGCTCCAGCCGCTGCTTATAGCATTCGGCGGCCAGCATCCGGTTGACGGAAAAATGCACACCGATCTCACGCAGGAAATTGACATAGTTCAGTTTCTTCAGCCAGTCGCCGTTGTTGACGTGTATCGCTTTGCCCTCGGAGAAATCCACCAGCCGCGACATCTGCCGCTTGCAGCTCTCAATATTATGCCCGATTTCCTCCTCCGTCATCATTTTGCGCATGTCGTTTTTGCCCGAAGGGTCTCCGACCATCGCCGTCCCGCCGCCGAACAGCACGATGGGCGCGTGCCCCGCGCGCTGCATGTGCGCTATGATGATGGCCTGCACGAAGTGACCCACATGCAGGCTGTCCGCCGTAGGATCGAAGCCGATATAAAATTTCACGCGCTTTTTCGCCAAAAGCTCCTCGATTTTTTCGGGATCGGTCATCTGCGCGATCAGCCCGCGCGCCTTTAGTTCTTCAAATACATTCATAGTAAACTCCTGATAAACTTATTCAACAGTACAGAATCATTTACAAAAAGCCCCGCAGCGGCATTCACTGCGGAGCCTTATTCTATCCGTATAGAATTAAGCGTACCTCCCGTTTGCAGCGAACACCGAAACAGCCTTGCCGTAATAGTAAGCGGCAAGGTCATAAGAAGCGTAGTATTCCGCTGCGGAAATGCGAATCATGATCGTTTTCTCCAAATTCCATACTGTTATCTTAAAGTATTGCACATGAAACGCGAAATGTCAATAGTTTTTTAGATTTTAGACGTAATCAGCCTTAATTCTGCGTTATTCGGGCGTACGCCTGCCGAAATACCGCCAGCGCTTCCTCCGCGTCCTCTCTAAAATCCCCCGGATGCCCCGCCTCAAGCGAATACCTCGGGCAGCCCGCCTGATACGCCGCGTTCATAAACGGGAACTGATCGAAGTCGTCGGTCAGCTTCGGGTAGCGCCTACCCCCTGTCTCCGCTTCCGAGTACGACGAGTGCACATGCAGTATCCTGCCCTTTTTGCCAGCAATGGACGTCAATTCCTCGCCCTCATGCGTCATGTGATGCAGATCGGCTAGGACAGAAATATTTTCGCGTCCCACGGCATCCGCCAGAGCGATACCGTCGTCCACCGTGTTGACGGCATTGCACTCGTGTTTGCGCAGCGGCTCTATGGCGATCTGAATGCCGTACTTCGCCGCCTCAGGCGACACGATTTCCCGCAGGAACTCAGCAATTTCCGCAACGCCGTCCTCCCGGCTCATCCCCTCGGGTATCCTCCTCGCGCCGCCGCTGCCGAACACGATGGTCTTTATGCCCAGCATGTCCGACCGCTTCATCGCCTGCGTGATATATGCCCGTATGACTTCCGCGTCGGCCGCGTCGCCCACCAGCTTTATGTCGCCCGGCACGAAGCCGTTTGCCGCTTCACACGGAATGCCGGCGGCCACCATGCCTTCATGAAACGCCGCGAATTCCTCATCGCTCATTCTGGCGTAGCCGTTGACGCCAAGCTCCGCGAAGTCGAAACCGAGCTCCCCTGCGATTTTTGCTCTTTCCGGGTTGTTGCCTGTGCAGATTCCGATTTTCATTGTGTCATTCTCCTGTCTTTTATTAAATGTATAGTTGTAAAAAATGCTTATTTTCCGTCGTAATACACTATGCCCGCTTCCAGTGTTATATTTGAATAATGCATCAGCTCGGATACCGTAACAAGCTGATAACCCTTGGAAATTAAATCCGGGATCACACGCTCCATCGCATCCGCTGTCGAGCCATATAAATCGTGGCTGAGAATGATAGCCCGGTCATCTGTTTTGGCCATAATAGCATCATAAACCTTATCGGCGTTTCTTGTATCCCAGTCCAGCGGGTCGACCGACCAATAGACTATAGCATATCCTAAATCGGCGGATACGCTTTTTAAGGTGTTATTAACCGCTCCGTAAGGGGGACGGTACAATTTCGGCCAAACGCCTGTAATTGATTCGATAGCGTCGCTCGTTTCATTTAATTCCTGTGTAATTTCATCAACTGTCAGTTTAGAAAGATCACGGTGATCCCAAGAATGCCCGATTATTTCACAACCCAGATCAAACGCACGCTGAACCGTATCGCTTCTTGCGTTCACAAGATTGCCAAGGACACAAAAGGTTGCGCGGGCACCATATATTTCAAGTATATCTAAAATTCGTGATGTATATCTGCTTGGCCCGTCATCGAAAGTCAGTGCGACCATTGGTTTCGATGGGTCTATATCTCCACTCTGCGGCGGGGCATTGGGTACAATCGGTTTTGTGGGCGGTTTGGCAGGCGGTTCTGTCGGCGACTCCGGCACTAAATCCGTCCCGAGTATATACGCCGAACCAAGCTTATGATAAGGAAGCGTTATTTTCAATGTTCCCAAATAAGATGGCAGGTATTTACTCCTTTCAAGAATGACAATGATACCTTCATGCCCAATGGCGATATGCTCGAGCCACTTTTCATCTGTTTCGCCGAGATGATCTACCGCCTGGGGATATTCTTCAGCGATTCTGCCGCGTAACAAATTTAAAATGTTTTCACTCTGGGAATAGTCTAAAATGTCAGTGTTGTCAAGCAGCGTCTCCTTTTTTGTATCAATGTTGAACGTACGTACAAATTCCATCGGGTGCGCCTTGTGCGAACTCATAAACATACCGTTTTCAAGGATCCCGGCATACCTGTCATCCACATAATAAGAGTCAAACTGTACGTTGATCTCACCTTCGGCTTTCGGATCACTTGCGCGCAGCTCGGCTATTTCGTCGTGCGAACTTTTGTGTATGTCGCGAACCCACTCTGCTATTATTTCATCTGTCGCATTGCCGGCGGCCGGAAAGCGTATATATACCCAAAGCGGACCCTTGTTGTCCGTTATCAAATTAGGCTCACCGTATTCGACCGTGCTTTGATATAGCGGAGGCTCCTTTACATTTATAACCGGTGTATCATCAGAGCTGCAAGCCGTAAGCAAAACAATAATCAATAAAAGAAACGAATATATTACTTTTTTCTTCATTAACATCAATACCCCCCAATATAAATTTCCTGCGCCCGGGACATAAAAGCTGCCGTCCCCTGCATTTTTACGTAGTACTTTAACCTTTGCCTCTCCTAGGGCGTGTTTGAAAAATCCCCGTGTGCGGATTTTTGAGTGATTTTTTCGCCCGCACAAGATAAAATTTTGAAAGAATACTCCCGTATTTTAAGAAATTTTAACGCAGTGCGGCGGAAAA
>WRED01000001.1 GCA_009779495.1 Oscillospiraceae bacterium | reverse complement strand
CGGTTTTTTGCGTTTTTTTGTGCCGTTTCCTCTTGACAGCAGGGCAAAATGCGGTTATACTATATGTAATTCCGCAGCGCTTCATTGTGGTGCGAAACTATGTCGTTTTAGACAAAATCAAATTCAGGGGGGAAAATTATCATGTCAAGCGATAAGTACACATCAATCGTAACTCTCGATTTCCAGTACGCGCACAGGTTTATGAACTGGCCAAGAGAAGCAAAACACCTTCACGGACACTCAGGCCTTTTAACCATCGAACTTGAAGATACCGTTGATCCGATAACTGGTTTTGCACACCCCTGTAAAGAAGGTATGAAAATAGCGTGGGAGGTTTGTGACCATTTCCACCACGCGACATTGTTTCAGGAAGGCGACCCGCTTCTTGACGCGGTTCTTGACGTATACAAAGAGCACGGCATTAACAACGATCCGGAAAATTGTGTTCCGCTGAAAAAGATCGACCACGAATTGGCTTGGTCATACCCGGAATACAGAATCGTCGTCACCAAAAAGGTCTCTACCTGCGAAAACCTTTGCGAGCTTTTCCACGCGCTTCTTAAAGATAAGATGCCGATCAAAAAAATCACTTTCCGCTCATCTTCTATAAATGCGGCATCGAAAGAGTTTAAGTAAAAAGTTAAACAGGGGGAATTTCCATGAAAAAAACATCGGTTATTCGTGTACTTGTGTGTGTATTGCTCACAGCTGTTACGGTTTTTTCTTTTACTGCGTGCAGTGAAAAACAACCTGATGAAAAGCCCGTAGAAGATCGTGTTTATGGAAGCATCAACACAGGCGTTATGTTAAACGCTGACTTGACCTTTGTCGCCAACCTTTATCACGGTGTTGTCAAAACCGGCACGTATTCGGAAAGCACAGGCTCGGATGGCGTTACCACCGTAACGTATACCGTTGACGGTTACGAAGTATTTGGAACGATAAAAAATGATGTTCTGACAATACCCCCGGAATGGAGCGACAGTCACGGACACGGCAGTACTTTTGCATTGCAATAAAAGGTGCTGTCATTAAAATGAAATGAGAACCGCCCATCAAAATATGGGCGGTTTTTTATTCTTATCGGCATCCTTTTTCCTCTCATACGTTTTTTATACGTCATCGCCATTTTGCAAAGACCGCAGGAACTCCTGCAACAGGTTCAAAGAGGTGGATGAAAGGTTGCCAATGGCCGCAAAAAGTTCTGTCTTATCTTTATACGGATTGAACGACAATTCGTCTTGCAACAAATAATCCGGAGAAACTTTCAGCGCCTCGCAAATGCGCACAAGCATTTCCACGTTGGGCGATTTCCGAGCTTTCTCGTAATTTCGCAGTACGGTTTCGGAGGTACTACATGCCGCCGCAAGTTGCTCCAACGTCAACCCGCGATCTTTTCTGGCCGTTCTGAGCCGATTGCCGAAGTGTTCCATAAGCCACCCCTCTTGTTTGATACGATAAATGTAACGAATGTTATGTTAAAATAAGTATACCTTTTTCATGGCCTGTCTGTAAGACGTTATTCGTTACGGCGATTACTCTCTTGCGTTACGGTTTAGAACATGTTATAACCGTAACGAAAGTGGGTGGAATCTTTCATGGATGGCCTTGACTCAATTGACCTCGCCTATGCGCTCTGTTTTTCGGGCCACCGCCCGGAGCGTCTGCCGAGCAGCGGCGACCCAAACGCGCCGGAAATGCAGCCGCTGATCGCCGCCCTGCGGCAGGAACTGACCGCCGCCGCGGAACGGGGCAAAACGACAATGCTGCACGGCTGCATGGCGGGTTGGGACATCATCTGCGCGGAGCAGGTGATTTTGCTGAAAAGGCAGTATCCCCACGTCCGGCTTGTCAGCGTCGCGCCCTACAAAGCGGCGTTTTTTACCCGTGAAAAATGCTGGACGCCCGACTGGGTCAGCCGGGCGCGTGAGGTGTTCAGCCAGCACGACATGGGCATAAAAATAGCCGGGCAGTATCGTCCCGGCATTTATTATGAGCGCAACCGCGCCTTGGTTGACCATTCCTCCGAGCTGCTTTGCTATTGGGACGGCGGCGGGGGAGGCACGAAATACACCGTTGACAGGGCGTACAGCAGGGGACTGACCGTCCGCAATCTATATGCGATGTGACACCGATTTTTGTTGTAATATTTTTTGAGATATGATATAATGAGAATCATTGGAATGGATAGCAGGGTGGTAATGGATCGTCTGTAAGATTTAGGGGGAAGCTTTTTATGTTCAAAGCAAACACATGGGGAAAGAAATTCCTTGCCCTGTTGCTCATGGCGGCAATGGTGTGGATGCTTTTGCCGGCGTTTGCGCTGCCGGTATTTGCGGCAAGCGGTTGGGTGGACGGCAGCGGCGAACCCCTTGAGCTTTACTTTAACATCATGTCCGAAACGACGGCGCAGGTCACTTTCAGGCTGGGTGCCGCTCCGTATATGGGAGAAAGGAACTATTATTATACCGGCGACATTGTCATTCCGGGAACGGTATACAATGGCGGAAAGGCGTACCAGGTGACCTCTATCGGTGATAACGCGTTTGCCTACGCGGTGGAGCTGAACTCCGTCGTTATCCCGGAGGGCGTTGAGTATATTGACGCGTTCGCGTTCCGTTCATCCGCTGTGACCTCCGTTACCATTCCGTCAACGGTAAAGGTTTTGGGCGGCTCCGCGTTTCAGCAATGCGGCGATTTGACCGCGATATCCATCCCCGAAGCCCTTGAATCCATCGGAAACTCATGCTTCTATAGCTGCGCGAAATTAGAATTGTCCGGGCCTGTGCTGCCTGCCACGCTCCACACCCTTGGAAATCAGGCTTTTTACGGATGCGCGGCGCTGAAACAAATGACTATTCCCGAGGGGATAACGGCGATAGGGGATTATACCTTCAGCGGCTGCTCCGGCTTGGAATCTATCACCGTTAGCAACCATCGGCACGGGGGCTTTCGGCGGCTGCGGTTTGACCTCTATTGACATACCTGAACAGGTTTCTTCTATCGGGATGGGCGCGTTTAGCTCGTGCAAGCTGCTGACTTCCGTCAAAATTCCCGAGGGAATAACGGCGATTCAGAGTAACATGTTCAACGGCTGCTCTAATTTGACATCGGTCTCTTTACCCTCCGCGCTTGAAGCCATTGGGACAGACGCTTTTCGGTTAACTCCTGCGTTAAACTCAATCACAATTCCTTGCGGGGTTCAAAGCATAGGAGCAAGAGCTTTTCTTTCTTCCGGACTTACGTCGGTCGACATTCTTTCTTCGGTTCTTTCCATCGGAGAACTCACGTTTGGGCTTTGTCCCAATCTGGAGCAATTCTCGCTGGCGGTTCAAAATCCGGCTGACATAACCCTCGGAAGCAATGCTTTTTATAACACGCCCGTTGACGCCGCGACGCTGTATGTTCCGCATGGGACAAGCGGCCTCTACCGCTCCTCCGCGGCAGAGTGGGCTTTTTTCGGCGACATACAGGATAAACCGAACAAGATCACCATCGGGCCGGACTTCATCATCAACAGGGACAAGACGCTCAGCCTTGCCGAAAAAATCCCGGCCGACGCCAGTGTTGTCCGCTGGGAATCAAGCAATACGCGGGTTGCGGCCGTTGACAGCAGGGGAGTAGTGACGGCAAATAAACTCGGCACAACTACCGTTTCGGCGTTTGCTGTCGGCGGCGAAAAGTTTTCGTGGACGGTCAAGGTTGATTTAAGATGGTGGCAGGTTGTGCTGCTGATGTTGGGAATCGGAGTATTTCTGTTGCCGTTGTGGACAGCGTAATTCCATTATGATATCAAATTTTATATGCTGAAAAGGTGACGCTGTCTGAAGTATTTTTTATTTCGCCTTTTGAACATGCTCTTGGGGCTTGTTTTATACGCGCTTGGAATTGTTGTGACGATGAAAGCAAACATAGGCTATGCCCCGTGGGAGGTTTTCCACGCCGGGCTTGCCAAGGTAACAGGGCTTACGTTCGGCGTTGTAGCCATGATCGTGGGGGTTGTCATCGGGATTTTGGTTACGGCTTTGGGAGAAAAGCTTGGACTCGGGACGTTGGCGAGCATGATTCTGACCGGCGTGTTTGTGGACGTTATTTTTTGGATCGACATCATACCACCGTCGAAGAACTTGCCCGTCGGCATTGCCATGCTTGTCGCGGGACTGTTCATTATTTCCGCAGGATCATATTTTTACATGAAATCAGGCTTCGGAACGGGTCCCAGGGATAACCTGATGGTCGTGCTGACGCGTAAGACAAAAATCCCGGTAGGCATATGCCGCGGCGCGGTCGAACTGCTGGCGACGCTCCTGGGGTGGCTTTTGGGCGGTATGGTCGGAATCGGGACGGCAATTTCGGTTTTGGCGGTAGGCTTTTGTATACAGCTCACGTTCCGGCTGTTCAGATTTGACGTCACGTCGGTCAGTCATGAGACGCTGCGGGAGACATTCACGGTCCTGGTCCGTAAAAGAGACAAAGACTTGGAAAGTTGTAAAGGTTGTAATCGGGATGATTCAAAAGGTTAATTTGGCGGAAAAAGTCAACAGCGTCGGCCCGTTGTTTCAGTATCTGGAGATCGGGCGGTTGAACGGCCATGTGCTGAATGTTTTGCGGGCCGAAAACCGGACGCTGGATTTTCACTGCCACGAGCATTCTGACGAGCTGTTCTATGTGATAGAGGGTTCCTTTGAGTTGGAACTTGAGGCCAGTCTGACGCGGCTTGACCAAGGCGATTTGATGATCGTGCCGAAAGGGACGCGCCATCGGCCTGTCTGCAAATCGCTTGTGAAATGTCTGCTGATTGAGCTTGGCGGAACGCTTAACAGGGAAAACACCGGCGGAACGTATGAGCGTAATGGAAGTAAATAAGGGCGGATGGTCCTATCCGCTTAATAAATAAGGAGAGAACTTACTTATGAAAAAAACGCTGAAATCCGCAATCTGCATCGCTTTGGCCGCCGCGCTTCTGTTGGCCGCCGCCCTTTTCGTTTTCGCGGGAACGGGCACGTCTGAAAACGAGCTGAAGCTGCTCGTCGCCTCGGACATCCACTATCGCCCGTTTTCGGTGCTGCCGCCGCTTTCGGAGACGAACGGCCTGCCGGGCGACCCGCTTTTCTACCACGTGAACACGAAAGGTATGCTGACCTATGAGGCCGACGCCGTCATCGACGCGTTCTTCAGGCAGGCCGAGCGGTCCGGCGCGAAGTTTCTGCTCATCCCCGGCGACCTGAGCGAGGAGGGGCATTGGGCGGAGCATCTTGGGATCGCGGCAAAGCTCACGGAGTTCAAGGCGAACACCGGCATACAGGTATTCGTGACGCCGGGCAACCACGACATCAGAACCTCCGCCTCCCAAAACCGCCTGAACCTTGAGGATTTTGTGGAGATATATGATGATTTTGGCTTTAACGAAGCCCTTACGCGGCACGACGGCAGCGCGTCCTACACCGCGGAGCTTGACGCGGGCTATCGTCTGCTCGCCATCGACACCTGCGTTTACAGAGACGATAAGAGCTTTTTGAGCGACGAGCTGTTCGATTGGGTAAAGGAGCAGGCCTTGACGGCCCGGCGTGACGGCAAAAAGCTGATCGCCATGACGCATTACAACGTGCTGGAGCATTTCGGCATCGAGGGCCTGGCCGCCGACATGCTGTGCGCACACCGTTACCGCGAGTTGTCCACGGCTTTGGCCGACCTCGGCGTCAAATACGTTTTCACCGGGCACGGGCACGCGAACGACATTTCCCACGCCGTCACAAAGCAGGGAAACAAGATTTTCGATATTGAGACGGGCAGCCTCATCACCTACCCCAACGCGTGGCGCGAGGTCGTTTTCAGCGATGCCTCCGTCAAGATCGAAACGAAATACGTGGAGGAAATCGACACGGGGCTTCTGCCACCCGGTTTTTCGGACGCGCAGATCGCCCTGATGAACAGCGATTTTCAAAAGTACAGCTTTGATTATCACAGGGCGGGCTTTCGGAGCTACGCCTATATGATCCCGGACCTGACAAAAACGCTTGCCGACGCGCTGAACGTAACCGCTGACAGCGCGGGCTACGCGGCGATCGAAGCGGCGGTCGGCGCTTTGGCGGACGCGGTCAAGCTGCCGCTTTACGGCGAAACGAACAGCGTCGGGGCTGTGGCGAAAAAGGCGGGAGTCACGCTTTCTCCCAGCGAATACGTGAATCTGCTTGACCTGGCGGGCACGATATACGCGGGACATTATGCCGGAAACGAAAACTACCCCATGGATTCCCTTGAGGTGCGGCTGCTTGGCCAGGCGATCAACGCCATCCTTGTAACCGCCCTGACCGATACGCCGGTGAAAGCGGCAAACGCGCTGTTTGCCGCGATGGGGATGGAGTATCTGGCGTTCCCGGAGCCTGAGATACTGCTCACCCTCGCGGCCAAGCGGATCTACGCGCGGACAGCGGCGAAAGTGATCACGAACGAGCTTGTCAATACGCTCGCCCAAGGCATATTCACCGACTGGTCAGCGCCGGACGACTTAAATGCCGTGCTTGAGCCATACGGCGAAAGCTGGGCGCTTGACGGCGCGGCGACGAAGATTACGGACTTTACGTTCATACTTGATCTCGTGACGCGGGTTTTCAGGATGGTACTTGACATCGTTTGGAAGATAGGCACATTCAGCTTCTTAAAGTAAGAAACGGAAGATAGACCTCGGAGGTCTGATAAATGAATCGTGAAAAAGGACTTGCCTATTGTGGACTGGCGTGCTGCGTCTGCGGAGAAAACGAAACTTGCGCGAGGTGTCGAAGCGCGGGCTGTAAAAACAAAAACTGGTGCGTTCATTTTAAATGTTGCAGGGAGAAGGGCTTGAACGGTTGTTGGGAGTGCGATGATTTCCCCTGCGGCGGAATGCACGATAAGCTTCGGGTTTTTGCGTTTGCCGAATATATCAGGCGCAACGGCGAGGACAAGATGATGGACCGCCTTGCCCAAAACGAGCGGGCAGGCGTTGTGTATCACTACTTTGGTCAGCTTGTCGGCGATTATGATAAATGCGGCACCGTGGATGAAGTGATAAAAATTTTAGAGGGCGGCAGCGTGAAAGATTGAGTGATCGCTGACCAAGAATGTCTATAAAAGAGCCACATAAAAAAAGAGCCATTGGCGTTGCGTCCAACGGCTCTTTTTATGTATAGTTCTTATTCTTCCTCGTCCGGCTTTTTCTTCTTCGCCAGCGCGAGCCAAAGTCCCGCCGCGCCGAACAAAACGG
Organism: Oscillospiraceae bacterium; assembly: GCA_009779495.1. Taxonomy (GTDB): domain Bacteria; phylum Bacillota; class Clostridia; order Oscillospirales; family Acutalibacteraceae; genus UBA1425. The sequence goes on along the minus strand of WRED01000001.1, from coordinate 143,178 downwards.
CAACGACGATGATCGGACTTTCGCTGCCCGACTTCGGAATATTTCCGGCCGCGCCCGCTTTTGTCGTCGCGGGTCTGGTAGTCGTCGTGCGGTCACGGATGCTGCTTAACAGATTGTTTCTGGTGGTCGAGGTATTCGAGCCCGCCGAAGCGGCGGTTGCAGTGGTTTTTGTCACGGCGTTCCCAAATACAACGCCGTCGTCTACGGAATCGGCCACCGTCGTACTCGTAGTGGAGGATTCAGCCGATCCGTCTGAAGAAGCATTTGCCGTCCCGTTCTCCGGCGCCGCGCTTTCTGACGTCGATACGTCCGTATTGTCCTCGGCTGAATTGGCTGAGGGATTGTTGCCCAGTTCAACGTCGTCCACAAACTCGGCGGCCTGCGCAAGCGCGTCCGATCCGTCCTCCAGGATGATGCAGGGCTTCTGCGCGCCCGCCGCCGTCTTTTCGATGGCAAAGCTGTCGACGCGGGTCACCTTGCTGCCGTCGTTTGAAACGGTGTAGGCGTCAAAGTACAGCCTGCCGCCGTCGATCTTAAACGCGGAGAACATGGAAAGCTCGGTGTCAACGAGACCCTCGGCGCGGGGGAACGATTTGTCGGTCAGCGTCGTGCTCTTTGTCTTGTATGTTTTGACGCCTGCCGTGCCGCTGATGACGTAGATCGTGCCGTATGGATCGACTTTCGCCGTGTAGTCGTTGCCCCCATAGCTCACTGTTTTTGTCGTCGCTTTGACGAGCTTGTTGTTGTACAGTGCGCCGGTGCGCAGATAGACATGGTCGTGTCCCTGAAGAACGATGTCGATCCCCAGATCCGGCATCAGCTTTTGAAGCTGGCCGCGAATGGCCTCCACGTCGCTGTCCTTATAGTGCGAGCCGTTGGAGTAGGGCGCCTTGTGCAGGGCAACGATCTTCCACTGCGCGCCGCTTTCGCCCGCGCACTTTTTCAGCCAGGCGATCTGCGCGTCGGACAGCTTATTGTCCACCAGGTCATTGGTATTCAGCACCATGAAGCGGGCGTTGTTGTAGTCGAAAGAGTAATACACGCCGCTTTCGGTATCCTGCGCCGGGACATTCGGCAGGATGAAATTGGTGTCCAGGACTTTGCCCTTATCTTCATGGTTTCCGGCTGTGGGCATGAAAGCCGTTTTCATGAGCTTGTCTGAGGAGATATCCAGCAGCCACTTCCACTGCTTCACGTTGGTGCCGATATCCACCTGGTCGCCGGTACTCACGACAAAATCTGCGCCGGGAACCGTATTGAAAGCCGCGCCTATTACGTTATTGAAGCGCCCGTACTGCCTGTCATTTTGCGACTGTGGGTCGGTCACGTGGATAAATGACAGCGTATTCGAGCCGTCGGCCGTTTCGATAACGCCCGGCTCGCTCCACCAGCCCTTTTCGGCGTCACCTACCCGGTAGGAATATTTCGTATTGGGCGTGAGGTTTGTCAGCGTCAGCGTGTGTCGCACAAGCTTTTGCGTGACGGTCATGAATCCGATGAAGCCGAGATCCACGGCGGGATATTCGCGCGTTACGTTTTCATATGAAGCCATGATGCCGGAGCCCGTCGTGGCCGTGCCCGTGAATTCGGGATTGTCGCTGTAAGGGATCAGCTCGATATCGGTGCCCTTCGCGCTGTACTTCGTATACCAGCTGATATTACGTGACGTGGCGGCGTTTTGGCCCAGCGTAACGGTGACCATCGACGGTAGGCGATAATTCTCCTGTGTCGCGGCAACTTCGTTTTCGGGGAATGCCGTCAGCAGCACGTCCTTGTCCGGGAACTCATCCGGCCAGACGAAGCTGTCCAACATGCCGGCAATGGTGTAGCCCAGGGAATCGAACTGGCTTTGCGTTAAGTATTCGCCGGCGAAGTAGCCGATCAGGCCGTCCAGATCCTTGAAGTCAAAAAGTCCCAATGAGGAGGCTAAAGACAAAACGGTTTCGATGACGTTGAGGTAGCTCGTGTCTCCGCCCAGCAGAATCCTCATCGTCAGCTGAAGCATCGACGCGGTGAGGGAGCCGAATGTGCCGAATGGGAACAGCTTGTCGATATTCAGCTGAAGCTTGCTGAGAAGCTGATCCTCCACCAGCTGATGCACCAAAACATCGTACAGGACGTCAAACACGTCTTTCCCGCCGTCGCGGTCGCGGAAATAACTGAACGCGTCCTGAATAAACGGATCGTCGCTTATGTCCTGGTCGCCCCCGTAGAAGTAGGCCAAAACACTGTAGGCCAGATCCTGCAAGGTTCCGGGGCGCGACGCGCTGCCGAAGCCGTGACTGCTGATAAACTTTGTGCAGGGCAGGTTGGAGACCTTGATGTTAAGCAGCTGGTCGGCGATATCGCCCACAAGCCCGAGCAGCTCGTCAGGGTCTTTGAGGAGAGTTTTTTCAAGCTGAGAGCCTATGTCGTTCACAAAGCTCATGAGGTTTTTCGTGGTCAAAATGTCGATGGGGCCAAGCTTGATACCGCCGCCTAAAAGCCCGTCGAGAAGCGTCTCGATATCCAGCCCAAAGCTGTCTTTCAAGGCGCCGACCAGCCCGCCGTTTTCTTTCATGCTGTCGAACAGATCATATATGATGCCCGACAGGTTGTTGACAAGCAGCTCGCGGACGGTGTCGCCGAAAGTTCTCTTGAAAGAGTAGGTGAGGCTGTACGGCGGGGTAAAGAATTTGCCGTAGGAAACCACCTGCTTCGTGCGGTCAACGTCATAGGTCTTGATGTCTGCCGTGGGGAAATCGCCCGTGTTGTCAAACAGAACCTCCCTGATCTTGTTCGGGAAGCCGGTAAGCGAGGACGTACAGATATCGTAGATGATATTACCGTTGTCGGACACGTGACTCGCCGTTTCAAGCTCATGGATATGGCCGGAGAAGTGGAAGCGCATCCCGGCGTCGGCCAAGGTTTCGCACTGCCTTTCCCAGTCGTCAAGCACGAAAGACTGGAATATCGTCTCGTGAATGGGGAAATGTCTTATAAATGGATGGTGCGCAAGTCCGATGACTGTCTCCCCAAGCTCGTTGGCCTGTTCGATCTGGTCAAGGATCCACGCCATCAGGTCGTCCGTGATCTGCCCGGCGGACTCGTCGCGGTCATAGCCGTATGAATTCGCATCGCCGGAATATTTGCACGTGTCAAGCGCCAAAAGGCGGTAGCCGCCCTCAAGCTGCACGGCGTAGGAGAGCATACCGGCCTTTTGTCCCGCGGGCGGGGTATATTCGGCACAGGCAAGGTCACGGCCAAGGTCCCTGTAAAGCTCGCGGAAATCCTCCGGTGTCGTCCACTGGGTGCTCTTTTTTGTGCCGGTAGCGAAAGAGATGCACTGGGCGCGGTTGATGTCATGGTTGCCGTTGACCACGATGACCTCAACGCCCGTTTCCTCCTCAAAGGCTTTCAGCCTCGCGGCAATTTCTTTATGCCCCTCGTACTCGCCGTCGAGCGTCATATCGCCGGGGATCAGAAGATATTTAAGTCCCTTTTCCGCCGCGCTGACTTTAAAGCTGTGCAGCGCCGAGTCTACCAAAGCCACGCCTTCGCCGTGCTGGCGGATATCCCTCGAGGCCAAGTCAAGGTACGCGGCGCAGCGGTTTCCCGTCAGCGAGAACGGGTAGTAATGGAGGTCCGACATCACGCCGATTTGCAGCGGCGCGTTGCTGGATTCCGGCTCAACGACCGACACTTCTGTCGTGGACTCCTCCTCGCCGTAGACGGGGAGCGTCACGGCGGCAAAGAGCAGCGCGGCGCAAAGAATGACAGACCAAGTCTTTTTTGTAAGGTTACGGATTCTGTTCATGGTTTTCCCTCCTATATCTTCTTCAAAAATCCCGGGAGATTCACGATCATCCTCGGAATACCGCCTACGATCTTACCCGCGCCCTTGAGGGGATCGTCGTCGTTGAGCACCAGCAGCAGCCCGTCGGCCATTTTTTCGTCGAACAGGCCCGCGCTCATGGAAACGAAGTTCTTCACGGGGGTTTGCAGCGCGATAGCTTTCGCGAATTCCGCGCTTTGGCCGGAGCTGATGTGCCTGATCATAAAGTTTACGCCTCTGTTGATCCTGCCGCCCCACTTGCCGCTCGCGGCGTCTTCAAGATTGTTGGTATAGCCTAAGGTCCCGGAAATGGCGTCGTAGTCGGGCAGCCCGAAACCAAGCACCTGCTCGAACTGCGCTTTATCGACCTCCGTGATGTCGGCGGTATAGTAGTCGGGCGCAGACTCGCGGTAGTCGGGTACAATCGCGTCGGGCGCGGTGGACTCAACCATAACCGTCCCGGACAGGCGGATATCCTCGGAGGACGCGCCGACAAGGATGTCAAACTCGCCCGTTTCCACGTGCCAGTCGGCGATATTAATGTTATAGTAGGCGAAAGCGCGTTTGTCCAGTGTTACGGAGATCGCCTTTTCCTCGCCTGCTTTCAGGAATACCTTTCTGAAGCCTTTCAGCTCCTTAACAGGGCGGAAGATGGTACTTTCCTTGTCGGCGACATAGACCTGCGCGATTTCCGCGCCGTCAACGTCGCCCGTGTTCTTCACCGTAAAGCTGACAGTAAGCTCCTCACTGTCATTCATCGAGCTTTTGTCGAGCTTGAGATCGGAATATTCAAACGCGGTGTACGACAGGCCGAAGCCAAAGGGGAAGCGCACTTTCTTCTGTGCCTTTTCGTAGTAACGGTAGCCGACATAGATGCTTTCACGGTACTCGACCGCGGCGGGGTGGCCGGGGAAAAAGTTTCTGCACGGCGTAGAGCTGTTGCATACGGCATACGTTTCAGCCAGCTTGCCGGACGGATTCACGCGGCCGGACAGGATATCCGCGACCGCCGCCGCGCCGGCCTGACCGCTCAAATAACTGTTGAGCACAGCTTTCGCGCCGTCGAGCCACGGCATACTGACGGGAGCACCGCCTGACAGCACCACGACCGTATTCGGGTTCGCGGCGGCGACGGCCTTGACAAGCTCGTTGTGGTTTTCGGGCATGTTCATGCTGGAGCGGTCGAAGCCCTCGGCCTCAAAGTCCTCCGTAAGTCCCACGAACAAAATGGCGACGTCCACGGAAGCGGCGGCTGAAACGGCCTCGTACATCAGCTTCTGGTCAACCTTGTCGGTCTTTTTATCGTAACCCTTCGCGTAGATCACGTCGTAGCCCTCGTCGAGCAGGCAGTCAAGCGCGCAGTCCATCTTCGTGGGGTTGATCTTCGAGCTTCCCGCGCCCTGATAGCGGGGACTTACCGCCATTTCGCCGATGACGGCGATACGCTTGCCTTTCGCGATGGGCAGGATCTTCTCATCATTTTTAAGCAGGACCATGGACTGACCCGCGACCTTGCGCGCCAGCTGATGCTGCGCCTCTTCATCTATATGATAATAGCCCTGGAGATTTTCCTTGCCCTTGAGGATCAGGTCGATCAGCTTGTCAACGCGCTCGTCGAGCACATCCTCCGACAGCTCGCCGCTGCGGACAGCGTCAACGATCTTCACGGAGTTCATGCCGAAAGAGGAGGGCATCTCAAGGTCGTTCCCGGCCTTGACGCCATCGACGCGGTTATTCGCCGCGCCCCAGTCGCTGACGACCACGCCGTCAAAGCCCCATTCCTTGCGCAGGATGTCCGTCTGGAGATATTCGTTTTCGGAGCAGTATGTACCGTTTAAGCGGTTATACGCGTTCATGATCGTCCACGGCTTCGCTTTCTTGACGGCCGTTTCAAAGGCGGTGAGGTAGATTTCACGCAAAGCGCGCTCGTCAACCACGGAGCTGACGGTCATACGGCGCGTCTCCTGATTATTCGCGGCGAAATGCTTCATAGACGTACCGACGCCCTTTGACTGTATGCCGTTTATGAGCGCCGCGCCGATCTCGCCCGCCAAAAGCGGATCCTCCGAAAAATACTCAAAGTTCCGCCCGCACAAGGGTGAACGCTTGATGTTGACGCCGGGTCCCAGAATGACGGACACCTTTTCCGCCAGGCACTTGTCCCCCAGCGCCTGACCCATTTCATACAGCAGGCCGGGATCCCACGAGCAGGCCGTGACGCAGGCAAGCGGGAAGCATACCGCAGGCACCGACTTCATAAAACCGGCGTCCTTGCTCTTGTTCGGATTCTGCTTGCGAAGTCCGTGAGGCCCGTCGCAGATCATGATGGACGGCAGCGCGTGACGCTCCACGGCTTTCAGGTGCCAGTAATCAAGACCGTCGCACAGCCCGGCCTTTTCCTCAAGGGTGAGTTGCTCGATGATTTCCTTGTTGCGTAACATTTCCTTACCAACCTCCATATCTTATGTAGATAATTAAACCAATTATAGCACACAATAAAATCCATGTCAATTCTAGATTTTAGATTTTAGACGGTAGAAATCTAGATTGTAGATTTTAGATGGTAGATGGTAGATGCGGTAAACAGAATGCTGTACGCAAAAATACCCGCCGCGTTTTGTGCGGTGGGTATTAAAATTCAGATTATCATTCTGCCGATTCAGAATATTCAACAATGTCAGAAACCTGACACTTCAACACAAAACATATCCGCGCCAAAATATCGGTGTCGATTTTCTCCACATTATTATCATACCATTTGTCTATGACCTCAAAGCGGGCATGAATGGCTCGCGCCAAATAATTTCTGGTAATATTTCGATCAGCCATTATGTCTTTCAATTTTAAGTTGATCTTTCCGTAATTCTTAATCAATAAGATAGAATCCTCTTTTTGCACGATTATCACCTCACACAAAATACTATAGATAAAGTAACCTGTTGACGACACGCATATTTGTAGTTACTATATATGTAGTATTATATGGAGGGTTGCAACTTATGAAAGAAAAAACCTGCTGTTTCACCGGCCACAGGCAAATCCCCGAAAACGAACGCGAAGGCATAAAAAACGCCTTGAATCAGAGATCATAAATCTCATCCATCAAGGCGTTCGGTGTTTCCTCGCGGGCGGCGCATTTTTTTTATTTTATTTCCTGCTCCAGCGCGTCAAATTCAGGTGTGCTGAAAAATTCACCGAGGGTAATTTCCAACCCGTCACACAACTTCTTGATGGTCGTAATATAAACATCTCCGCGGGTAGAGTCCAGCATACTGTAAACGGTTGACGGCGTTACACCTGATCGGGTCGCCAGTTCGTTCGGCTTTATTTTTGCCTCTTCACACAGCGTTAAAAACCTTTCTGCGACAGCTTGTTTGATTTGCATATTCATCACCCCAAATGAAATATACAAAATATTACGCGGATTCGTATACGCACTTGCGTAATTTTACTTCATTTGTTATAATGTACGCACACGCGTAAATTATGATTGGAGCGATTATATGAAAAATCAAACCTGCTGCTTTACCGGCCACAGAAATATTCCCGCCAATAAATACGCGACAATCCAAAAACGCCTTGAATCCGAGATCGTAAACCTCATTCATCAAGATGTGCGAAATTTTTGCACGGGCGGCGCGTTGGGCTTTGATACCATGGCGGCCCTCGCCGTACTAAAACTGAAAGAAGAATTCCCGCATATCCGCCTCATCTTGATTTTGCCCTGTAAGAACCAAACTGTGGGATGGAATGAAGCGGACAAAAAAATATACGGCCAAATCCTGCGTCAAGCGGATAAGGCCGTATATACGTCAGAAAATTATTTCAATGGCTGTATGCAAAAACGAAACCGGGATTTAGTGGTCAACAGCGGCGTCTGCATTTGCTACCTGACAAGCGAAAAAGGCGGCACCTTTTACACTGTCAATTATGCAAAACAACAAGGCCTGCGGGTTGTCAATCTTGCCTGAAGCCTACTGCTGGACTTCGTACAATCCTTTAAGCCGCAGCAAATGCTCATACTTGTCCGCCGCTTCCTTCTCCGCTGCCGTAAACAGCTCTTCCGCCCTTTCGGGGAACATGCGCGTCAGCGACGAATACCGCGCCTCGTTCAGCAAAAAGTCGCGGTAGCTGCCCGTCGGAGCCTTACTGTCAATGACAAAGGGGTTCTTGCCCTCGGCCTTTAAGAGTGGGTTGAAGCGGAACATGTTCCAGTAGCCGCAGTCCACGGCTTTCTTCATCTCGTTTTGGCAGTTGGCCATGCCGCCCTTGATGCTGTGCATCTCGCAGGGGGAGTAGGCGATGACGATGGACGGGCCCGGATACGCCTCCGCTTCGGCCAAGGCCTTGACGGTCTGATTGAGGTCGGCGCCCATGGCGATCTGCGCCACGTAAACATAGCCGTAGCTCATGGCGATTTCCGACAGGCTCTTCTTCGCGATGGCCTTGCCCGCCGCCGCGAATTGCGCGACCTGGCCGATCTGCGACGCTTTCGACGCTTGGCCGCCCGTGTTGGAGTAGACCTCCGTGTCGAACACCAGAATGTTCACATCGTCGCCGGCCGCCAGAACGTGGTCTACGCCGCCGAAGCCGATGTCGTATGCCCAGCCGTCGCCGCCGAAGATCCATACGGATTTCTTCGACAGATACTCTTTATGCGCGAGGATGTCGCGCTCTCTTTCGCAGCACTCGCATTTTTCACATTCGCAATTCTCTATGGTGTTGCCGCATCCGCACCCGCAGATACTGTTTTTGAGCATTTCGACGAGCGCTTTCGACGCCGCAAGGTTCGCTTCGCCGTCGTTCACCGTTTCAAGGTACTTGTCAAGCACGGCCTGCATGTCGGGCGACGAGGAATAGTCAAGTTCCTTGATGACGCCGATCAGCCGGTTGCGCACGGCGTTTTGGCCCAAGTACATGCCGTAGCCGTGCTCGGCGTTGTCCTCAAACAGGGAGTTGGCCCACGCGGGGCCGTGGCCGGCCTTGTTCACGGTATAGGGCGAGGTGGCCGCCTGACCGCCCCAGATGGAGGAGCAGCCCGTCGCGTTTGAGATATACATTCTGTCGCCGAACAGCTGCGTGACGAGCCTCGCGTAGGCCGTCTCCGCGCAGCCCGCGCAGGAACCGGAGAACTCTAAAAGAGGCTGCTTGAACTGGCTTGCCTTGACAGACTTGCCCGTCAGCTCCGCCTTTTCCGTGACCTCTTTTGCAAGGTAGTCAAACACCGGCTGCCCCGCCAGCTGGCTTTCGCGCGGAACCATTTTCAGGGAGTTGGTCGGGCAGATCCCCGCGCAGACGTTACAGCCCATGCAGTCCATGGGGGAGATGCCCAGACAGTATTTATAGTCGGTTTTCTTGATGTCGATCAGCCTTGTGCCCTCGGGCGCGTTTTGGGCTTCCTCGGCTGTCAGCGCGAAAGGACGCACCGTCGCGTGGGGACAGACGTAGGAGCAGCGGTTGCACTGAATGCACGTCTCGGGTATCCACTCGGGCACGTTGACCGCCACGCCGCGCTTTTCAAACGCCGAAGCGCCCTGCTCGAACGTACCGTCGGCATGATCCGTGAAAGCCGATACCGGCAGCGAATCGCCGTCCATGAGCGCCACGGGCTTCATGATATTGTCCACCATCTTTACGAGCTTGGAGGCTTCGCCCGCGTCTTTGGCTTTCGCGTCGTCCGCCGCGTCGGCCCAGTCGGCCGGTACGTCGATCTTCACAAAAGCCGACACGCCCGCGTCGATGGCCTTATGGTTCATGTCAACGATGTCCTGCCCCTTCTTGAGGTAGGATTTCGTCGCCGCGTTTTTCATGTACGTGACCGCTTCGTCAATGGGGATCACGCTTGCCAAAGCGAAGAACGCCGACTGAAGGATCGTGTTCGTACGCTTGCCCATGCCGATCTGCTCCGCGATGCCGATAGCGTTGACGGTGTAGAGTTGGATGTTGTTTTTCGCGATGTAGCGCTTTGCCTCCGCCGGCAGGTGCTTGCCCAGCTCCTCGGGCGTCCACTGGCAGTTGATGAGGTAGGTTCCGCCGGGCTTCACGTCGTTGACGATTTTGTAGCCCTTGAAGATGTACAGCGGGTTGTGGCAGGCGACAAAGTCGGCCTTGTTGATATAGTATGGGCTTTTGATAGGACTGTCGCCGAAGCGCAGGTGGGAGATGGTGATACCGCTCGTCTTTTTCGAGTCGTACTGGAAATACGCCTGCACGTACTTGTCCGTATGGTCGCCGAGGATCTTGATGGAGTTCTTGTTCGCGCCCACCGTGCCGTCGCCGCCGATGCCCCAGAATTTGCACTCGATCGTGCCGGGGGCCGCCGTGTCGGGCGCTTCTGTTTCGGGCAGGGAGAGATTCGTCACGTCGTCGTTGATCCCTAAAGTGAACATGTTCTTAGGCTCACTCTTTTTCAGTTCGTCGAATACCGCGAACACGCTGGAGGGCGGGGTATCCTTTGAACCCAGGCCATAGCGCCCGCCGACGACCTTGACCATGCGGCCCTTTGTGGCAAGGGACGTCACGACGTCGAGATACAGCGGCTCACCTAAAGCGCCGGGCTCCTTTGTCCTGTCAAGCACGGCGATCTTCTTCGCCGTCGCGGGTATGGCCGCGATCAGGTGATCGGCGGAGAACGGGCGGTACAGGCGTACTTTCACAAGCCCGACCTTTTCGCCCCTGGCCGTCAGATAGTCGATGACCTCCTCGGCCACGTCGCAGAACGAACCCATGGCGATGATGACGCGTTCGGCGTCGGGCGCACCGTAGTAGTTGAACAGCTTGTAGTCCGTACCGATCCTCGCGTTGACCTTGTCCATGTACTCCTCGACGATTCCCGGAACAGCGTCGTAATACTGATTGCAGGCCTCTCTGTGTTGGAAGAAGATATCGCCGTTTTCATGCGAGCCGCGCATGACGGGACGTTCGGGATTCAAGGCGCGTTTGCGAAACGCGTCTACCGCGTCCATGTCGCACATATCTTTCAACTCGTCGTAGTCCCACACGTCGATCTTCTGCAGCTCATGTGACGTGCGGAAACCGTCGAAGAAGTTGATGAAAGGGACGCGGCTTTTGATCGTCGCCAGATGAGCCACTGCGCCCAGGTCCATGACCTCCTGGGTGTTCGTCCCGGCGAGCATGGCGAAGCCTGTCTGACGGCAGGCGTAAACGTCCGAGTGGTCGCCGAAGATGTTCAGCGCGTGGGACGCCACGGTACGCGCCGACACGTGGAACACACTGGGCAGCAGTTCGCCCGCGATTTTATACATATTCGGGATCATCAGGAGAAGCCCCTGCGACGCAGTGTACGTCGTCGTCAGCGCGCCGGCCGCCAAAGCGCCGTGGACCGTTCCGGCCGCGCCGGCCTCCGACTGCATCTCGGACACCTTAACCGTCGTGCCGAAAATGTTTTTGAGACCTGCCGCCGACCACTGGTCCACATAGTCCGCCATGGGGCTTGACGGCGTGATCGGGTAGATTCCCGCCACCTCCGTAAACGCGTAGGACACGTATGCCGCCGCGTTGTTTCCGTCCATTGTCTTTTTCTTTCTTGCCATTTGAGTTCCCATCCTTTCGTATAACTATACGTAGATTATTAGTATCAAATATACCACGCTACATCATAACACTTTTATCGCGTGTTGTAAACAGTCAAAAAAGAAAATTCACACGAAAAATCGTTTTATTTTTAGGCAACATAGATAATTTTAAGTAAAACAGCATAGAATTAGTAACTGTTAGAACCTCCATATGAACACAGGTTCTTAATCTATAGAGGTGTCGTTGATGTTTGTGATTTTACAGATCGGGGAAAGAAAAAAGGATGTCCTATCACGCCTGAAAGAACGTTTCTCGCCCGAGGAGCCTGGCCTGTCCAAGATCGCGGTACGAAACGGCGCCCCGTTTTTTATTCTGCGGGTCCGCCGCCGCAAAGACGGCGTGCCGTGGGCGGAGGTGAAATCCGCAGCGGGCAAGGGCGCTGCCCGGATGCTTTACACGTCGGATGACCGACCGCCCGAAAGCATGAAGCTCCGCGCGTTCGAGCCTGACCGGCTGCCGTTTTGGGGCATATGGAACAGCGCGGCCGGCCTCCTGAAAAACAGCGGGGTAAATCCGCCGGAGTTGCGTCTGGGGATAGTTGACTGCGAGGGTGAGCTTTGCGGTGAGCTGTCCCGCGCCGTTATGCTTGCGTCCGTGGTGAGGGTCGTGACGCGAAAAACGAGACTCTACGAGGCCGCCGCCGAAAAAATGATGGAGCGCTATGGCGCGTCGGTGCTGGTCGGCAGCGACGAGGCTTTTGTGGAAAATTGCAACTTCGTCGTCCGCAAAGAGGGATTGGCGATCGGAGGTCACGGATCAAGCTGCGCCGTGACAGGAAGCGGATTTGAACTGCCCGCCGAGTATGCCGGGCTGCGTCCCGAAAATGTGGACGAAACGCTGTTTGCCTGTGCGCTGTATGAATGCTGCGGTGTGCGGGCACTGGGAAAACAACCCTTTGAAAACCTTTTTTGGAACGGAACAAAGGAGTCTCAGCCTGAAATCCGAAGTAAAATTATCAATATTTTGCAAAAAGGAAATATAACGCCTTGACAACAGGCAGGAATTCTTATATAATAATATGACGCACATAAACGCTTAAATGGGCGCGAACATAGAAAGGACTGACTGATAAAGATGGCAAACGAAATGACCCGCGAGGGTTACACCCGGCTCCTGGAGGAGCTTGAGCAGCTGAGGACGGCGGGACGGGATGAGATCGCGGCAAGGATCAAAGAGGCCCGTTCTTTCGGCGACCTCTCTGAAAACGCGGAGTATGACGAGGCCATGAACGCGCAGGCGATCATGGAGGCGCGCATCGCGAAGCTGGAGGATGAGCTTGGCGGCGCGAGGATCATCGACGAGGACGAGATCAGCACAGAGGAGATCAAAACCGGGGTAAAGGTCAAGCTGCACGACGTCGAGATGGATGAGGACGTTGTCTATCAGATCCTCGGCAAATCACAGGCCGATCCCGAAAAGGGGATCATTTCCGATCAGTCCCCCGTCGGCAAGGCGCTGATAGGGCGCAAGATCGGCGAGACCGTCACGGCGGAGCTGCCGAACGGCGCGGCGATCCAGTTCGAGATTTTGTCAATTATGAAATAGCGCACAGGCACTAAAAAATAGGAGATTTTGAATATGCAGGAAGATTTGAACGTAACTCTCGAAACAGGGGAGGAAGAGCTTGACCAAAACGAGCAGCGGCGTATCAGAGCCGAAAAGCTGCTGGCTTTACAGGACGAGGGCAGGGATCCCTTTGTCATCACCACGGCGGAGCAGACGGCAATGTGCGCAGAAATCACGGAGCGTTTTGAGGAGCTTGAGGGAAAAGACGTCGCGATCTGCGGGCGCATGATGTCCCGGCGCGACATGGGCAAGGCCAACTTTATTGATATACGCGACCTGACGGGGCGTATGCAGGTCTACGTAAAAATTGACGACGTGGGCGAGGATGTGTTCGCCGACTTCAAAAAGTGGGACATCGGCGATATCGTGGAGGTCAAAGGCTTCGTGTTCCGCACGCGCAGGGGCGAGATATCCGTCCACGCCAAAGGACTCCGCCTGCTGACGAAATCCCTGCTGCCGCTGCCCGAAAAGTATCACGGCCTGCGGGACACGGACACGCGTTACCGCCGCCGCTATGTTGATCTCATCGTGAATCCCGAGGTCAAGGATACGTTCGTCAAGCGCTCGGCCGTCATCCGCGAGATACGCAATCATCTGGACGCGCAGGGCTTCATGGAGGTCGAAACGCCGATGCTGGTGCCAAACGCCGGCGGCGCGGCGGCGCGCCCGTTCACCACGTACCACAACGCCCTTGACGAAAAGCTGTATCTGCGCATTTCCATCGAGCTTTATCTCAAGCGGCTGATCGTCGGCGGCCTTGAACGGGTCTATGAGATCGGGCGCGTGTTCCGCAACGAGGGCATAGACGTGCGCCACAATCCTGAATTTACGCTGCTTGAGCTGTATCAGGCGTACACGGATTTCCACGGCATGATGGAGCTTTGCGAGAACCTGATCCGTACCGTCGCCGAAAAGATATGCGGCACGGCCGTGGTCACTTTTGACGGCGCGGAGATTGACCTAGGCAAGCCCTTTAAGCGCATGACCATGACCGAGGCGGTTAAAGAGTACGCCGGCGTGGACTTTGACACGATAGACTTTGAGCAGGCCAAGGCACTGTGCAAAGAGCGCGGCATTGAATTCGAGAAGCGTCACAAAAAGGGCGATTTGCTGAACCTGTTCTTCGAGGAGTACGCGGAGGACCAACTCGTGCAGCCCACGTTTATCACGGAGCACCCGGTTGACATCTCGCCGTTGGCCAAGCGCAAGCCCTCCGACCCCGCGCTGACCGAACGCTTCGAGCTGTTTATCACGGGGCGCGAGTTCGCGAACGCTTTTTCCGAGCTGAACGATCCCATTGACCAGCGCGGCCGTTTCCTGGCGCAGGAAGCCCTGAAAGCCGCCGGGGACGAGGAGGCGAACAGCACGGACGAGGATTTCCTCATGGCGCTTGAGTACGGTATGCCTCCCACGGGCGGAATCGGCGTCGGCATCGACAGGCTTGTCATGCTGCTGACGGACAGCCATTCCATCCGGGACGTGCTGCTGTTCCCGACGATGAAGTCGATTGATACATGAAAAAATCGGTGTGCATGGCCGCCTATAACGGCGAAAAATATATCGGGGAGCAAATTGAATCCATCCTGCCGCAGCTTGAGCCAGACGACGAGCTGATCATCTCAGACGACGCACCCGGCGGCGAAACCCAAAGGATCGCCGAATTTTACGCGGCCTATGACAGCCGTGTGAAATACGTAAAGGGCGAGGGCAGGGGAGTAGTCAAAAACTTCGAAAACGCCTTGAAGCTTGCGCGGGGGCAGGTCATTTTCCTGTGCGACCAGGACGACGTGTGGCTGAACGGCAAGGTCGCCCGCGTTATGGCGGAGTTCGAGTCAGGCGCGAGTCTCGTGTTGCACGACGCGAAAATTACGGACGAAAAGCTGAATGTGACCGCTGAATCTTTCTTCGGTCTGCGCGGGAGCAAAGGCGGCTTTCTGCGCAATCTGGTGCGCAACTCCTACATGGGCTGCTGCATGGCGTTCACAAAAGGGATACTCGAAAAGGCGCTGCCGTTTCCTGAGGACATCCCCATGCACGACCAGTGGATCGGCCTTGTGGCGGAGCTGAACGGCGGCGCGCGCATGATCAGCGAGCCGCTGCTTTTGTACCGCAGGCACGGCGGAAACGTGACGGGCAAAAGGGTTACCGCCGCGCAAAAGCTCACGTGGCGGCTTAATCTGATCAGAATTTTGTTGAGATATTAACATCCTTACGAAATGTTGAGATAATTTTAAGAAGCAAGAATAAGAACCCGTTATTGAATACAGGTTCTTAGATGAGTCTTGCTCCTGAAAGGGGTTGGGCGATGAATACGTCTGTAACAGGATGTATTGTTACGCATAACAACGAAACGAAAATACGGGAGACTTTGGACAGCGTGCTGTCACGCACGAAAGGAGTCGCGCTGAAGCTGTATGCCGTCGATAATCTTTCGACGGACGGGACAGTGGACATTCTACGCGGGAAAGAAAAGGAATACGATAACCTTGAGGTCATAGAGAACCGGTGCAACCGGGGCTTCGGCGCGGGGCACAACACGGTGCTGAAGCGGCTGGATTCTACATACCACTTGATCATCAATCCCGACGTAATTCTCAGGCAGGACGCCATAGCGGATATGGCGGCCTATCTTGACAAAAACCCGGACATAGGGCTTTTGTCCCCGAATGTCTGTTTTCCTGACGGTTCGATTCAGATATTAGGCAAGCGCGACCCGAAGATAAAGTATCTCGCGGCCAGCCGTATGCGCGGGGAACGCCCTCCCGGCAGGCTTTTGCGCGAGTACGCGATGCTTGACCGCGACATGAGCCAGCCTTTCGACATTGAGAACGCCACCGGCTGTTTTATGATGCTGCGGACGGAGCTGTTTAAACGAATCGGCGGCTTTGACGAGCGTTATTTCATGTATTTCGAGGACTGCGATCTCACCCGCACCGTGCGCAAAACCAGCCGCGCGGTTTATTATCCCGGCGCGGTGGTCTATCACGTCTGGGGACGGGAGAGCAAGAAAAACTTTAAGCTTATGCTTATACAGATAAAATCTATGTTTGCCTATTTCCGTAAATGGAGGATCTGATGTTCAAAAACCTGTATAAATACCGATGGTTAACGGGAGAAATCGTCAGAAAAAATATTAAACTCCAGTACCGTAATTCAGTGCTCGGGGTTTTTTGGACATTTTTGCAGCCGCTTTTGACGACGCTTGTGCTCGTCATGGTGTTCTCGCGGCTTTTGGGGCGCGACTCAAAGGCCGTGCTGAACTATCCCGTGTTCATCCTGTGCGGCCGCCTGCTGTACGAGTTCTACACGCAGTCCACGAAGCGGGCCATGCGCTCGATCACGCTGAGCGCGTCCGTCATCAAAAAAGTATATATACCGAAGTATATATACCCGCTGTCCAATGTGATATCGACGTTCATCACCTTTTGTATCTCCATGCTTGTGCTCGTGGCGTTTATCGTTTACTTCCAGCTTTTCTCCGACACGCCCGTGAACCTTACGCCGTACGCGCTATTGGCCTGGGCGCCGCTGCTTATACTGTTCATCCTCTGCACCGGCGTAGGGCTTATCCTGTCGGTGCTGGAGGTTTTTTTCAGGGACATCGAATATCTTTACGACGTGTTTTGTATGCTGATTTTCTATTTAAGCCCCATCATATACCAGGTCAACCAGCTAAAGACCGCGAACCAATGGGTGCTGCGCGCACTGATGGCCAACCCGCTGTACGCCATCATATCCATGTTCCGCAGCTGCGTGCTGTTCGGCGAAATGTGGAACTGGAACTGGTTTTATTATTCATTGGGATTTTCCGTTCTGATGGTTTTGATCGGCGCGGCGCTGTTTTATAAAAAGCAGGATCAGTTCATATTGCATATATAATACTAATTTTATTTTTGGGGGTTGCGCAATGGACATTACTCCCGCCGTATCCGTTAACGGCGTCAGCATCATGTTCAACCTCAACAACGAAAAAATCGATAACGTCAAGGAATATTTCATCAAGCTGGTTACACGGCGGCTTCATTACGCTGAGTTTTGGGCGCTGAAAAACATTTCCTTTGAACTGATGCCGGGCGAGCGCCTTGGCGTGCTGGGGCTGAACGGCGCGGGAAAAAGTACGCTGCTCAAGGTCATAGCCGGCGTGATGAAGCCGACGAAAGGCACGGTCAGCGTGCGGGGCGTCGTCGCGCCGCTGCTTGAGCTTGGCGCGGGCTTCGACATGAATTATTCCGGCAAAGAAAACATATTCCTCTACGGCGCGACAATGGGCTATTCGCGGAAATTTATCGCGTCGAAGTACGACGAGATCGTCGCGTTCAGTGAGCTGAAGGAGTTCATCGACGTGCCCGTCAAAAACTACTCTTCGGGCATGAGGGCGAGGCTCGGCTTCTCCATCGCCACCGCCGTCGAGCCGGAGGTGCTGATACTCGACGAAGTGCTGTCTGTGGGCGACGCGAAGTTCCGCCGCAAAAGCGAAGCGCGCGTGCAGTCCATGATTGACCGTGGCGTGACGGTGCTGTTCGTTTCGCACAACACGCCGCAGGTACGGACGCTATGCGACAAGGCGATGATCCTGAAAAAGGGCGAGATGATTATGTTTGGAGACGTTGGTGAGGTCTGCGACGTGTATGACGAAATGACGAACGGCAAAAAATAGATATCACATAGCAGGGTCGGGGTTCCATCCCCGGCCGTAAACCATAATTCGCGAGGTAAGACATCATGATTTTCGCCGCTATTTTCGCGGGAGGCGTCGGCAACCGCATGGGCGCTCAAACGCCCAAGCAGTATATGGACCTGCACGGTCGGCCGGTCATTGTCCATACGGTTGAAAAATTTGTCTGCGCGGACAGGCTTGAGAGGATTCTCGTGCTGTGTCCCGGCGGATGGATTGACTATACGGCGGAGCTGCTGGAGAAACATCTTGGCCGCAGTGATAAAATAACCGTCGTCGAGGGCGGCGAGACCCGCAACGACACGCTGCTTCGCGCCCTTGCCTGGATCGGGGAAAATTACGGCATTGACGGCGAAAGCGTCATCGTTACCCACGATGCGGTGCGTCCCCTTGTCACGCGGCGCATCATTGACGACAATATACGCTGCGCGCTTGAGTACGGCGCGTGCGATACGGCTGTCGGCGCGACAGATACGATCGTGCAGAGCGACGACGGCAGAACGATCACGGCGATCCCGGACAGGGCGGCGATGTTCCAGGGACAGACGCCCCAAAGCTTCAACATCAAAAAGCTCAAGGAGACTGTTGAATCCCTCACGCCCGAGGAAGCCGCCACGCTGACCGACGCGTGCAAGATCTACGCGATCAAGGGCCTGCCCGTGCATATCGTGCGGGGTGAGGCGTATAACATAAAAATCACGTATCCCACGGACATAAAAATCGCCGAAGCGCTGCTTGAGAGTTAGTGTGAAAATGGAATTATGTAAAGTTTCCGTGGTCGTGCCCGCCTATAACGTCGGGCCTTACATCGCCGAAACGCTGGACAGCCTCATGCGCCAGACGCTTTCCGGCGTTGAGGTCATCGTCGTCAACGACGGCTCGACCGACGGGACTCAGGCCATCATTGACAAATATTGCGCAGAAAACAAGAACATACGCTGTTTTTTTCAGAGCAACGCCGGAGTATCCGCCGCGCGGAATTTCGGGCTGACTCAGGCGGGCGGCAGGTACGTCCTTTTTCTCGACAGTGACGACCTGCTGACGGATACCTCGCTCGAAGCTTTTTACGCGGCTTTAGAGAAGACCGGCGCGGATGCGGCGATTGGACGGCTGCAAAGCTTCGGCTCAGGGGCTGTGAAAAATAACGGCTACGCCGAGTCCCTCGCTCAAAAAAAGGAGATCGGCCTGTTTGACCGTGACCTGCTGTGGAATTTCCTGGTGGGAAACAAGTGCTATCGGACGGAGGCGCTGCTGCGGTCGGGGGTCACGTTCCCCGGCCTGAAATATTCCGAGGAGGGCGTGTTCTTTTTTGAGTTCATCATGCGCTCCGAAGCGAAAATGACGGGCGTTCCCGGCGCGTGCATGCTTTACCGCCGCCGCGATGCCAGGGGCGACGCTTCCGTCACTCAGACGGTCAGCAAGGCTCTGACGCTCGACTTTATCGAGTCCATGTCGCGGATATACGCCGCGGCCGATGAAGCTTTGGAGCGTGAAGCGGTACCTGCCGCCGAACGCGCCGCCTATCTCGATGAGGTCATATTTAAGGCCGATAACACCGTCGTCACGCAGTTTTACCGTCTGCTTTGGCAGGCTGACGAAGAGACGCTTCACCTTATCCGGCGCGCGCACGAAAGACTGAACACGCGGTTGACTGAACCTGAGCAAAAACGCCTCGGCGCAATGCACACGGACATTCATGAGATGTATTTTGACAAGCGGGAGATCGCGGAGAAACCGAAGATTTCAGTTGTTATACAGGGGCTTACAGGAGACGCGCTTGCCCGGACGCTCAATGCGGTTTACCTGCAAACCATGCCGTATTTTGAGGTGCTTATCGGGAGTCAGGGATCAGGGGTCAGGGATCAGGATATTCCGGACAGATGGCGCGGATGTGAAAATCTGAGGTTGCTTCCCGAAAGGGGCTTCAAAAAAGCGGCCAAGGCGAAGAAAGTTCTGATCATAAAAAAGGAACGCGCCCTTGACGAAAGGCTGTTCAGGTATCTGCTGAGAATGCCCGTGCCCGAGCCGCTGAAGACTATTTTTTTCCGTCCGCTGGCTGCGTTAACCCAAGCCGCGATATCTTTTTTGAACAAATAGGGATATGAATAGGATCATAAGTATGGACATGAAAAATATATTTTATCGGATATTCGCCGCGCGGTTCAACCTCCGCGCGAAAAGACCGCCCGTGAACAACAGGGTGGCCCTCCTGTCGCCGCACATGGCGGGCTTCACGGACTCTTTGGGCGAGATCGGGCTGGAGCTTGAGCGGCGCGGCGGCTATGAAATCGTGAAAATTTCCGGCGAGGACATCAAGCCCAAAAAACCGAAAAATGTCGGAGAAGTGTTCGAAACGGCGCGGCGGATATTCAATTTTTTCACAAAGAACGCAAAACTGCTCGCGTCGTCGAAGTACGTTTTCCTCAACGACAATTTCATGCCGCTGGCCGATATGTGCTTTCATAACAGCGCGGTGCTGACACAGCTGTGGCACGCAGAGGGCGCGTTTAAGAAGTTCGGGCTGGACCAGAAGCTGCCCCCTGACATCCGCGCGCGCGTGCTGAAAGGCAACGCGCGGCTGGACTACGTCGTTTGCTCGTCGGACGGCGTGGCCGACATCTACGCGGGAGCTTTCGGCGCCCCACGCGAAAAGGTTCTGCCCTACGGTTCGCCCCGCGCGGACAGGTACCTGCGTTCGTACCGCGGCGGCGCGTTTGACGTACAGGCATTCAAAAGGGATACGCTGAAAAGCGGCGGCAAGCTCGTCGTGCTGTACGCGCCGACTTTCCGCGATAACGACGCGGACAACAAAAAAATCCTCGACCACTTCGACCTTGAAGCGTTTGAGGAGCGTTTCGGGCACACGCACAAGCTGGTCCTGCGCCTGCACCCGCAGATGCACAGCGGCGTCCGCGTGCCGCCCGGCGTGACCGACATGACCGCTCATAAAAACGTGAACGACCTCATTCAGGCGGCGGACATTCTGGTCACGGACTATTCGTCGATCTGCGCGGACTTTGCGCTTCTTAACAAGCCCTGTGTGTTTTACGCTTACGATCTGGCGGCGTACAGCAGGGAGCGGGAATTCTATTTTGACTACAGGCAGTACGTCCCCGGCGCGGCGGCCGAGACTTTCCCGGAGTTTCTGGACGCGATCGGGCGTGCTCAAAGCGACACGGAGACAGTACAAAAATTCGTGGAGCGGAACTTCGGCGTTCTGGATGGCAAAAGTGCCGAACGGATCGTTGACAAGGTCATCGGAAACACGTCTACGAGTTAAGATATTCATCCACCAACGTCGCCACCCGCTTGGATGAACTTCCGTCACAGGCCTCAGTCTGCCAGCGGCGGAATTTTTTTATGCGCTCAACGGGCGGATTAGCCGCTGTTTCGCGGATCACGCCCAGCAGCTCGCCGCCCCGGTAAACGACCTCGCCCGGCAACTCGTCAGGGTATGAGATATAGAAGCCGCGTTCATAGCTGTCAAAATCCGGGCAGTAGAAAACGGTCGGCGTTAAAAGCATCGACGCTTCGACCATCACGGAGGAATAGTCGGTGACGAGCACGTCCATCGCGGCAAGCAGCTCGGAAGTCGGGCAGGAACCCAAGTCAAACAGGCGAACATATTTCCCCGTGAGAAAAACCTCGCTCATAACGGGGTGGCGGTGTATCACGAATGCCTCATCATCGGTCAGCGCCGCGTCCAGCGCGTTCCAGTCGATTTTCGGGTCGAAAGGGACGCGCTCGCCTTTTTCCTCCCGAAATGTGGGCAGGTAGGCGTAAATTTTCTTGCCCCTGAGCTGCGGGCGCGACTCGAAAAACCGCTCGCACAGCCGTTCGCGCGACTCCCCGTTCACCAGCAAATCGGTTCGCGGCACCCCAAGCGCGAGCACGCGGCCTACGTCGACGCCGAACGCGTCCGCGTAGATTCGGCGGTTCCCCTCGGCGGCGACGATGAACGCGTCGTACTGCGCGTGCGTGTCAATTTCCTCCTGCCGGGTCAGCTTCGACGGCACATCCAGCGCGGATTTCTTGAACACGCCGACGCCGTGCCACACCTGCACGAGCTTCTGCGCGGGCCGCAGCCGCACCGACCGCAGATAGCGCAGGTAGTCGTCCGTCACGACGACCTTGCTCGTGAGCAGCAGCGCGTACTGCCGCAGCTTGTCCGGCCCGGAATGGGGCAGCATTTTGGCAAATATGACCTTGTCGGCGTGAACTTCGTCGTACACGCATTGCAGGTTTTCGCGGAGGCGGCCGTCGGCGCGGACGGTGTAGAACAGGACCCTTTTTTTGAGCGGCAGGAGCCTAAAAAGGCCGCGTATGACGTTGCTGACGAGTTTCAATGTGATTCCCTCCCCCGTCTATTGTACGTCAAAGCGGCTTTATTTGCAAGAAAAATTCATTTTACTTTCGATTTAACCTCCTGAACTCATTCGTCATGTTTGAAATCATCAAAACCTGTTCATTCGTCAGTCCCGCTATATCCAAGCTGCTGATCCTCTCCATTCCAAGCAGCCAGTCAATCGACACGGAAAATTCAAGCGCAATTTTCACGAGCAAATCCAGTGAGGGCATTCGCATTTGAGTTTCATACGCGGAAATAATGGAATTAGTTACACCCAGCCTTTCGGCCAGCTGTGTTTGATTTAAACCTTTATCTATTCTTAAACTGCGTAATTTGTTGCCAAAGTCCACATTCCACAAGAAACATACCCTCCTACTTTTTACTTAATTATACTTAAATATTTTTACAGACGGTGGAATATTTATTGACATAAGTGGAATCACGTGATATAATAAAGAAAATTTTAGAACGGGGGGATAAAAAATGAAAAAATTCATAGCGATTCTTTTGGCGGTTCTTTTATGCGGAGGGGCGATTTCGCTTGCCGTATCGGCTGCCACGACAGGCGGGTCATGCGGGCCGAATGCCAGCTATACCTTTAACACGGCGACGGGGGCGCTGAACATTAGCGGGACTGGGGCGATTGAGTGGAACGTCTGGGAAGCTTCACCCTGGGAGAACGACAAATGGCTGGTCAAGACCTTGACAATCGGCAGCGGTATCACAAGTATTGGTGAGAGGGCGTTTCAGAATTGCTATAACCTTGATACAGTAAGTCTGCCGAACAGTTTGCTTGTAATTGGTGATAACGCGTTTGCTTTGTGTATGAATCTGAAATCAATTACAATTCCGCCGAATGTGACAACAATAGGTGGATGGGTTTTTCAAGGTTGTCATGAACTGACGAGTATTACGATTCCGCAAAAAGTTAACTCTATCGGAAGAGCGGTTTTCTCCTATTGCTATTCGCTGTCACAAATTAACGTGAGCGGAAACCAATTTTATAAAATTGTTGACGGCGCGTTGCTTACAGCGGATGGAACTGTACTGTTGGCCTATCCTGCCGCAAGAGAAAACGCCTCTTATTCCATACCCAACACGGTTAAAATTATTGGGAGCTGTGCTTTCACTTATGCAACATTTTCATCAATTACTATTCCAAATTCTGTTGAAACGATTGAACGTGACGCGTTTTGGGGCTGTTCCCGATTGGAATCCGTTAATATCCCTAAAAGCGTAACGCTGATTGAAGAAGGAGCATTCAATTGCGTAGGGCCTATGACCGTTGACCCGGAAAACCCGAATTATTCCTCGCAGGACGGAATCCTTTATAACAATAACAAAACAATTTTAAAGCAGTATCCAAGTCGAATAAGAAACTACGAGGATAATTACATTATGCCCAACAGCGTAATTGAGGTTGAGCGTTCTGCGTTTACGAACATACGCACGCCTGTAGCTGTCACAATTTCGAGCGGATTAAGTGATTTTTCTTTTGATACGCATGGTGTTTCAAATCTCTACGTGGACAGCGCAAACCCGTTTTTCGCAAGCGAGGACGGCGTTTTATTTAGTAATAATTTGAAAAAATTAGTTAAATATCCGAATGCGCGGCCTGACGAGGCATATAGTATACCTTCGGGTACAATGACAATAGGAGAAAGAGCTTTTTGGGGCGCGCATTGGTTGGCAAAAATTGAAATTCCCACAACAGTAAAAATACTTGAAGATCAAGCAATATCCGGTGTGAGCGACAGGTTTCCAAGCATCCTTGTTCCCGCTGAGGTCGAGGAGATTGGGCAGTGGAATTTTGACGGAATGCGCTATATTTATCTCCGTGATGATGGTTGGTGGTTCCCGGAACAAGTTATGCCAATAATCTACTGCCACAAAAATTCCGTCGCCCACACCGATGCAATCAACAACGGCAACCCCTTTATTCTTGTGAACGATTCGGTGAAGCTTGGAAATGACGGCGACGATGTTATTGTGCAATATAACAACGGCAGCTACAGCGGCAATGTCATACTTAATGTAAAGGACACCGTTCCGCAAAGCGCTTATACGTTGGTTGACAACAAGCTGAATCCTGATCAGGTGAAAATTTTCGACATCAAAACTCTGTTAAACAATCAGCCTGTACAGCCCCTTGGAAAAATCATTGTAAAAATAAAAATCCCCGATGGCTTCGATCCCATTTATGCGCAGGTGTTCTACCTTGATCCCGACAACTGGACGGCGACGAACATGCTGGCTCGCATTGAGGACGGTTACGCCGTGTTTGAAGCCGATTATTTCAGCCTTTACGCCATTGTGGAGGTCAGGCAGGGCGGCGGCCCCATTACCCCCGATCCCGACCCTGATCCCACACCGCAAAAATGGTGGGAAACCATCCCCGCATGGCTCCAATTCATTTTCAGATACATCTTCTTCGGTTGGATTTGGATGAGATAAATCCCATAATAAACCAAGGGCGGCATCAACAACGATGCCGCCCATTTCCCTGCCTATTCCTCCTGCGTCAGCTGCTTAAACACCTGGTGCCCGTAAACCGTCACGCCCGTCACAAGCACACCCTGTATCGCCGCGTCTACCGACGGCCCCAAAAGCAGCAGCGTCCCGCTCACGCCGAACACCAGCAAAATCAGCGGAATGAACTTGTTCGGTATCTTTTCGATGCTTTTGATGATCTTGCCCAAAACGAACAGCGCGGGAATCAATACCAGCGCTTTTTCCACGATATATTCCACAGTTAAACCTCCTCTCTATATTTATGTATACGTTGAATTTCTGTAATAATGCTTGAGTTTTGCCGCTGTTTCTAAAAGCTCCCTGCGTTGGGCGTACAGAACGTAAATGAGCCGGGTCAGGCGAACCTCCTCATTTTTATCGCCGCGCCGCCGCGCCGCCGCAAGCTTTGCGCGGTTTTTCATGATAAGCTCCTCCTGAATCGCCGCGCTGTCATAGTAGTCCCCGGATAGCTCCGCGAGCGTTTTATACATCATATGAACCTCCCCTTTCTCCTGTTAGCAGGTAGTCCGTCGTCCGCCCGAAAAACGCGGCCAGCGCGACGGTCTCCGGCGCGGTCGGGCTTTCTTGCCCGGACTCCAGCGCTTCTAGCCTTGATTCCGGGAGCGCGAGAGCGTCCGCCAGCGTTTCCATACCGATATTTTCGCTCAGACGCAGCTTGCGAAGCCGTTCCCCGAAGGTTTCCGGCGAGTACAGCCGCCACGCCGCTACGGCCAAGGCCTCGCGCACTGCCACAGGCAGAAACGATACCGTTTTAAGATTGTATTGGTATGAAATGGCATATTTAAGATGATGCTGTATTTTTTCCTCCGCGCGCTGAAGCGTTCGCTTGACGGTCGATTTATCCCGGTCCATGTCCTTGGCCGCGTCAGACAGCTTTTTCCGCCTGTAGTAGACAAGCTCGATCACGTTGCGCTCGTTGTCGGTCAGCTCGCTTTTTACGACCTCCGCCGTGAGAAACGACAGGTCCACCGCGCGCCGCCTGTAGACATATTCTGAAAGCCCCTCCGCCCGGGAACGCTCCCAGTTCAGATAGGAAAGCCGCGCGATCGCCGCTTCATCGCAGGTCGGGCGAGGTTCCTCCGGCGAAATCATGAGTTCAGCCTCCTTGTTAATAGTAACACTATTATATTAGCAGGAAAGTCGCGAAAAGTCAATAGTATAATTTATATTTATTCGATTTTTCTTGACGAATTTAATAGTATGGCTGATAATACTACTACAGGGGATAAAACTTTAATAAGAGGGGATTATCAATATGGACATGATCCGTATACTTCGCCGACAAAAAAAGCTTTCGCAGATAGAGCTTGCCGGTATCTGCGGGGTGCATCAGACAGCCGTCAGCCAGTGGGAGCAGGGCAGAACAAAACCAGACTTGGACAGTCTGGTGAAGATGGCCGCCTGCTTCAATGTTTCGGTCGATATGATTTTGGGAACCGACGCGGGACTCAGTGAGAAGATTCCCGTCATCGACCACATCCGCGGCGGCATGAAACCTCCCCGGGACGGCGAGATCGTTCAGTTTGAACCGATCACGGCGGATATGGCTGACAGCGGGGAGCACTTCGCGATAAAGGCGGCGGGAGAAGCGATGCGGCCGGTTTTTTCCGCCGGGGACATCCTGATCGTCCGGCGGCAGGACAGCGTGAACAGCGGGGAGCTTGCGCTCGTACTGATCGGGCGGGAGGATGCCGTGGCAAGGCGCGTAATAAAAAAAGGCACAAGCATCATGCTTGCGCCTTTTAATGCGGAGTTTGAGCCGATTCTGTTCACGGAGGACGAGATCAGGGAGACGCCCGTCGCGATTATAGGGAAGATTGTGGAGCTTAGAAGAAAATATCTGTAGGGCGTGTTTGAAAAATCCGCACACGGGGATTTTTTCAAACACGCCCTAGGGATGAATTGCGTTATGCCGCCGTATGTTTTATGCCGTTGCGTTCCGCATACGTTTCCGCATACGATCCCGCTGCGCAGGTGATCGTCAGCGCCGAGCATCCCGCGAACGTTCCTGTTCCGATATCGTTTACCGACGCGGGCAGCATGGCATGTTCAAGCCCCGTGCATCCGGCAAAGGCCTGCGCGCCTAAAGTCGTCGCCCCGGCAGGGAGGTCGATGCGTTTGATAGACGTACAGCCGGAGAACGCGGAACTGCCGATGCGCCTGAGATTGGGTCCGAAGCTGACGCCGGCGAGGGACGAGCAGTCGAAAAACGCGCTGTCGCCGATGGTATGCAGGCCGAACGGGAACGATACCGTTTGCAGTCCCCGGCAGCCGTAGAAGCAGTTGGGCGGGATGGCCGTGACGCTGTGCGGAACGGCGAAAGAGCGCAGACTTACGCAGCCGAAGAACATCCACTCGCCCAAAGCCGTCGTCTGCGGCGCGACGGACAGCGAGCAGCTGGTCAGCGCGGTGCACTCGTAAAACAGTGATTTGCCTACGTACATAACCGCGCCGGGAATGGTGATGGAGGTCAGCGACGTACAGTTCGCGAAAGCCCAGTCCCCCAGATGCGTCACGCTTGACGGTACGGCGATATCGCGCAGTGAAAAGCACTTGTAAAAAGCCTGCGCGCCGATGAACGTCACGGTGTTGGGAATTGACACGGTGGTCAGGCTGGAGCAACCCCTGAAAGCGTTTTCAGGAATTTTCGTGACGCCGGGCGGGATGATGATACTGCTCAGGCTCGTGCAGTTATAAAACGCGCTGGCGCCGATGGAGTTCACGGTGGGGGGGATTTTGACGCTCTGCACCGTGGAATTGTAAAAAGCGTTGACCCCGATGGCCGTCACCGTAAGGCCGTTTATCGTCTGCGGTATTTCCACGCTGGCGCGCGAATCGCTGTATCGCGTGATCGTTACGCTGTTGCCTGAGACGGAGTATTCAAGCCCCTGCAAAATGTCCCGTGTCGTCGTTTCGGTCGGTATCTCCGCCGTGCTTGACAGGGAGGCCGATCCCGTGGCAGTAGATACGGGGGACTGCTCCGTAGGCTGCGTCTTTGAATATTCCGTCGAGAAAACAAGGCCCGACGTCGGGAACTCGATTTCGGAATACGGAAGCGTCGTGCGGCTTTGGCTTCTGTTTATCTCCGCGCGCTGCATATTGTAGTCACGTATGCGTTTCAACCCGAATGCCGCGCCGAACAGCACCGCGACGATCATGACAATGAAAAAGACTTTCAAAAACCGCTGAAGCGAATATCCGTCGGATTTATTCGGCACGCCCATATCCTGTAGCGGAATGTCCACACCCAAATCAAGATAAGGCTCGGACGGGCCGGCGGCGATTTCAGGCTCAAGCGCGCCCGCGGCCACAAGCCCGGACACCATTTGCCCGAAACAGTCCTCAATGACATCGCCGCGCATAGCGTGTTTTTTCGTATTTTGCAGCGCCCATAAGATGACCGACTCGGCGGACGCGCCCCTAAGCGCAGGTATGGTCTTTTGTATCTGCCCGATCTGCGGGATGACCGTCTGACCCACGCCGAAAAGCGTGCCGCGTATGCACGCCTCGCTTGCGCCCAGCAGTGACGCGATAGCGGCCGGCTCTATCTCCGCGAAGTAAAACAGGTAAGCCGAGAGCCGCGAAGATAGCTCAAGCATCTCGAAAATGTCAAGCACATTGTCAGCCGCGCCGGAGAGGTCAAGCCCCGGGAGCGTTTCAAACTCGGTGATCGCGCCTGGATCGGGATTCCACAGCTCGCGCTGCTTTTCCGCCGATGCGTCGAATTTGTAACGCGGCGCGGAGGGAAGCGCTTTCTCGGCTTGGCGGACAGCCTGCCCGCAAAGCGTGTCCAAAAAGCCGGAGCTTTCGCCGAGGCTGTCAAGATTTTGGAATATCTCTGTGTAGCTGTCGATCAAAATGCCGCGCGCCGTTTCTTTATCTTTCGTGATGGTGAGCGCCAAGAGATAAGCGGCGCGGCAGGTTGACTCAAACAGCGCTTTGATAGCCTTGCGGTCGCCCTCCCGGGCCATCAGGATGAGCTTCCATGTTCCCAGACGGTTCAATCGACATTCCCCCCAATATAAAGATACCCTCTAACATCTAATTATACTATAAAAACACAAAATGTGCAAGTGAAATTTTTAAAAGCTCTAAATATAGTCTATCAAGTAATAGGAGGACATATGCTTAACCCACAACTCGAAGCCTGCCTGCAATCCGTCCAAAAGCCCGGCCGCTATACCGGCGGCGAGCTGAACAGCGTTGTAAAAGACAAAGACAGCATAAGGCTCCGCTACGCGTTCTGCTTCCCCGACTCCTACGAGATCGGCATGTCTCATCTTGGCATGAAGATACTTTACGCCCTTGCCAACGCCCGTGAGGACACCTGGTGCGAGCGTGTTTTCGCGCCCTGGGGCGACATGGAGGAGCAGATGAGAAAGCGCGGCGTTTTGCTCTACGGCCTTGAAAGCGGTGACCCCATACGCGATTTTGACCTCATCGGCTTCACGCTGCAATACGAGCTGTGCTACACGAACATGCTTAACATGCTCGACTTAGCCGGTTTGCCCCTTGAAAGCGCGGAGCGGACCGCCCTGACGCCGATCGTCATAGCGGGCGGGCCGTGCGTCTGTAACGCCGAGCCTGTCCACGCTTTCGCCGATATATTTTTGCCCGGCGACGGCGAGGAGATAACCAATACGCTGATTGACCTTTTGATTGCACACAAGGAAAAAGGCTCGTCAAAGAAAGAGTTCCTGCTGGCCGCGTCAAAGCTTCCGGGCGTTTACGTGCCGTCGCTTTACGATGTCAGCTATAACGGGGATGGAACCGTGAGGGCCGTCACGCCGCAGGGTGACGCGCCCGCGAAAATAAAGAAGAGCGTCGTTCGCGATTTGGACGCCATGTTCTTCCCCGAAAGCTTCGTCGTGCCGTCCGTCGAGGTCGTCCATGACCGCGCCGTGACGGAGATTTTCCGCGGCTGCATCCGTGGCTGCCGCTTTTGTCAGGCCGGGTTCATCTACCGTCCCATACGCGAGAAAAGCCCGGAAACGGTTGACCGCCAATGCCGGGACATATGCCTGTCCACAGGCAGCGACGAGATTTCCCTTTGCTCCTTAAGCGCCAGCGACTACACCAAAATGGAGGAGCTGCTCACAAGACTCGTCGCGTGGACGGACGATGAAAAAATCAACATCGCCCTGCCGAGCCTGCGGGCGGACAACTTCCCCAAAGAGCTGATGGAAAAGCTGTCCGGTGTGCGCAGAAGCTCTTTGACCTTCGCGCCCGAGGCGGGCACCCAGCGGCTCCGCGACGCCATCAATAAAAACGTCACCGAGCAGGAGATGCTTTCGACAGCGCGGCAGGCTTTCGAAGGCGGCTGGACGTCTGTCAAGCTCTACTTCATGCTGGGCCTGCCCACGGAAACGCCGGAGGACGTCGCGGGCATAGCGGAGCTTGCGCAAAAGGTCGTGGACGAATACTACGCGAATCCGAACAAGCCCAAGGGCAAGGGCGTGACGGTGTCGGTCAGCGTGTCGTCTTTCGTGCCGAAACCGTTCACTCCCTTCCAGTGGGAGCCGCAGGACACGCGCGAACAGCTGGAGGAAAAGCAGCGCGGCCTGTTTTCTCACATCAGGACAAAAAAAATCAGCCTGAGTTGTCACAAAACCCAGACGAGCCTTTTAGAGGCGGCGCTCGCCCGGGGCGACAGGCGACTGGCCGCTGTGATCAAAACCGCGTGGGAAAAGGGCTGCCGCTTTGACGGCTGGGACGAGCTTTTTAACTTCGGGTTTTGGGAGGAAGCGTTCATGGAGCATGGGCTGTCCGTGGCGTTTTACGCGAACCGCCGCCGTGACTGCGGCGAGGTTCTGCCGTGGGATCACATGGACTACGGCGTAAGTAAGGAATTTCTGATAAAGGAAAGCAAAAAGGCCGGGGAAAACGAGACGACGCCTCACTGCCGCGTAAAATGCGCGGTTTGCGGCGCGGACAAACTGAACGGAGGTGAGTGCGATGCGCGCTGTAAGGGTCTGGTTTAAAAAAGAGGGCAGGGCGAAGTACCTCTCACACCTTGACATGAACCGCTGCTTTACCCGGGCCGTGCGCCGCGCGCGGCTGCCGCTGTGGTATACCGAGGGCTTCAATCCGCACCCGTACCTGAATTTTCTCGCGCCGCTGCCCCTTGGGCAGGAGAGCGCCGCCGAGCCGCTTGACATGAAAATCGAGGGCGAAATCACGGGCGCGGAGATAGAAAAACGCCTGTCCGCCGTTTTGCCCGAGGGCATTGAGGTGACGGCGGCCGCCGATCCCGCTGATGAAGCGTTGTCGATCGCCATGGCGGAGTACGGGGTCTCGCTGCTTTTCGGCGAAGGGCGGACCGCCGCCGCGTTCGCCGAAAAATCCGGCGAGCTGATAAAAAGCGGCCTCCTTACCGCCGAAAAGACAGGCAAGAAAGGCCGCCATAAAGTACAAAAGCAAATCAACATCTGCGAACATATTTTCAGGTACGAGATTTCCGCTTCGGGCACGGTTTGCTCGCTAAAGGCGACGCTGCCCTGCGGAAGCCAAAGCAACCTGAATCCCTCGCTGATGATATCGGCCTTGAAACGCGAAACGGGACTTGCGGAGGAGCTGATCACGATCAGGCGAATAAGGCTGCTCAAGGAAGATTTTTCGGAGTTCAGGTAACATTATTTTTCAGAGTAATTCCCCAAAAAAACAAACCGTTCCGTATCCGCCGACAGCTCGCCCATCAGTTTTAGCACGGCCTCCTCGCGCACGGAGCCGTCCAGGTCGAAATAGAACATGAACTCGAAATCCCTGTCCGCGATGGGGCGGCTCTCAAGCTTCGTAAGGTTAAGTCCCAGCGCGGAGAATTTCGACATCAGCTCGAACAGTGAACCCGGGCGGTGCTCAAGGGACAGCATAAGGCTTATTTTGTCAGCGCCCGGGTAAATCTCAAGCTCCTTTGAAATGCAGATAAAGCGCGTAAAGTTGCTGTGAGAGTCTTGGACGTCCTGCTGAAGGCGCGTCAGGCCGTACAGCCCCGCGCACTCCGGCGACGCGATCGCCGCCGCGTCCGAACGCCCCGACTCGGCCACGGCCTTTGCCGCCATCGCGGTGTTTTCGCAGGCGGTCACTTTTACGCCGTCCAGTTTTTGCAGAAACGCCGCGCACTGCCAGACGGCCTGCTCGTGGGAGAAAATTTCGCGTATATCGCTCAACCTGCTTCCGCTGCGGCCCAGCAGGGAATGATTTATCTTCATTTTGATGCTTCTCGCGATGTGGAAATCGTGCTCGCGCATGAGGTCGTACACCTGCGTTACCGAACCGTGAAAGCTGTTCTCAATCGGCAGGATGCCATAACGGCAAAGTCCTTTTTCCACCGCTTGGAACACGTTTTCAAAGTGGCTGAAATACAGGATATTCGGCGTTTTGAACAGCTTGTCGCACGCGATCTGCGAGTACGCGCCCTCCGCGCCCTGGCAGGCGACGGTGGCCTTATCGGGGAACAGCGCCGCCGTGGACTCGAGCGCGCGGCCGATTTTCGCGGACAGCCCCGCTTGCCCCGCGGGTTGCCCCGCCAGATACGAGCTTTGGTACGCGCGGCTTAAGCTGAACATGGTCGAAAACAGGGCCTTGACGATGTTGTCCATCGAATCGGGCGCGGCCTCGATCACGCGCGTCATAATTTCGCGCTCACGGCTTTTGTCCGCCACGGACTTTCCGGCGCTTTTTTTGAACTCCGCGACCTCGCGCACAACCTCCATGCGCCTGACGAACAGACGCAAAAGCTCGTCGTCGATCCCGTCTATGACGCTTCGCAGTTCTTCAAGGTTCATTTAGAACAACTCCTTAATTTCTATAGCGACTCGAATCACGGGTTAAAAAAACAGAAAGCAGGTAGAAGTCGGGCGTCATTGCGAGCGCAGAGAAACGTTCTTTTTATAACAGGGTTGGCGCGCGAAGCAATCCAGTTATACACTTTTATTTTGCGTTGCCTGACCACTCCTGATTTCTGATCTCTGAACCATTTGCTGACTGGATTGCTTCGCGCACAAACATTGCTGTTACGCAAACTTTCCTCGCGCTCGCAATGGCATGCATTTTTTACCCTATATCTATCATATTTACGCGCACATGGTCGATACATCTCCATTATTCAACACGTGATTCGCATTTGCAACTCGAATGATGCTCCAAAATCAGATCAAGCAATACAATGGCCGCTGCCGCTTCCACGCAGGGTACGGCCCTTGGCACAACGCACGGATCATGACGCCCGCCGATGATAAGCGCGGCGTTTTTCTTTTCCCGAAGATTTACCGTCCGCTGCTCCCGCGCGATGGACGGCGTAGGCTTGAACGCGGCCCTGAAAATGACGGGCATTCCCGTGGTCAGGCCGCCCGCGATGCCGCCGCCGTTGTTCGTCCTGGCGCGGACAGTTCCGCCGTCACAGACGTATCCGTCGTTGTGCTCCGAGCCGCGCATGGCCGCCGCTTTGAAGCCGGCGCCGAACTCGACGCCCTTGACCGCCGGAATCCCGAACAAAGCCGCCGCGAGCCTGTTTTCAACGCCGTCAAATATCGGCTCGCCCACACCAGGGGGAAGCCCCAGAGCGGCGCATTCAATTACGCCGCCCACGGAGTCACCGTCCTCTTTGGCAAGCCTGATTTCCTCAAGCATACGCTCCCCGGCTTTGCCGCTTAAGACGGTGAAAGACTTTTCCGACAGTGCCGACAGCGTTTCCGCGCTGATGCCAACGGGGTCGAACGGCTCGTCCCGTACAGCCCCCACCGACGCGATATGCGCCCCTACGGTAATGCCGCGACGGGCCAGTATCTGCTTGCAAACCGCCCCCGCAAAGCACAGCGGAGCCGTCAGCCGCCCGGAAAAATGCCCGCCGCCGCGAATGTCGTGGGCCGCGCCGTACTTCATCAGCGCGGGATAGTCGGCGTGGGACGGGCGCGGCGTGTCGCTGAACCTCACGTAATCGCTTGGCCGCGCGTCGCCGTTTTCGATCATGGCAGCGATGGGCGTGCCGGTGGTAACGCTGTCCGCGATCCCTGAAAGGATCACCGGCCGGTCAGCCTCGCGGCGCGATGTGGTGTGCGCGCCCTGCCCGGGGGCGCGGCGGGCCATGAACGCGTCGACCGCCTCTATATCAATGTATTCACCGGCCGGGACGCCGCTGATGACCGCGCCTATCGCCGCTGAATGCGACTCGCCGAACAGGGATACCCGTATCATTTTACCGAAGTCAGACGACATCGAATTTTCCTCCCAACAGCTTAAAATCCTCAAAGAAAGCCGGATACGATTTCGTGACGGCCTGCGCGTTCGTGACGGTCAATTCGCTTTCGCAGGCCAGTGACGCGACAGCCAGCGCCATCGCGATACGGTGATCGCCGAAGCTGTCCGTCGTGCCGCCCGTCAGCCGTCCCGTGCCGTCAATTTCCAGCGAATCCGCGCGTTCGCGTATGTTTGCGCCGACCGCGTTAAGCGCGGAAGTCACCGCCGAAAGCCGGTCGCTTTCCTTGAGACGCAGGCGTCCCGCGTTTTTGATAAGCGACCTGCCCCGCGCCGCCGTCATCAGCACGGCCGCAGCGGGAACAAGGTCGGGACACTGCGACGCATCCATATCAAACGGCTGAAGCTTGCCGCAAGTCACCGTCAGGCCGTCCGATGTTTCCAGGGCGGACGCGCCCGTACGCTTCAGGATATTCACGATTTCCCTGTCAGGCTGGCTTGAGCGCATGTTAAGTCCGGCACAGGAAATCTTCCCGCCGATTGCCGCGGCGCAAAGCCAGAATGCCGTGTTCGACCAGTCGCCCTCAACCTCGTAAGCACCGGGCGATCGGTAGGTCTGATTGCCCTTTACATAAAAGCCGCCAGCGGTTTTTGTGACCTCGACTCCGAAGCGCGCAAGCGTATTGACAGTCATGTCCGCGTAGGCCGACGACTCAAGGGCTGACAGCAGGCGTATTTCGCTGTCTGTGTCCAAAAGCGGCAACGCGAACAAAAGCCCCGACACATACTGCGAACTGACGTTACCCTCCAGCGGGAAGCTTCCTCCCGTCAGCTTGCCGTCACAGCGCAGGGGCAGAGCGTTTCCTGTGACGGTGCAGCCGTGACTGTTCAGCAGCGCTGCCAGCGTGTCAACGGGCCGCTGGGGGAGCCGTCCGCGCCCCGTCACGGTAAAGCTTCCGCCCAAAACCGCCGCCACAGGCAGCATAAATCTTAGGGTGGAGCCGCTTTCGGCGCAATCAAGCGCGGCGGAATGGTTCGTCCTGCCGCCGACAGGATGTACGGTAACGCCGCCGCTGTCCTCGATGATTTCCGCGCCGAGGGAGCGAAGGCAATTGATCGTGGCGCTTATGTCCTCCGAAAGCTCGCCGCTCATGACGATCTGGGTCGGTTCATGACACAGTGACGCGCAAATGAGCGCGCGGTGCGCGTCGGATTTTGAGGGGATTGCGCGAATCACCCCGTATAGGGGAGAGGATGTGATTTTTATGTTCATGAGACTATTCTAACCCCAGCTCAAATATATTTTTCAATTCGCTTACAGGTATCCTCCGCAAAACGCATTCCCCGACACGCTTCGGCACAACCAGCGTGATCTCGTCCCCGCCGCGCTTTTTGTCCCGCAAAGCGTGCTCGGCCAATGCTGCGGCGTCATATCCGCACGTGACCGGCAAGCCGTACCCCTCAAGCGCTTCCAAAAGCGGCGCGGAACATCCCATTGCTTCGCCCAGACGCTCGAACGCCCGGCTGATAACGGCCATGCCGATCGCCACCGCGTGCCCGTGGGATATCCCATACCCGCTCGCGCGCTCTATCGCGTGTCCGGCGGTGTGCCCGAAATTGAGCAGCTGCCGCTGGCCCCTGTCAAGCTCGTCCGCGCCGACGATTTCGTTTTTGATCGACACGCACGCCGCGATACCATCCTCAAGATTTGATAAAAACGTGCCGTCCCGAAGCTTTGAAAACAGTTCCGCATCGCGTATCATCCCATACTTGACCGACTCCGCGATGCCGTCAGCCAGCACGTCAGGGGGCAGGGTAGACAACGTGTCCGTGTCGCACACCACGAGGGAGGGCTGCCAGAACGCCCCGGCCAGATTCTTGCCGGCGCTGAGGTTCACGCCCGTTTTGCCACCGACGGACGAGTCAACGCAGGCCAAAAGCGTCGTCGGAAAATTGGCGAAGCGGACGCCGCGCAGATACGCGGACGCCGCGAATCCTGCCAGATCCCCCGTGACGCCGCCGCCTAAAGCGGCGATCATGTCCGTCCGCGTGAGCTGCTCCTGAGCCATGCGCTCCAAAAGCGCGGCGCAGACGGTCAGATTCTTCGACCGTTCGCCGTGCTCAAAAACGAACTCGCTTACCGAAAAGCCGGAGCGGCGAAACGACTCCGCCGCAGGTTCGCCGTACAGGCCGTGAACAACGTCGTCAGACACAAGCATCACGCGGCACTTTGGCGACACCTGTGACAGAAGCTTGCCCGCGTCACCCAGCAGCCCACTGCCGATAAGCACATCGTAGCAGCGCTGTTTTGTTTTTACGCTTATGGTTTTCACTGCTGTCATCCATCCTTATTAAGCTTTGCAAAGCTTGTTCCCCTGATATGCGTCGGGGTGGAGAGGCCGATGTGGGAATTGTGTTACGATGTACAAATGGAGAAAATGCTTATCCTATTTGTTCGCTGTATACTTTCGTTGTGAAATCAAGGCGTAAAAAACCGTTCACGCTGTCGCGTTCAAATATTGCGTTCAATTCTGCGGTATACTTTTCATATCCTGCATCAGATTCCATAGGAACACCAGACATTGATGTATGATATAACAGCCAATTATCCCGTGTAAAGTAAACAGGGTTCGAAAAAACCCGTACTTCCGGATTTCTATAAAAAGAACCTGTCGATTTATTGTAACGAGAAGCACTTTCATTTTTACCGGGGGTTTGATTATATAGCGAAACAACGATGGGGTTAGACTTACCGATTCTTTGGCATTCCATCCGGAACATATCTAAATCAAATTTGTTCAACGCCTGTGCGCAGGTAATAACATCAACGCTATTGTCGGGAAGCTTTGTAGCTTCGGCTGTGCCGTCAAATATTTTTGTGTTTGGAAAGTGTGAAAGCGCTATTACAAGCTGTCCGCGCATATCCGCGTTCGGTTCAACTGCGAATATTTCATTTCCGTACAGGGCGAGAAGCTCCGTAAACTTTCCCGTTCCCGCGCCAATGTCGGCGAACACAGCGCCCATTGGCGCAAGCTTATAGATGTATTCCATAGCTTCATCGGGATAACCCGGACGCGCTTTGACATAAGCATACGCTCTGCCTGTAAATGCTTCTGTATTCATTATCTCACTCCTGTTCAACAACGCGGGCATCGGCCCCTATAAAAGCGGCCATATTCAGCCCAAGCTTATCTTTATGTCGCTTCCCTCGCGGAGAAGGGCGGATAACCGCTTCCCGTCACCCTCCGCCAGCGCGTCCCTGTACTCTAAAAGCCGCGCGGTGATGCCGTCGATTTCCAAAAGCAGGTTGTCGCGGTTGTCCATGAACAGCTCCGTCCACATGACCTCGTTGAGCTTCGCGACCCTTGTCATATCCTTAAAGCTCCCGGCCGAAAAGCCCTTGTACCGGGACGCCGCCGGACTCTTGACATACGCGCTGGACACCACGTGCGCAAGCTGCGACGTGCACGCGATCACCTCGTCGTGCTCTTTGGGCGTGGACATCTGGATGCGCGAAAACCCGATCCGCGTGAACAGCGTTTTCAGCATGTGCATCTGCCCGATTTCGGCGTCAGGGCCGGGCGTCAGGATCATCGACGCGTCCTCGAACAGGGAATTGCGCGAGTGATCGAAGCCTGAAAACGCGATGCCCGCCATGGGATGCGCCCCGATGAAGGTGAAGCCGTTTTCCCTCGCGATGCCGAACAAAGGGGCGCACACGCGTTCCTTCACGCCGCAGCAGTCTATCACGATACAACCCTTTTTGAAGTCCCCGCGATGCTCCGTGACGAAGTCCACCGTCGCCGACGGATACAGCGCGACGATGACCAGGTCGCATTGCTTTAATGTATCGTCCGTCAGTTCCCCGTCGATGGCGTTTACCACCTGCGCCTTTAAAACGACGGAATCCTTGATATCGCGGCCCCAGACCGTGTTGTCCGTGTTCTGCCGGATAGACTTCGCCAACGAGCCGCCGATAAGCCCAAGCCCGATTATTCCGATGTTCATGTTGAGACCGTCCTTTCCTGATCTATCTGTTTTCTGACCTCGGCGATTGCCATTACTCTCTTAAACAACGCGTCAAACTTCGCGGGCGTCAATGACTGCACGCCGTCACACAGCGCCCTCGGCGGATCGTTGTGCACCTCAATGATAAGCCCGTCCGCGCCCGCCGCCGCCGCCGCCAGGGCCATCGGCTCGACCATCCGCGCGATCCCCGTGGCGTGGCTTGGATCGACGATAATCGGCAGGTGCGACAGCTCTTTGATCAGCGGGATAGCCGACAGGTCAAGGGTGTTGCGCGTCGCCGTCTCGAAGGTGCGTATGCCGCGCTCGCACAAAATGACCTTTTCGTTCCCGCCCGACATGATGTATTCCGCGCTCATCAAAAGCTCCTCTAGTGTGCTCGACAGGCCGCGCTTGAGGAGGATGGGCTTGTCTGTCTGACCCAGGCGCCTGAGCAGTTCAAAGTTCTGCATGTTACGCGCGCCGACCTGGATGACGTCTACGTCGGCGAACAGCTCAAGCTGCGACAGATCCATG
The DNA here is from genome assembly GCA_009779495.1 of Oscillospiraceae bacterium. Taxonomy (GTDB): domain Bacteria; phylum Bacillota; class Clostridia; order Oscillospirales; family Acutalibacteraceae; genus UBA1425. The sequence continues at coordinate 104,913 of WRED01000001.1, read as the reverse complement.
ATCTCCGTCACGATGGGCAGGCCGGTGAGTTTTTTGGCCTCCAGCAAAAGCTCGATCCCGTCGGCCCGCATTCCCTGGAACGCATAGGGCGAGGTGCGCGGCTTGAACGCGCCGCCCCGCAGCAGCGTCGCGCCCGAAGCTTTCACGCTTTCGGCGATCATGCAAAGCTGCCCGCGCGATTCAACCGAACACGGCCCCGCGATGATTTGCAGTTCCCCTCCGCCGATTTTCACGCCGTTTACGTCAACGACCGTGTCGTCCGGGTGGAACTTGCGGTTCGCTTTTTTGTAAGGCTCCTGCACGCGCTTGACGTCCTCGACGATCTCAAGCGCGCGGATGAGATCGGCGTCCACCTGAGACGTGTCGCCGATCAGCCCCAGCACGGTCTGGTTCATGCCCTGGCTCGTGTGGATGTCGATGTCCATGCTTTTCATCCATCTTCTCAGGGAATCAAGCTGTTCCTCGTTATGGTTTTGTTTTAAGATTACGATCATGGTAAAATCCCCCGATAAACATATTCAACAGTACGGAAAAATAAATACGAAAAGACCCCGACAGCGGTATTCACTGCGGGGCCTGATTCTATCCCTATAGAATTAAGCGCGTCTCCCGTTTACAGCGAACACCAAACCGGCCTTGCCAAAATAATAGCCGGCAAAGCCAAAATAGGTAAAGTATTCAACTGCGGAAAGGTTGCGGTTCATGATGTTTTCTCCGATTTCCATACTGTTATCCTAAAGTATGGCACATGAGAAAGGAAATGTCAATAGCTTTTTACAAAAAAATTTTATAAAAAACCGCCTTAACCGATTGACCTTAACAAATTTTTGATGTATACTATTAACTAGCCATAAGGAAAGGACTTGAGGGTTGCTATGAAAAAAATGTGGAAAAAAGCTCTCGCGCTCATCATTGCCGTCGTAATGATTATGTCTGTGGGGGTTGTTATGTCAAACGCGAAAACGCAAAAGCCCGATCCCGTCATCATCGTCCCGGGCATCGGAATGTCCAGAACGACGCTGTATGACGAAAACAATGTGCCGATTCCCGGTTTCGACGTCTGGACGGTGTTCAATCTCTACTCGGACGAGCTGATGGACAACATATGGAGTGTCATTCCGCCCGCCCTGCTCTCTTTAGTACTTCAAAGGGATGTCGGACTGACAAGCGCGCTCCAAAAGTACGGGCCGTCGCTGTTCAAGTACGCGCAGCACGACGAAACGGGTCACTCGGTCGAAAACATCCAGGCGCTTCAGTTCAACTATCCGATCTCCGAATACGCGAAAGATGACAAGGACTACTTCTACCGTATGCTTCCCATCAGGGATTATATTCAGGACTACGGTGAGGAAAATATTTATCAGTTTAATTTCCCCGCTTTTTCAAATACTTATGAACAGGCGGAAAACCTCCACAATTACATCCAGCTTGTCAAACAGCAGACCGGCGCGAAGCAGGTCACGCTGCTGCCCGTGAGCCTTGGCGGAACAGTGACCAACGCCTACTTTGACCTGTACAGGGACAAGAGGGACGTGTCCAAGGTCATAAACGTCGTCGCGGCTTATGACGGAAGCGACATGGTGGCCGATATGATGACCAAGAACTACGCCGACGACGCGGACAGGCTGCTCTACAATGAGATTATCCCCCAGCTCATAGACGAGAACTATTCCTATCTCATTAACGTGGCCCTGCGGCTTTTCCCGAGGCAGTTTTTGCGCAACCTGATCGACAACATACTGGACACCGTGATAGCGGAGTTCATTGTCAACACGCCGTCGCTGTGGGCACTTGTGCCCCATGAGCGCTATCCCGAGCTTGCGGATAAGCTTTTAAGCGACCCGAGCAAAGCCGAGATACGCAAGCTGACCGATAGATACTATAACGTCCAGAAAAATCTTCCCGATATCGTGGAGGAGCTGACGGGCAAATACGGCATCGAAATTTTCAACATTGCCGGATGCGGGCTCAAGTTCGGCACGGGCTGGGACGGTGACTATCAGTACTTCCAGTTCTTCAAAAGCGGGGCGACGAGCAACTCCGACGGTATCATTCAGATATCCTCGACCGCGATGGGGACTGACAGTGTGCCCGTCGGCGAAAAATATCCCGCTGACGGCGCGGCGGGCAAAAAGGTGTACTGTACCAATCCTGCCCATAACCATATCTATGACTCCCTCAACGCCTCCACCTGCTATCTGCCCGAGCGTACCTGGTACTTCATCGGCCAGCACCATGAGATCGCGTACAATGACGTGGCCGTGCGCCTTGCCTGCAAGATCATGCTCGGCGAGATCGACAACGTGCATTCCGATCCCGCGTTCCCGCAGTTCAACGGAAGCAGATACATCAAGAATATCTACCGCGATTATCTGCCCAGGGTCGCGAATATCGACCGTGACGCCCTGACGGAGGATCAGCTTAAGGTTTTGGACGCCGCCGTCGCGGAGGCTGAACTGCTGCTCGAAAGCACCGTGGCTGACGATGCGGAGTGTAAGCGCGTCACAGAGCTTCTTTATAACGCTTTAGTGTACTGCGGCGTGTACGAAAAACCGGCTGACCCCGCCGCGTTTGATCAGTTTATCGACAAGCTTCTCAAGGGCCTGAGCGACGTGACGGACAAGGTCGTCGGGCGCAGGGGATTCACAGACGTGATTTTATTCCGCAAATATTAAATTGTTGAGTGACAACATGAACCGAACCGAAATATCCGAAATATATAAAAACCCGGCCGCGCTGTCAGGTGAAAGCCTGACGGTATGCGGCTGGGTGCGCTCTGTGCGCGACTCGAAAAACGTCGGCTTCATGGAGATAAACGACGGCAGCTCTTTCAGGGGCGTGCAGATCGTGTTCGAGCAGGGCGCGGTCGCGAATTACAGGGATATCGCGAAGCTCAACGTAGGCGCGTCGGTCACGGTGACTGGCACGCTTATTTTGACGCCGGACGCGGGGCAGCCCTTTGAAATAAGCGCCAAAGAGATTACGGCCGAGGGGCAGTCCGCGCCCGATTACCCATTGCAAAAAAAGCGCCACTCGATGGAGTATCTGCGGACGATCGGGCATCTGCGCCCCCGGGCGAACACCTTGAGCGCGGTGTTCCGGGTGCGTTCGGCGGCGGCGTTCGCCATACACCGCTTTTTCAGCGAGCGCGGTTTTATCTATGTTCATACGCCGATCATTTCGTGCAGTGACTGTGAGGGCGCGGGCGAGATGTTCCGCGTGACCGCGCTTGACATGAGCGACCCTCCGCGCATGGACGGCGGCAAAATCGACTACGCGCGGGACTTCTTCGGCAAGCAGGCGTTTCTGACCGTGTCGGGCCAGCTGCACGGCGAGGCGATGGCGATGGCTTTCGGCAAAATTTACACCTTCGGCCCCACTTTCCGCGCGGAAAAGTCCTACACCCAAAGGCACGCGGCGGAGTTCTGGATGATCGAGCCGGAGATCGCTTTCGCCGATTTAAGCGACGATATGTCTTTGGCGGAGGACATGGTCAAGTACGTGCTGTCCTACGTCATGGAGCATTGCGAAAGCGAGCTGGCTTTCTTCAACCAGTTCATCGACAAGGGCCTGCTTGAGCGGCTGAACGCGGTGGTCGGCTCCGATTTTGTGCGGTGCACGTACACAAAAGCGATTGAGCTGCTTCAGCAGTACAACGGCGAATTCGAGTACAGGGCCGAGTGGGGTTGCGATCTGCAAACGGAGCATGAGCGCTGTTTGACCGAGCGCATATTCGGCGCGCCCGTTTTCGTGACCGACTATCCAAAAGACATCAAGGCTTTCTATATGCGCCGAAACGACGATGGCAAAACCGTGGCGGCGATGGACCTTTTAGTGCCGGGCGTCGGCGAAATCATCGGCGGCAGCCAGCGCGAGGAGCGTCTTGGCGAACTGGAAAACCGAATAGACGAAATGGGTCTTGACAGGAACGCTTACGGCTGGTATCTCGACTTGCGGCGATACGGCGGCACGAAGCACGCGGGCTTCGGCTTGGGGTTTGAGCGGCTGATTATGTACCTGACGGGCGTGAGCAATATCCGCGATGTTGTGCCGTTTCCGAGGACAACGGGATCGGCGGAGTTTTGATGACAATATAAGAGGGGATTGTGTTGAAAAAATTTCTTTCCTGTATCATGGCGTTGTGTCTGGCGGCGTCACTGTCGGGTTTCCCGGTATCCGCGTTACAGGAGTCCTGCTGTGCGCCTATCGTGTTCGTGCATGGCTTGGGCGGTTGGGGAGAAGGCGCGAAGCTCAATGAGATATTCCCGCATTGGGGCATGATGGCGGGCGATGTCAGGGGATATCTTATTGATCAGGGCTATGAAGCCTACGCCGCTTCGGTATCCCCGGTAGCGAGCGTATGGGATCGCGCCTGTGAGCTTTATGCGCACCTTACCGGCACCCGCACGGATTACGGCGAAGCCCACGCGAAAGCCCACGGCCATGAGCGTTTCGGACAGGAGTATGCGCCTTTAGGGCCTGACTGGCCGAATGAAAGAATACATTTGATAGGACATAGCTTTGGTGGGGCGACCATCCGCCTGTTTGCGCAACTGTGCGCCGCCGGCAGCGCCGCCGAGCGCGGGATTACTTCGGAAAGCGAGCTTTCGCCCCTGTTCAGCGGGACGCTTGGGGGACGCATTGTGTCTGTCACGACTCTTGCGGCGCCCCATAACGGAACCACGGCGTTGCTTGAGCCGGTTAAGGGCGTCATAGTAAGCTTTATTGAAATTATGCTTTACGCCGTAGTTGGGATGAATGAGCTTATACCCGGATTTGACAAATTTTATCCGGCGGATCTTCAGCAGTTTGGCCGCGCCTCCAACATAGCGGAGATTGTGCGAAAGACCGTGACTTTCAGCCAAAGCTTTGACAGCGCTACGTATGACCTGAGTGTGGACGGCGCCATGAAAGTTAACGAGGGAATCAGTTGCCAGCCGGACATCTATTATTTCAGCTACGCGGCGGACATGACGCGGAAAACCTCGGGCGGCTGTTATATACCGAAAGCGAACATCAGTCCGATGGTGATTGAATCCTCATTTCGCATCGGGCAAAAGCGCGGGCAGTTTGTCACACCGGGAGGGGTTTTAATAGATGGCAGTTGGCAGCCGAATGACGGCTTGGTGAATACGGTTTCCGCACTGTACCCGTTCGGGGAGAGTTACGCGAGCTATGACGCGGAAAACATACAGCCCGGCGTGTGGCAGGTGATGCCAGTGGTAAAAGATTGGGATCACATTGATTTTGGCGGCGGGATACGGTTAGGCGGCGCGGGCGGCGTAATGGAGTTCTATCTTGAGCTGACGCGGATGCTGGAAAAACTGCCGGTTCAATAATAGCTGACACAATTGATAATCACACAAAAATGTCCGGGAGAAAGCGTCCCGGACATTTATTTAGGAAATCCCTTGATTTATTGGCGCGAAAATTATACAATAGACCTGTCCTGAAACTGGGCGCGAGCGGAAAAACGAGGATTTTTTTGTCTCCGCAAGGAAAAAAGCGCAGGAATAATCACTTTATTACGAGCATTTTTGACACAGCGGAGGCGAAAAAAGACCGTTTTGCCGCCGCGATACGGTTTCAGGACAGGTCTAATATATTAACTACTACGCTTTTTGGGGGACTGCGCTGTGAGAACCTGCGACATCATCAAAACAAAACGTGATGGGGGCGTCCTGACCCGCGACGAGATACGCTTTTTCGTGAACGGCTGTGCCACGGGCGAGATACCCGACTATCAGGCATCGGCGCTTCTGATGGCGGTCTACCTAAAGGGCATGACGAGCCGCGAAACCGCCGACCTGACCATGGCTATGGCCGACTCCGGCGACAAGCTCGATCTGTCGGAGATTCGCGGCGCGAGGGTGGACAAGCACTCCACCGGCGGCGTCGGGGACAAGACCACGCTCATCGTCGCGCCGATCGTCGCGGCCTGCGGCGTAAAGGTGGCCAAGATGTCCGGGCGCGGTTTAGGCCACACGGGCGGCACGACGGACAAGTTGCTGTCCATTCCGAACCTGCGCGTGGATTTTGACAAACGCGAGTTCGAGGAAATCGTGAACCGTTACGGGCTGTGCATCTGCGGAAGCTCCGCCGACCTGGCTCCCGCCGACAAGCTGCTGTACTCCCTGCGCGACGTTACCGCCACGGTTGACAGCGTTCCGCTTATCGCGGCCAGCATCATGAGCAAGAAGATAGCCGCCGGCTCAAAAAACCTGCTGCTCGACGTAAAGGTCGGCAGCGGCGCGTTCATGAAAACGCAGGCGCAGGCCAGAGAGCTTGCCCGCGAAATGGTCGAGATCGGCGCTTTGGAGGGACTTAACGTGACGGCTCTGCTGACCGATATGGAGTCGCCGCTCGGAAACGCCGTTGGCAACTCTCTCGAGGTCATCGAGGCGGTCAACACGCTAAAGGGAATCGGGCCTGACGACCTGACGGAGCTGTGCGTCATTCTTTCGGCGCACATGCTTCACCTGGCCGGAAAGGGCGATTTGATGGAGTGCGGCGAGATGGCAAGAAACGCCATATTCAACGGCCTGGCCTTTGAGCGCTTCGTCTGGATGGCGAACGCCCAGAGCGGTGACAGCGGCGTGCTGATGGACACGGCGCGCTTTAGAAAGGCGAAGTTTTACCGCACGTTCAAGGCGCGGACGGATGGTTACGTCCAAAGCATTGACGCCGAGCGCTGCGGCACGGCGGCGGCGCTTCTGGGTGCGGGCAGGCTCAGAAAAGAGGACGATATCGACATGGCGGCGGGTCTGGTGCTGGAGGTCAAGCCCGGCGCGCGGGTCAAAGCGGGCGACGTTGTGGCGACGATGTACGCCGAAAGCGAGAGCCGTTTCGACGCGGCGGAGTTCGAGCTTGCCAGCGCGTTCGCCATAGAATCAAAGCCGCCGGAGAAGCGGCGGCTGATCCTTGATGAGATAACCAATGTTCAATAAGCGAGGGATTTTATGTTATATCTGAAAAAGTTATCAAAAAACGACGGACAGGATATATACGATATGCTGCAAGGTATAGAGAGCAATGACCACGGATTTCACAACAATGTAAAGGACATGCCGCATGAGCAGTTCACGGATTGGCTCCGCAAAAACGCGGACTATTCAAACGGTATGGGAATTGAGGATTGGATGGTCCCGGGCACCACATATTGGCTCTTCGATGATGAAATTCCTGTCGGCTGCGGACGGCTTAGGCATTGTCTCAATGAAAATCTGCGAAAAAACGGCGGGCATATCGGCTATGCGGTTTCGTGTCCGCATAGGGGCAAAGGATACGGAAACGCGCTCCTGAGGCTGCTGCTCACAGAAGCGCGTGAAATGGGAATATCAGAAGTCCTCATCACTACAAGTAAGGACAATGAACGGTCGAATAAAGTAATTTTAACAAACGGCGGTAAACTGACATCAGGTGAAATAGACGAAAAAAACTATTATGTTGTAAACATCAAGGAATAATTCCATATATCGACAAATCAACTGAATTTGACCCCATACTGATCAATCAGCGCGTTATGCTCCTCAAACGTAGCCGCGTAATGATTTTCGTTGTCGTTGCCGAAAAAGAAGTACAGATAATCGCTTTGCGCAGGGTTCATGGCCGCCTTGATCGCGTTCGCGCCGGGGTTGCATATAGGCCCGGCGGGCAGCCTGCCTTTCGACTGCGGCCGCATCGTGCCGTACAAAATAGCGATCGACTCCGCTTTCGGCGAGCCGACGGCGTGACCCGAATCGGCGATAAGCGCGTTCGCGTATGAACGGGCCGGTTCGACCTGCATAGGCATTGTGCCGTCTTTCACGCGGTTATACAGCACCGACGCCACAAGCCGCATGTTTTCGTAGCTGCGCGCCTCTTTCTCGGCGATTGACGCGACGATCAGCTGTTCGGCGGTCGGCATCCCCGACTTTTGGCGGTAGTTGTTCAGCATCTTGACAAGAACATCTTTTGGGTTGTCGTTTTTATAAAACTCGTAGGTGTCGGGAAAGAGATAGCCCTCCATCTTAAACACGCGGTCGGCGCTGTCCGGCACGTTGAAAGAGTTCACCTGATACGTCCGCGCTGTTTCGGTGAAAGCAGCGGCGGAGCAGACCCCCGCGCTTTCCAGCATTGATCTCACGTCGAAAAAGTTCTGCCCCGGCCTGATTGTTACCCGGACTGTTTCACGTGCCGTGCTTGCTGATGAAGCGGCTGTTATTGACGCGGATGTCGTAGTCACCGCATATGTCGGCGAAGCGGAGTAGCCCGGATTTATGCTCGACGGCGGAACAGAATAGCTTGGGTTTGCGCTTGACTGCGGAGAAGAATAGCCCGGATTCGTGTTTGATTGCGCAGACGACGGCGGAAAGCGGGACGTTTCGCCGTTCTGCGAGTTAGCTTCCGTCGTGTCGCCATAATCCACCAGCCAGGTGGGGTATCTATCCGTGCTGTCGGTCGTACCGTTTACGGGAATGTCAGGCTTGCGCGTACAGGCAAAGGCACAGAAAATCAGTGTTAAAATCGTCAGCAAACAGACTATTCGCTTAAACTTCATATGTATGACCATTCCTTTTATTATGTTGGATAAATTACATTATAGCACAAATTCCGACAAATTTTTTAATCAAAAGGAAATATACACAAGGAAAAAACCGCATGACTATGAACGAATTTTTCAAGATTTACCCGAAAGCCGCGCTGGGATTTTCCGGCGGGGTGGATTCGTCATACCTGCTCTATGAGGCAAGGCGGCTCGGCGCGGATGTGAAGCCGTACTTCGTCAAAAGCGAGTTCCAGCCGGACTTTGAGCTTGCAGACGCATACAAAGCGGCGGCGTTTGCCAAGGCCGAGCTGACCGTACTGCCGCTTGACGTGCTGGCGCTTCGCGATGTGGCGGACAACACGCGGATGCGCTGCTATCACTGCAAAAAGGTTATCGTCGGGGCGATCAAGCGCGCCGCGCTCATAGACGGCTACACCGTCCTGCTGGACGGCTGCAATGCGAGTGACGACGCGGACGACCGCCCTGGAATGCTGGCCGCGCGTGAGCTTGGAGTCATGTCGCCGCTGCGTGAAGCGGGCCTGACAAAGGCGGATATCCGCCGGCTGTCGAGGGAAGCGGGCCTGTTCACCCACGACAAGCCCGCCTACGCCTGCCTGGCCACGAGGATCCCCCACGGCACCGTCATACGCGCCGAAACGCTGCGGGAAATCGAGCGGGCGGAGTCCGCGCTGTCCGAAATGGGCTTCACGGATCTCAGGGTGCGGACGCGTGACGGCGGCGCGAAATTGCAGGTTCGCGGGGAGCAAATGCCCCTTGTGCTCGAAAAAAGGCGGGAGATTTTGTCCGCGCTTGGCGGATTCGGGGATATATTACTCGACCTGAGAGAAAGGACATAGGTTTGAAAAAATACGCCCGGCATTTATGCCGTTGGCTATCTTTTCAAACCGTAAGTTTTTTCTTCGCAAAAACTTTAAAAGGATGGATTATAACCATGGAACAGGACGAATTGCTGCGGCTGCTTGAGTCTGTGAGAAGCGGCGAAACGGAGCCGTCGGACGCGCTGCTGAAGCTGAAAAAAGCTCCCTTTGAGGAGCTTGGATACGCCAAAATTGACAGCCACAGAGGGCTGCGGCAGGGAATCGGGGAGGTGATTTTCGGCTTGGGAAAAACGCCGGAGCAGATCATCGGCATCGTCCGCGCGATGCTGGAAAACGGCCGCGAAAACATCCTCATCACGAGGGTAGGGGAGGCGGCCGCCGAAAAGCTTGCCGTCCTGCCCGGCCTTGAATATCACGCGGCGGCGCGGCTCGCGGTGGTGAACCGCGCGGCGGGCCGGGAACCGCTGGGTTCGGTGGTCGTCGCGTCGGGCGGCACGAGCGACTTTCCTGTGTGCGAGGAAGCGGCCTTGACCGCCGAGGCGCTCGGCTCAAAGGTCACGCGCCTTTACGACGTAGGCGTGGCGGGACTGCACCGCCTGCTCGCCCACAGCGACGCGCTCATGACGGCGCGGGCGATTGTTGCCGTGGCGGGGATGGAGGGCGCGCTGGCCAGCGTCATCGGCGGTTTGGTGGACTGCCCTGTTATAGCCGTACCCACAAGCATCGGCTACGGCGCGAGCTTCGGCGGGGTGGCGGCGCTGCTTTCGATGCTGAACTCGTGTGCCAGCGGCGTGTCTGTCGTCAATATCGACAACGGGTTCGGCGCGGGGTATTTGGCGCATATGATAAACAAAATGGGTATTGACTTTCAATGCGCAAATCATGTATAATTTTGGCGTGATGGCGTTGCCAGGATAGCCTTTGGGTTTTCTGTGACGGATAGGCGGTGCACTCTTTGCCTCCGAAAGGAGGTGTGGCCATGGAATACATAATCTTACTGATAATTTTATTGGTGCTGATTGATCGTATCCTGAACCATAAAAAAAGATAAACCGCCGGCTCTCTAAACGGGCGGTTTACCTTTTATAACTGTCTGGAGGCGTACCGTCTATCGGTAACGCTATCACATTTATATTATATATCTATTTGATAAAATTGTCAATACTTTTTATGCAAGAGATGGGAGTAAACATGAGGAGACTGTACCTTGAATGCGAAATGGGCGCGGCGGGCGACATGCTGATGGCGGCGCTTTTGGAGCTTCTGCCCGATCCCGAACGCTTCCTTGAGAAGCTGAACGGCATGGGTCTCGGCGGCGTCCGCGTCACGCGGGAAAAATCGGTGAAGTGCGGCATCGCCGGCACGCATGTTTCGGTGAACATAGGCGGCGCGGAGGAGGACGGCCACGAGCATCACCATCACCATCATCACGACCATGACCACGATCACATTCCTCACGAGCATAACGACCTTGACGACATCCTCCACACGATCAGCCATCTGTCCGTGCCCAAAAGCGTTAGGAAAAACGCCGCCGCCGTGTACAAAACACTGGCCGAAGCCGAATCCCTCGCCCATGGCCGCCCGGTGGCACAGGTTCATTTTCACGAGGTCGGGATGCTTGACGCCGTGGCTGACATTGTCGGGGTATGCCTGGCTGTTGACGAGCTTCAGGCGGACAAGATCATCGCGTCGCCGGTGAAGCTCGGGCGCGGGACGGTACGCTGTGCCCACGGCGTCGTGCCGGTGCCCGCTCCCGCGACGGCGTATCTCCTGCGCGGCGTACCTGTATCGGCTGGGGACATTGAGGGCGAGCTGTGTACCCCGACGGGCGCCGCGCTGTTGAAGCATTTTTGCGCGGAATTCGGCCCGATGCCGACAATGTCCGTCGAAAAGATCGGCTACGGCATGGGAAAAAAGGACTTTCCGGCGGTGAACTGCGTCCGCGCGTTTTTGGGCGAGCAGGCTGACGGAATCGCCGGCGAGGTCGCCGAACTCTCCTGCAATCTCGACGACATGACGGGCGAGGCCATCGGCTTTGCGTGCGAAACGCTGCTGCGTCACGGCGCGCTGGACGTGTTCGTCACGCCCATACAGATGAAAAAAAGCCGCCCGGGCGTCCTGCTGTCGTGCATCTGCCAAAAGGACCGCGCTGACGAGTTTGCGGCCCTGATGCTGAAATACACCACGACCTTCGGTGTGCGGCGGCATGACTGCGCGAGATACACCTTAGCGCGCGAAACGGTGAAACGCGAGACGGGCTACGGCGTGATCCGCGTCAAAAAGGGATGCGGATACGGGGTTCAAAAAGAAAAAGCCGAGTACGACGACGCTGTGAAAGCGGCGGTCGAACACGGCGTGACATTAGATCAAATAAAATAGAGATTTGGCGGGATTACGTAAGCACAATATCTCCGCCGACAGTCATATAATAATCGCCGCTTTTCAGCAGCGCGGCCAGCTCGAAAGAGTCTTTCGGCAACGTACGCGCCATAATGGCGGCAAGCCCCTCGTGCCCGTGATGGTGGAAGTCAGTTCCGGCTATCGCGGGCAGATTGTTTTCTCTGGCGTATTTCGCCGCCAGCCCGACGCGCGCGTTGTGGTGCGGGTGCACGTTGTACGTCTCGACGCCGTCAAGCAAAGCCGGGTCGGCCCGCGTGATGCCGTTGCGGAACGGGTGAGCCTGGATAAATATGTTGCGGTCGTTTTTGAACCTGCGGCAGAATGCGGCCACGTCTTTGCCCAAAAGCTGGCACGCGGGCAGGAGATCGTCCCGGCCGATGCCGTAGGCGAGGTAGTCGTTGTCAGATTCGGCCGTGCGGAACTCCGCGCCGAACAGCACGGTGATGCCGATGCGCCGTCCCTCCGCCTCCGCGCGGTTATAATCGTCGAGCCAGCGGTCGATGTCGTCCTCAGTCGAGGTCACGCCGAAACGGTCGCAGGGGAAATGGTTCGTCACCGCGACGGCGTCATAGCCCAAATTCTTGTATATTCGGACAAGCTCCTCCGGCGCGATTTCGCTGCATGAGCTTGCGGGCGACGTGTGGGTGTGCAGCTCGATTTTATATTTGTAGTCGCTTAACAGGTCGCGGATCTTGCTTTTGACGTCGGCAATCATACCTATCATTCATCCTTTCTAAAACGAAACGGCTCATATTATAGCATAATTTAAGATCAAAATCAAATTTTTTTGAAAAACTGTTGACATTCACCCGGATATGTACTACACTGTCATTAGTTAGTTAATTAACTAGTTAACCAGAGAACGAAAGGAGGAAGCATATTGCGGATCAACAACGAATCCGCCGAGCCGATTTTCCAGCAGATCGCGAACGGCGTCGAGGACGCGATTTTGTCGGGCGCGTTCCCCGAGGAGGAGCAGATACCGTCCACGACAGAAATATCCGTCACGTACAAAATCAACCCGGCCACCGCGCTCAAGGGGATCACGCTTTTGGCGGACGGGGGAATACTTTACAAAAAACGGGGGATAGGCATGTTCGTGGCTGAGGGAGCGAGACGGAAGATCGAGTTAAAAAGGCGGGAAGCTTTTTTTCAAAACTACATTTTAGCCTTGGTCGGCGAGGCGAAGAATCTCCGCCTGTCTGAGGAGGACATCAAAAAAATGATAGAAAGCGGGTTTAGGGATGAGCATTGAACTGAAAGGCGTGAACAAAAGCTACGGTGAAACGCGTGCGCTGCGCGATGTGACGCTTACTTTCGGGGACAACAAGATCATCGGGCTTTTGGGCCGCAACGGCGCGGGAAAAACCACGATGCTGAAGGTCATTTCAGGGCTGATTTTTACCGACGGCGGCGAGGTGACCGTGGACGGCGAACGCGCTGTGGAAAATGATAAGGCATTAGGAAAAATGTACCTGATGAGCGAGGAGACATATTATCCCGGCGGGATGAAAATCAGGGACGTTTTTAAGTGGTCAAAGCGCTTTTACCCGGACTTTGACGAGGGGTACGCCGCGAGGTTGGCCGCCGAATTTGGTCTGAATCAGAAAAAGAACGTGCGGTCGCTGTCAACGGGCTACCTGTCCATATTCAAGCTGATCGTCGCGCTGTCGGTCAACACGCCGTACCTGTTTTTGGATGAGCCGGTATTGGGGCTGGACGCCAACCACCGCGAGCTGTTTTACCGCCTGCTGCTTGAAAAGTACGCGGAAAAGCCGTCCACGATCGTGATCTCAACGCATCTCATAGAGGAGATCGCCGCGCTGATAGAGCATGTCGTTATTATTAAAAACGGCGAGATACTCCGCGACGAGCCGCGCGAGGATCTGCTGCGCGAGGGCTATACTGTGGCGGGAGCCGCCGCTTTGGTGGACGCGTATTCGGAGAACCGCCGCAAGATCGGCGAGGACAGTTTGGGCGGGCTGAAAACGGTATACCTGCTGGGACCGCCGGACGATGTTCCCGCAGGGCTTGAGGTGTCCGGGCTTGATCTTCAAAAGCTGTTCATCCGGCTGACGAATTCTTAATGGAGAGGAAAATAAAATGAAATTAAAACAATCATATCTATATCAGTTGCGCGAACATCAGAAGCCGATCATCATATTTTATATCGTGGTGATGATCGTTTTACCGCTGCTGCTTGTCACATCGGTCACGAGCTACGACGGCGTTGTGCCCATGATAATCGCTGAAGAGGTTCAAGGTGAGGATGGGGCAACGATCGTTTATGAGAGCCGCGAGCTTACCCCGGAGGAGCTGGAAGAGTGGCAGTCCGTTCAGTCGCAGTTCAGCGGTATGGACGCGGCGACGGTAATATTCCTGTTCGTGTGCGGATTGGCCGTGTTCAGGGAGCAGTTCGGGATGCTGAGTCAAAACGGTGTGTCGCGCAAAACAGTGTTCCGCGGGCGAATCGCCGCCGTGCTGACTATCGCCTTCGGTATGGCCGTTATTGACAAAATCAACCTGATTGCTTTTAAATGGGCGTGCTCGCTTATAGGAGAAGACGTCATATGTACGTCGCTGTTTGAGCAATTGTACAACTCGGAAACCAAAGTGCGCGGCACGCTGACGACGCATGTGTACAGCTTCATCTTTTGCCTTGTGTCGTATCTTGCGGCGGCGATGTTCGGCTATCTCATATCTCTGACGTTTTACAGGCTCGGCAAGGCGGGCAAGATATCCGTGGCGGCAGGCGTCCCCGCGTTGCTTTTCATCGCCTTGCCAATCGTTAACTTCTATGTCGCGGACGGAAAAATCACTAAGTGGGCGGAGCGGGCGTTTGACTACATGTTCGGCTTCACGCAGTCGCTGCCGTTCCACGCGTTCGTGACGCTTGCGGCGATGTTCGCGGTGTTCAGCGGGTTGTGCTGGCTGCTGATGCGCAGAGCGGTGGTTAAGGATTAGAGTTAATTTGCCACTTGCCACTTGCGGCCGGGTATGCTATAATACCTTTCGAGGTGACTGACAAATGGCGGAAAAGCTTGGGTTAATCGACGTGGGCGGCGGGATGCGCGGCATCTACGGCGCGGGCGTGCTCGACTGTTTCTTGGAGCGCGGCCTGCGGTTTGACTACTGTATCGGCGTGTCGGCCGGGGCGGCGAACATCCTGTCCTTTCTGGCCGGGCAGCGCGGGCGCAACTACCGCTTCTACACCGATTACGCTTTCGACAAGCGGTATATGGGCGTTGGCAATCTGCTTCGGACAGGCTCCTTTTTCGGGCTTGACTTCATTTACGACACACTGACGAACATCGTCGATCCGATAGACTACGACGCGCTTTTGCGCACAAAAAGCGAGTTTCGCGTTGTGGCCACCGACGCCGCGACAGGCCGGGCGGCGTATTTCGGCAACCGGGACGTCGTTAAGGGCGATATGCGTATCCTGATGGCGTCCTGTGCGCTTCCGGCTATATGCAGGCCGGTGGAGATCGGCGGCCGCGCGTATTTCGACGGCGGGGCGGCTGACCCGGTTCCCGTGGACACCGCCTTGGGCGAGGGCTGCGACAGGCTCGTCGTGATACTGACAAAGCCCGTGGATTTTATCAAGCGGCGCGAGCGTTTCCGCCTTGTGTACAGCACCTGCCTGACGAAATATCCCGGGGTGATCGACGCCCTTGACCAAAGGCATACGGCGTACATGCGGTCAATCGGGGAGCTTTTGAGGCTTCAGGAGGAGGGCCGCGCGGTCATCATCGCGCCGTCGGAGGATTTTCGGATGGGCACGGCGTCGAAGAAGCTCAAGCTGCTGAACAGGATGTACGAACTTGGGCAAAAGGACGCGGCGCACAGCCTGAATCGACTGCGCGCCGTGTTGTAGAACTCGTCATTCCGGGCTTGACCCGGAATCTCAAAGTATCTTGTGGTTGAGATTGCGGCTCGGAGGCCGCAATGACGGCGTTGGTTTTTAGAGGGATTCAGTTGAGTTGACGTCCAGCTCCGTAAAATCCGCGATGTTCAGGACGTCCCCCTTGCCATGAATATCATACGTTTGATCGTCGGCGCGAATAGTTGCGCCGACGATATTTTTTGCCGTAAGCGCAGGGGAGAGGGGACTTCGGTTCAGCCCGTGGTTGTACTTGAACCCGCGCACGCGCAGATTTTTCGCGCCGCTTTCCAATATAATAAGCGGGTTCAGATCGCGATCACCTGTGACTCGGTCACCCGTGAAGTGGACGGCCATGCCGTCGATGCTGACGTTTTCGATACAGCCGACTCCCTGCGGAAAATCCTCCTCTTTGAACAGCGGCGTAGCGCAGTAGCGGGCGGCGTCACAGTTCAGGGCGTAACAGCGCACTCCCGCCTGTACGTTTTTGAACGTGATGTTCCGAACCGGCGCGGTCACGCTCAATATGCGGATCAGCGTGTGGCAGTCCTGCGCCGTGATGTTCTCAAAGGAGATATTTTCGATGGAGCCGCGCCGGAGGTCAAAGTTTTCCGCGCGTTCAACACAGTCGTCGGCGTTGAGGGCGATCATGTCGTCGTTCGTCTGGCCCTTCGACAGCGCGGTCACATTTTTGACCGTGCCGTTTTTGACATAGCCGCCGAAATGCAGGCCGTCCTGATTTTTGCTTACCCGGTCGCTGAGAAACGCGACGTTTTCGATAGCAAAATTTTCCAGACAAGCCATTCTGATGTAATAAGCCGCCGGATTCGCGACAATAATATCCTTGAGGGCAAGCCCCTTTACGTTGTAGAAATTCAGCGCCGCGCCGGAGTAGCTGTCTTTTTCAAAGCGTGGCCCCATGACGTTGTGGGCGCCCTCGTCGTTGCCGTCCCACACGCCGCCGGTCAGGCTGATATTTTCGTCGCCGCCCTTGTGGTCATAGTTGGTCAGCAGAAAATCGCCGCGCCTTTTCGGCGTGTCTCCGCACATAAAGATACGGGCGCAAGGGTGCGCCTCAAGTGCCGTGTTTGAGCGGACGCGCAGCGTTTTTGCAACGCGGTAGAGCCCCGGCGGTATGAAGATATCAGCGGCTCCGCTGTCAAATGCCCGCTGAAACGCGCCAGAATCATCAGTACAGCCGTCTCCGGCCGCGCCGAATTCACGTACGTTCGCGGTTTTGATGAGGCTACTCAAAGTAGTCGAAAACCTCCTCAAGCTCCTTGCGCTTCTTTTCGCGCGCGGCCTCGTCCGCCGAATATCCGATGGCGATCACCAGGCGGATATTCGTTTTTTCGGGCAGGAAAAACTGCCGGATGAGCTTCTTTTCGTCAAACCAGCCCAAAATGCACGTGGAAAGCCCCTGCTCCGCCGCGGCATAGCAGAGATGCGCCACGGCCAGCCCGATGTCGATGGGCGCGAAGTACACATCCTTCACGACGCCGCCGAGCCTTGACGTCAGCGTGGTTTTTTCCTCGCACACGATGAAGAAAGCCGGAGCCTTGTCGGTGAACTTATTCATACCCAGGCTCTGCGTGCATTTGGCGACCATGGCGCTTTTTTCCGGGCCGTTGACGGCGAGAAACCTCCATGGCTGTGAATTGGTGGAGGACGGCGCCAGCCGCGCGGCCTCGGCGCACGCCAGGAGCTGCTCTTTCGTGACGGGCGTGTCGGCGAAATTCCGGCAGCTCTCGCGTTTGTTGATCAGGTCAAAGAAATCTGACATGTATGATCATTCCTTTTCAGATATTGAAAACCTTATTGTAGTGGTCGGCGCGGGCATTGTACTACGATGTACGTGCGCAGAAAATGCTTATTAAGCAAAACAAATATTATCCGTCGATTTTTTTGATCGGCACCCAACGTTCGAACCGTCCTCCGCCTGTGGCATTGGCATTTTCGTTCTCGATTTGCGTGATAGGACTGTCAGGGCCGTCGAATCGCATATATCCGTCCGGCATTGGTACATGTTCACGGTAATCGTGGGTCTGCCCAATCCCGACATAGCTTTGCGTCAGGAAAATCCCGTCATGAAGATTTTCGCATGCTTCATGGGTGACGACAAAATATTCGCACGCGGGGAACTTCACCAGTGAAAATCCTTCGGGTATTTCGTCTGCGCCATCGACCATTTTCCCGACAAAGAAAATCTGCTCGTTGTTTTTATAGTACCATATAATATAGTCGTACTCGCCGCCCAATCCGCTCCCGCCGGCCGTTTTGAAATAGTAGTCCCATACCTTTCCAAAATCCGTGCTGTTTGTAACGGCTTGCTCGACACCCAGGAAAAGAAACTCGTCAAGCCGCGCCCGGAATGTTACGATTTTCGGCTTATCTGTTTCTGACATTGATATTGCCTCCGTTAATGTAAAATTTCCATGTTTTTATCTTGTTACTAAACACGCGCACGGTTATTTGTCGTCAGCGCACACCGTCCACAAGATCAATAAACGCGCCGATAATATCCGACGCGGCGTTCTTGCCCATCGACACAAGCAGCGCCCAGGAATCGCTTTCCAGTACGTCGTTTGCCTCATTGTAGCGGTAGCCGACGATCACATACTCGTTGTCCGGCTCGACATACCCGGCGGCGTCGTTCATAAGGTCGAAGATGATCAGGTTATCGCCGTACAGCTCGCGCAAAGGCGGATACTTGAAAGCGTTCATTGATCCGCCCTCGTCGCCCATCAGCAGCTCGCCGTAGATCTCGCCGGGACTCAAAAACACCTTGAGCGCATCTCCGATCTCCATGTAGCCGACCTCGGTGACGGTGTAATATTTCAGCGTTTTGCTGTCGTAGATCATCGTGATGTTCGCGAGCGCCGCCTTAGCCAGCACTTTCGCCATGTTGTTCTGTACCTCGGTCAAGAACTGCTTGTGCCGTATGTTCAGCACGGCGTCCACCGGGACGTTTTCCACAGGCTCCCAGTCCTTATACCAGACCGTGTAATTCTCCGGGCGGTTTTCGTCATTGACGCCCAGCCGGTCGCCGCACCTGTCATTGATCGCTGCGCATTCCTCCTGAGATTCGCTCATACCCAGCAGGATATAGCCCAGCTCGTAGCCGAAGCGCATGGCCCCCTGATGGGACGTAAGTCCCGGGAGACCGTCGCTGGAAAGCCCGCGCGAGGAGGTTACCGTGCCCACGTTGCCCTGAATGAAGATGAAGTTTCCGCCCGCGGAGCTGATGAGCTTATCCATGTAATAGATGCAGTCGGCCGTGATTTTGGAATTGAAGCCCGGCATTTCATCGCCGAAGCTCGCCGATTCGGGGTGGCACCCGAGCGACGCGATCACAGTCGGCTTTTTGCCCGACTCAAACGGCTCAAACACCAAACGGTACAGGTTGCCGTCGTAGACGAAGGGCGGCGTGCGGTCGTGAACATAGTCCGATATGTCCTTGACCGCGTAGTAAAGCTGGCCCTCGGTTTCAACCATTTCCGCGTAGGCCGCCTGAATGGACGCGGTGGTTCGGCTGATAATCGTGTTGAGGTACGTTTCGTTTACGCCGCTTTTCGGCTTTACAAGGCCGAACGTCAGGCCGGACAGGACGTTGTTGAACAGCGTGGACAGCGGCGCGGTCCATACGCCCTGCGAATCGATACCCGTATGCGTATGCGTCGCGGAGACGTTTATGCTGACAATTTTATTTTGGGCGGCGAAATCGGCTACCGCCGCGCGTATCTTGCGCACGTCGGCGTTGGACAGCCCGATGCAGTCGATCACGGAGAACGACGCCGCGCCGCGCCCGCTTCCGTCGTCAAGGACGATGGTGCGCACGCCGACGAATTCGGGGTTGCCGTCGTCGTCCGTATACACCTCGCTGACGTAGGCCCAGGGCACATAGCTGCCGCGTGCGTATTTCATTTTCGCCGTACCGAAATCATCGGGGAGAACCGACTTTTTATCATAACCCAGCCGCCAGACATTACCCTCCTGCGGCTCGCCGATAAACTCGTCGTGACCCTGATAGAAGCCGCCGTACTTTTCCAGGTCGAAATCCTGGAGCTTCATGGTGTCGGGGGAGCGGGGGATGAACATCGCGATAGCCCTCAGCAGAAAGTCGTTGATAAAGAAGTTACTGATTCTGTTAAGCAGGCTTGCCTGCGTTTTCTTAGAGCCTAAGTCGCCTATGTAGTCGAAGAGAGAGGAACTGCCGGAAGAATCCGGCTCGGCCGCGCGGACAGCGACCGCCGCCGCGCCGAACAGTACGCTTGCCGCTAAAATGACTGCCAAAAGGGATTTCCACGTTTTTTTCATATTAAAAAGTCCTTTCAGTTTCGGATAAATATATTATACCATAAATTGTTTCTGAAAGCAAAAAAAATAATACACAAATCGTTTCTGCAAGTTTTAGTTAAATTGACAGTTGCCTTTCCCGGCGACGCCGTCTCCGTCCTCGATAAACACGCTTTCGCCAACCGCCTCCGCCGGACAAAACCGATCGGTGTAGACCGCCGTAAAGCAATATCCGTCGTTTGAACGCGCGTCAAAGAGCGGCGCCCCGTTTTTGCCGCCAATACGCATCACGCAATCGCCGGGCAGGTTGACAAGCTCCGCCTTGACCAGTGTACCCTTGATCCACGGATAAAGCTTGACGCTTCCGTGAAGATGCGGCGCGCGGCCGGTTCCCGTAAGCACGGCAGTTACTTCCGGCTGCGAGCCGGCAGGAAACGCTGTTATGTCATAACGCATGGACGCCACCGACCTTTCCCTAGTAATAAATAAGACTTTTTGAAACACCCGGACAAGTTGTATATTTCACGAAAAACAGTCAAAAACGTCCGCAATACAGCTTATGCGGCAAAAAAGAAAATGTTACTTCCGACAAGGAAAAATGAGAGACACAAAAAGCACATTTCAAAGATATTAAGGTAAAATATAAGCAAAAAAATCAAAAAAAAGCTTGACATGGACATCTAAAACGACTATAATAAAAAAACATATTGTCATAATGGACGTATGTCGCGCTTTTAGAAATCAGGTACAGCAGAGACATGCGCGGACGCCTGTAAAATCAACGATTTTCCACTTTTTTCGAAAAAAATTTTTTCGGCTTTTGATGCTTTTTTGATGATAAAAAAGAACGGAGTGAAAGCTTATGCAAGTTGTTCCAGTCGTGCGTGACGACGTTGTCCGTATGAATTTCGGAAAAATCGGCGAGGTCATGGACATGCCGAACCTCATCGAGGTGCAGAAGGATTCCTACGGATGGTTTCTCGATACGGGGCTTCGGGAGGTTTTCCGGGACACCGCGGAGATCAGGGACTATACCGGGAACTGGGTGCTGAACTTCGTCGATTACAGGATCGACGACAAGCCGAAGTACACGGTGCGCGAGTGCAAGGAGCGTGACGCGACATATGCTGCTCCGATGCGCGTGACGGCGCGTCTCTTGAACGTCGAGACGGGAGCAATCAAGGAGAGCGAGGTCTACATGGGGGATTTTCCCATCATGACCGATAGCGGAACTTTCGTCATCAACGGCGCCGAGCGCGTTATCGTATCCCAGCTTGTCCGTTCGCCGGGCGTTTATTTTGACATGAGCCACGACAAGACCGGCATCCGGCTGTTCACCAGCACCATAAACCCCAACCGCGGCGCGTGGCTTGAGTATGAAACCGACTCAAACGACGTTTACTACGTCCGTATCGACAAAAACAGAAAGATTTTTATCACGACGTTCATCAGGGCGCTGGGCCTTGACTCAGACGCCGATATACTCGATTTTTTCGGCGACGATGACCGTATCAAGGCCACGCTGGACAAGGACGAAACGAAGAACACCGAAGAGGCCCTGATGGAGGTGTTCAAAAAGCTCCGCCCCGGTGAGCCGGTGACGTTAGAGACCGCCCAGCAGCACATCGAGAACCTCTTTTTTGACCCGTACCGCTACGATATTTCCCGCGTCGGCCGTTACAAGTATAACAAGAAGCTGGCGATATCGGCGCGTATCGCGGGCTATCAGTTGGCTGCCGCTGTGGTTCATCCCTATACGGGCGAGGTCCTGGCTGAAGAAAGCGAGGTCGTCAGCCGTGAAAAGGCGTATGAAATAGAGCAGTCCGGCGTGATTTCCCTGACGGTGATTTCGGAGAACCGCGAGATACGCGTTGCTTCCAACGGCATGGTCGATCCGCTGCCGTTCATGCCCGAGGGTATCACGAAAGAGGATCTGCTTGACAACGCCATAAACGAAAAGGTCCGCGCAAGCGTACTGCACGAGATCATCGACGGCTTTGAGGGCTCGGACAAAGAGCTGCTTGAAATCATGCGCGCGCGCTGTGACGATCTGATCCCGAAGCATATCATCGTGGACGACATTTTGGCGTCCGTCAATTATATCAACTGTTTGGCCAACGGCATCGGCGATCTGGACGACATCGACCATCTGGGTAACCGCCGCATCCGCTCTGTGGGCGAGCTGCTGCAAAACCAGTTCCGCATCGGTATCGCCAGAATGGAGAGGGTCGTCCGTGAGCGCATGACGCTTCAGGCGCAGGAGGGCGACGACAAGATCACGCTTCAGACGCTGATCAACATCCGCCCCGTGCAGATGGCCATCAAGGAATTCTTCGGCTCGTCGCCGCTTTCGCAGTTCATGGATCAGACGAACCCGCTGGCGGAGCTTACGCATAAGCGCCGCCTGTCGGCCCTGGGTCCCGGCGGACTTTCGAGGGACCGCGCGGGCTTCGAGGTTCGCGATGTGCACTACAGCCATTATGGCCGTATGTGCCCCATTGAGACGCCGGAAGGCCCGAACATCGGTTTGATATCGTATCTGGCCACTTTCGCGAAAATCAACGAGTACGGCTTTATAGAAGCGCCGTTCCGCAAGGTCGACAAGGAGAGCGGCCGCGTGATAGGCGAGGTCGAATACATGACCGCCGACGTGGAGGACCACTTCGTCGTCGCGCAGGCGAACGAACCGCTGGACGAGGAGGGCCGCTTCAAAAACAAGCGTATCATCGCCCGTCACCGCGACGAGTTCGTGGAAGTGCCCCGCGAGCAGGCCGACTACATGGACGTTTCGCCGAAGATGGTCGTGTCGGTCGCCACGGCGATGATCCCTTTCCTTGAAAACGACGACGCGAACCGCGCCCTGATGGGCTCGAACATGCAAAGGCAGGCCGTGCCGCTTCTCAGGACGGAAGCTCCGTTAGTCGGCACAGGCATGGAATACAAGGCAGCCGTCGATTCAGGCGTCGCGGTGCTTGCGAAAAACGCGGGTGTCGTGACCCATGTGAGCGCAGACCTCATTGAGATACAGCGCGGGGACGGCGGCACGGATAAATATGAGCTGATCAAGTTCCTGGGTTCAAACCAGGGCACGTGTATCAATCAGAGGCCCGTGGTGGAGATCGGCCGGACGGTAAGGGCAAAACAGGTCATCGCGGACGGACCCGCGACGGATAAGGGAGAAATCAGCTTAGGCCGCAACGCCCTGATCGGCTTCATGACGTGGGAGGGCTATAACTACGAGGACGCCGTCCTCATCAACGAAAAACTGGTGCGCGACGACATATACACCTCGATCCATATCGAGGAGCACGAGGTCGAGGCGAGAGATACGAAGCTGGGGGCCGAGGATATTACGCGCGACATACCCAACGTCGGTGACGACGCTTTGAGCGACCTTGACGAGCGCGGCATTATCCGTATCGGCGCGGAGGTGCATTCGGGCGATATACTTGTCGGCAAGGTCACGCCGAAAGGTGAAACCGAGCTGACGGCTGAGGAAAGGCTCCTGCGCGCGATATTCGGCGAAAAGGCCAAGGAGGTCAGGGATACGTCCCTGCGCGTGCCGCACGGGCAGTACGGCATCGTCGTCAAGGTAGAGGTGTTCACGCGGGAAAACAGCGACGAGCTGTCACCCGGCGTGAACAAGGTCGTGCGCTGTTACATCGCCCAAAAGCGCAAGCTGTCCGTGGGAGACAAGATGGCGGGGCGTCACGGCAACAAGGGCGTTGTGTCGTGCATACTTCCGCAGGAGGATATGCCTTTCCTGCCCGACGGAACGCCGCTTGACATTGTGCTGAACCCGCTGGGCGTTCCCCCCCGGATGAACATCGGGCAGGTGCTTGAGGTTCATTTGGGATTCGCCGCGAGGCATCTGGGACTCAAGGTCATGACGCCTGTGTTCGACGGCGCCCATGAGGAGGATATACGCGAGGCGCTTCGCGAGGCGGGGCTTCGCGAGGACGGCAAGTCGGAGATGATAGACGGGCGCACGGGGCGCAAGTTCGACGCGCCGATAACCGTGGGAGTCATGTACTTCCTCAAGCTGCTCCATTTGGTTGACGATAAGATTCACGCCCGTTCCACAGGACCCTACTCGCTGGTGACGCAGCAGCCCTTGGGCGGTAAAGCGCAGTTCGGAGGGCAGCGCTTCGGGGAGATGGAGGTGTGGGCGCTTGAGGCCTACGGCGCGGCGTACACCCTGCAGGAGATTCTGACCGTGAAGTCCGACGACGTTGTCGGGCGCGTCAAAACCTACGAGGCTATCGTCAAGGGCAAGAACGTGCCAAAGCCCGGCATACCCGAATCTTTCAAGGTCCTTATAAAGGAACTGCAATCGCTCGCGCTTGACGTAAGCGTGCTGGACGGCGACGGCGAAGAGATCGACCTCAAGCAGAATTTCGACGGCGAGGATTACGGCTTCACCGTTTCGGACGACAAGGCGTTCCGCAATGTCAACGACGCCGACAGGGCGGCCGGATTTTCCATGGAGGATGAAAACGGCGACCCGCTCTTCGACGACGAGGACGACGAGGAGTTCGGGGACGATGAGTTCGACGATGAATACGTCGACGACGAGGAGAATCAGGATTATCTTGACGATGAATATACAGAAGATGCTGACGAATAATGAACAATTAACAGACAGAACCGCGCAAAATCCAGTTGAAGAAAAGGAGCCTGCCTAATGGAAAATATATCCTTTGAATCGATCAGGATCGGTCTCGCGTCGCCCGATAAAATCAGGGAATGGTCTTACGGCGAGGTCAAAAAGCCCGAAACGATAAATTACCGCACATTAAAGCCCGAAAAGGACGGCCTTTTCTGCGAACGTATCTTCGGCCCGACAAAGGACTGGGAATGCCACTGCGGAAAATATAAGCGTATGCGCTACAAGGATAAGGTCTGCGAGCGGTGCGGCGTGACCATCACAAAGTCGAAAGTACGGCGTGAGCGCATGGGTCATATCGCGCTGGCCGCGCCTGTGTCCCATATATGGTACTTCAAGGGGATTCCGTCGCGCATGGGAATCATCCTTGACGTTTCCCCGCGCAATCTCGAGAAGGTTCTCTACTTCGCGATGTATATCGTGATCGATCCGGGCGATACGCCGCTGCAAAAATACCAGACGCTTGACGAAAAGGAATGCGCCGAGTTCCGTGAGCGTTATGAGGACGATTTCCGCGTCGGCATGGGCGCCGAGGCGATCAAGGAGCTTTTGGCCGAGATCGACCTTGACAGGTTGTCCGAGGAGCTTCGCGCGGAAATGGAAAACAGCTCCGGCCAGAAAAAGGCCAAGGCTCTTAAAAGGCTTGAGGTGGTGGAGGCTTTCCGTCATTCGGGCAACCGCCCGGAGTGGATGATCCTCGACGCCATCCCCGTCATACCGCCCGACATCCGCCCCATGGTGCAGCTCGACGGCGGACGTTTCGCCACGTCCGACCTCAACGACCTGTACAGGAGGGTCATCAACAGAAACAACCGCCTGCAAAAGCTGCTTGAGCTTGGCGCGCCCGAGATCATCGTCCGCAACGAAAAGCGTATGCTCCAGGAGGCGGTGGACGCCCTCATCGATAACGGCAGGCGCGGCCGCCATGTGACCGGCCCGTCAAACCGCGCCCTGAAATCCCTGTCCGACATGCTCAAGGGCAAGCAGGGGCGTTTCAGGCAGAACCTTTTGGGCAAGCGCGTTGACTATTCGGGGCGTTCGGTCATCGTCGTCGGACCGGAGCTTAAACTGTATCAGTGCGGCCTACCGAAAGAAATGGCGCTGGAGCTGTTCAAGCCTTTTGTCATGAAGCGGCTCGTGGAGACGGAGGTTGCCGGCAACGTCAAGTCCGCCCGCAAGATGGTTGAGCGTTCGCGCCCGCAGGTGTGGGACGCGCTGGAAATCGTCATAAAGGATCACCCCGTCATGCTCAACCGCGCGCCGACGCTCCACAGGCTTGGCATTCAGGCCTTTGAGCCGGTGCTCGTCGAGGGCAGGGCGATAAAGCTTCACCCGCTTGTATGCACCGCTTTCAACGCCGACTTTGACGGCGACCAGATGGCCGTGCACGTGCCCCTTTCCGCAGAGGCTCAGGCGGAGGCGCGTTTCCTCATGCTCGCCGCCAACAACCTGCTCAAGCCCTCCGACGGGCGTCCCGTCACCGTGCCGACGCAGGACATGGTGCTTGGCTCCTATTACCTCACCATGGTCAAGCCCGGCGAAGTGGGTGAGGGCAAGGTGTTCCGTGACGTGAATGAGGCGGTCATGGCATACGACGAGGGCGACTTGGGTCTCCACGCCCTTTGCAAGATTCAGATCAAGAAAGAAATAAACGGCGTCATGCAAAAGCGACTGCTTGAGACGACGTTGGGCCGCGTGATCTTTAACGAGCCGATCCCGCAGGACCTGGGCTTCGTAGACCGTTCAGACCCCGAAAACGCTTTCAAGCCGGAGATCGACTTTTTGGTCAATAAGACTATGCTGGGCAAGATCATTGATAAATGTATACGCGTGCACGGCACCTCAATCGCTGCTGACGTGCTCGATAAAATCAAGAACCAGGGCTATCGCTATTCCACCCGCAGCGGCATAACCGTCGCCGTCAGCGATGCGACGATCCCGCCGCAGAAGCGCGAGATGATTGAGCGGGCGGAGGAAAAAATCGCGAAGATCCGCAAAAACTATGAGCGCGGCCTGATCTCCAACGACGAGCGTTCCGACCGCGTGATTGAGACGTGGGAGGCCTGTACCAAGGAGGTCGCGGCGGCTCTCAAGGAAAACTTCGACGAATTCAACCCCATCAACATGATGCTTAAGTCCGGCGCGCGCGGCAACGACTCGCAGCTGCGGCAGCTTGCCGGAATGCGCGGGCTTATCGCCAATACCGCCGGCCGCACCATTGAGGTGCCGATCCGCTCCAACTACCGCGAGGGGCTGAATATACTCGAATACTTCATCTCGTCCCGCGGCGCCAGAAAGGGACTGGCCGATACGGCCTTGCGTACAGCCGACTCAGGCTACCTGACCCGCCGTTTGGTAGACGTCTCCCAAGACGTCATCATCCGCGAAGAGGACTGCCATTGCAGCGACGGTATCAATGTATACGATATCTTCGACGGCAACCGCAGGATCGTTGGACTGGCCGAGCGGCTTACGGGACGTTTCCTGCTGGACAACTATGTGGACCGCGACACGGGCGATACAGTCATGCGAAACGATCAGATGATGACGGAATCCGACGCGGAAAGAGTGGCGGAGTTCGCTCAGAAATACTACGAGCGCGACAAAGCGGCGGGGCTTTTGGACAAGGATGCCAAAGCCAGCGTGAAGATACGCTCGCTGCTGTCCTGCGAGTCGGAGCACGGCGTGTGCATCCGCTGTTACGGGACGAACCTTGCCACGGGCGAACCCGTGACGGTGGGCGAGGCCGTCGGCATCATTGCGGCGCAGTCCATCGGCGAGCCGGGTACCCAGCTCACCATGAGAACTTTCCACACCGGCGGCGCGAAGGATCAGTCCGACATCACGGCGGGTCTGCCCAGAGTCGAGGAGCTGTTCGAGGCGCGCAAGCCGAAAACCCTGGCGATTATGTCCGAAATTTCCGGCAAGGTGTCTTTCAGGGAGATCAAGAAGTCGAAGCACGTTGTTGTCACAAACACCGAGGACGAGACCGACGAGAGAACCTATATGATTCCCTACGGTTTCCGCACAAGGGTTGAGGAGGGGCAGTCTGTCGCGAAGGGCGAGACCATCACCGAGGGCGCGCTGAATCCCCATGACGTGCTGGCGGTATTGGGCGTCAACGCCGTTCACGACTATCTGATCCGCGAGGTGCAGAGGACCTACCGCCTGCAGGGCGTCGATATAAACGATAAGCATATCGAGGTCATCGTCCGTCAGATGATGCGCAAGATCAAGGTCGTCGATCCGGGCTTCACGGATCTGCTGCCCGGCGCAGTCGTTGAAAAGCGCGAGTTTCACGAGGCCAACGAGGCCGTTATTCGGAAAGCCGAGGAGGACGGCACGGAGCCAGTCGTAGCCACATGGGCGCCGACGCTGATGGGCATCACGAAAGCGTCGCTGGCGACGGAATCTTTCCTGTCGGCCGCGTCTTTCCAGGAGACCACGAGGGTGCTCACCGACGCCGCCATCAAGGGCAAGTCCGACCCGCTTTTGGGACTCAAGGAGAACGTGATCATCGGCAAGCTCCTGCCCTCGGGCACGGGCATGAAGTGCTACGGCAATGTTGAGCTTGAGACGACGGCGGTCGCGGCGCATGATTACCTTGACGAGCTGAACGCGCGTTTTAAGGTCGTAATGACATAATTCACAAAAAAACTTGACAACTGTCAAAATAAGTGCTAAAATACTTTCCGGCTTTTGTTAATCGGCTTTCGGGCAAATCCGAACGCATGATTATAAATCAAATATAGAAGAAAGGAGATGCGTTGCTTGCCAACCTTTAATCAACTTGTCAGACACGGCAGGGAAACTCACGAGAAAAAGGCGAAAGCTCCCGCGCTGCTCAAGGGCTTGAACTCCAAGAAAAACATCGTTACAGACGCGGAGTCCCCGCAAAAGCGCGGTGTGTGCACGGCGGTCAAGACGGCTACCCCGAAGAAGCCCAACTCGGCTCTTCGCAAGATCGCCAGGGTTAGGCTCTCAAACGGGATCGAGGTTTCGGCCTATATCCCCGGCGTCGGCCACAACCTGCAGGAGCACTCGGTCGTCCTCATCCGCGGCGGACGCGTTAAGGATCTGCCCGGCGTGCGTTACCACATCATCCGCGGCACGCTCGATACACAGGGCGTCAGCGGCAGGATGCAGGCCCGTTCCAAGTACGGCGCGAAGAGACCCAAGGCGGCGAAGAAGTAAGCCGCAGGAGCAAACTCAAATCAGACAGAATCTTCTTGCAGGCAAATACGGCCGTTTTAGTGTAACGGCTATGGAACGCGTGTTTTGTGCGCGTTTGCGGCAATACAATACTCCTTAACTCCTTAAAATCATATTTTATAGTCGTTAAGGTGTATGATTTGAAATATGAATATTGCTGAACCGATGTGAGAGTGTCTATATATACTGTTATATAACACGCCTCCGTTGGCGCCACGGGAATTTTGTCACTCGAGTACCTATGAACTCATCTTTATGAAGGAGGGAAGCGAAGTGCCAAGAAGAGGCCAGATAGCAAAACGTGATGTTTTGCCAGATCCGCTTTACAACTCAAAACTCGTAACCCGTTTGGTGAACAGCGTGATGTACGACGGCAAAAAGGGCGTCGCCCAAAGGATCGTCTACGACGCGTTCGACATCATCAGAGAAAAAACCGGCAAGGATCCGCTGGAGACCTTTGAAGCCGCGATGGAAAACGTCATGCCGCTTTTGGAGGTCAAGGCTCGCCGCGTCGGCGGAGCGACCTATCAGGTGCCCATTGACGTGCGCCCTGAAAGACGGCAGACTTTAGGTCTGCGCTGGATCACGCTGTACGCCCGTAACCGTTCGGAAAGAACGATGAAAGAAAGACTCGCCAATGAGATCGTTGACGCCTGCAATTCCACAGGCGCGTCGTTCAAGAAGCGCGAGGACACGCACAAGATGGCGGAAGCCAACAAGGCGTTTGCGCATTTCCGCTGGTAAAGCGGCTGTATCGCAATTTATGAATTGTTAATTTAGAAATACGGAGGACAACATGCCAAGGCAAGTATCGCTTGAGCGCACAAGAAATATAGGGATTATGGCCCACATTGACGCCGGTAAGACGACTACCTCCGAGCGTATCCTTTTCTATACCGGAAAAACGCATAAGCTGGGCGAGGTGCACGACGGCGCCGCCACGATGGACTGGATGGAGCAGGAGCAGGAGAGAGGCATAACCATCACGTCCGCCGCGACCACTTGCTTTTGGAAGGATTACCGCATCAACATCATTGACACGCCGGGCCACGTCGATTTCACGGTGGAGGTTGAGCGCTCGCTTCGGGTGCTTGACGGCTCTGTGACGGTGCTCTGCGCCAAGGGCGGGGTCGAGCCGCAGTCCGAGACGGTCTGGAGGCAGGCCGACAAGTACAGCGTGCCGCGCATGGCCTACGTCAACAAGATGGACATCATGGGCGCTGACTTTTTCAACGTCGTCGCCATGATGAAAGACCGCCTGAAGTGCAACGCCGTGCCGATACAGATACCCATCGGCGTGGAGGCGGACTTCAAGGGGATCGTTGACCTGGTCGAAATGCGCGCCGAGGTATATTATGACGACGTCGGGCTTGACGTCCGCGACGAGGACATCCCGGAGGATCTGATGGAGCTTGCGGTAAAATACCGCGCCGAGCTTATCGAGCACGTTGCGGAGCAGGACGACGAGATCCTCAACAAGTTTCTCGAGGGTGAGGAGCCGACGGTGGACGAAATTAAAACGTGCATCCGCAAGGCGACGCTGGCGAACCTCATGGTGCCCGTCGTATGCGGGACGTCCTACCGCAACAAGGGCGTACAGCTTCTGCTTGACGCCATCGTGGATTACATGCCCGCGCCGACGGACGTTGAAGCGATAAAGGGCGTCAATCCTAAGAACGACAGGGAAGAGATCCGCGAGTCGAGCGACAGTGAGCCGTTCTCGGCCTTGGCGTTCAAGATAGCCACCGACCCGTTCGTCGGAAAGCTCGCGTTCTTCCGCGTATACTCCGGCTCGGCCGAAACGGGCAGTACGGTCTATAACTCCACAAAGGATCAGAACGAGCGGCTGGGACGCATCCTGCAAATGCACTCAAACCACCGGCAGGATATCGACTGCGTTTACGCAGGCGACATCGCGGCTACCATCGGCCTGAAAAACACCACCACGGGCGATACCCTGTGCGACGCGAGACATCCCGTCGTGCTGGAGTCCATGGTCTTCCCTGAGCCGGTCATCCGCGTGGCCATAGAGCCTAAGACAAAGGCCGGGCAGGAAAAGATGGGCATCGCGCTGCAAAAGCTGGCGGAGGAGGATCCGACTTTCAAGGCGTATACCGACGAGGAAACGGGTCAGACCATCATCGCGGGAATGGGCGAGCTGCACCTGGAGATCATCGTTGACCGGATGCTGCGCGAATTCAAGGTTGAAGCCAACGTCGGAAAGCCGCAGGTCGCTTTCCGCGAGACCATTACGCAGATCGCCGAAAGCGATACGAAGTACGCCCGTCAGTCGGGCGGGCACGGGCAGTACGGCCACGTCAAGATCAGGATAGAGCCGAACCCGGGACAGGGCTTCGAATTCGTCAACGCGATCACCGGAGGCGTCATCCCGAAAGAGTATATCAATCCCGTCGAGACAGGAATCAAGGGCGCCATGCTTTCGGGCGTACTGGCCGGGTTCAACGTCGTAGACGTGAAAGTGACGCTGTACGACGGCTCGTACCACGAGGTGGACTCCTCGGAGCTTGCTTTCAAGCTGGCCGGTTCCATGGCGTTTAAGGACGCGATGAAAAAGGCCGCGCCTGTCCTGCTGGAGCCGATTATGAAAGTGTCCGTCACCGTGCCCGACGATTATATGGGCGATGTTATCGGGGACATCAACTCCCGCCGGGGCGCGATCTCCGGCACGGAAAACCGCATGGGCATCGTTCAGATCAACGCCGATATCCCGCTTTCGACGATGTTCGGATACGCCACGGCCCTGCGCTCAAAAACCCAGGGCAGGGGACAGTATTCGATGGAGCCCAGCCATTATACGGTGGTTCCGAAGTCGGTTTCCGAATCAATCGTCAGCGAAAGGCCGTAGTAAAAGTTGCCGGTTGGCTAAGAATATTTCAAAAAAGACTTGAAATTGCGGCCGAAAGTTGATAGAATAATCTAGAGCGTTTTGACGCGCTCCATGTTTAGAGAACAAAAAAACATTTTTCTACCACAAAGGAGGATAAATTTAATGGCAAAAGCAAAATTTGACAGAAACAAACCCCACGTAAACATCGGCACCATCGGTCACGTTGACCATGGCAAGACGACGCTCACGGCCGCGATCACCAAGACCCTCGCGATGAAAGGCGGCGCGGCGTTCGTAGATTACGCGAACATCGACAAGGCCCCCGAAGAGAGGGAGCGCGGCATTACGATCAACACCGCTCACGTGGAGTATCAGACGGACGCCCGTCACTACGCTCACGTTGACTGCCCCGGCCACGCCGACTACATCAAGAACATGATCACCGGCGCGGCGCAGATGGACGGCGCGGTTCTTGTTATCGCGGCGACGGACGGTCCCATGGCCCAGACGAAAGAGCATCTTCTGCTTGCCCGTCAGGTCGGCGTGCCCTATATCGTTGTTTTCATGAACAAGTGCGATCAAGTTGACGATCCCGAGCTGCTTGAGCTTGTCGAGATGGAGATCCGTGAGACTCTTTCCGAGTATGAGTTCCCCGGCGACGATACCCCGATCATCCAGGGCTCCGCTCTGCACGCCCTTGAGTACAACGGCGGCGACGTGGACGCTCCCGAGATCAAGTGCATTTGGGAGCTGATGGACGCTGTTGACAGCTATATCCCGACGCCCGAGCGTAAGGCTGACCTGCCTTTCCTGATGCCGGTCGAGGACGTTTTCACCATCACTGGGCGTGGCACGGTTGCCACGGGCAGAGTTGAGCGCGGCCAGCTTAAAACGGGTGAGGAAGTCGAGATCGTCGGACTTACCGAGGAGAAGAGAAAGTCCGTCTGCACGGGCATCGAAATGTTCCGCAAGATCCTTGACTACGCTGAGGCCGGCGACAATATCGGCTGCCTGCTTCGCGGCGTACAGAGAACTGAGATTGAGCGCGGCCAGGTTCTCGCGAAGCCCAACTCAATCAAGCCTTTGACGAAGTTCCAGGGTCAGGTTTACGTCCTTTCCAAGGATGAAGGCGGACGTCACACGCCGTTCTTCAACAACTATCGTCCCCAGTTCTATTTCAGGACGACGGACGTTACGGGCGTTATCTCCCTTCCGGCGGGCGTTGAAATGTGTATGCCCGGCGACAACATCGAGATGGATGTTGAGCTGATCACCCCCATCGCCATTGAAAAGGGTCTCCGTTTCGCTATCCGCGAGGGCGGCAGGACTGTCGGTTCAGGCGCTGTTATTGCGATTACAGAGTAATTAGGTTTTAGGAATCAGGCGTTGGGGCAGGCTACCTCCAACACGAATAAAAATCCACCTCCCTAAAAAGAGGTGGATTTTATTAATTGTCAGGGATCAGGAGAAAGCACGCCGCCCAACGCCTAATTCCGATCGGCTAGGCCGATTTCAGCCTCAGCCTGAGTTTGTCGCTGATCATCGCGATGAATTCGGAGTTGGTGGGTTTGCCCCGGCTATTCTGGATCGTGTAACCGAAATAAGAGCTTAAAACGTCTACGTCGCCCCTGTCCCACGCAACCTCGATGGCATGGCGGATGGCGCGCTCGACTCTGGATGAGGTGGTCTTGTATGTCTTTGCCACGGTCGGGTATAATACCTTTGTCACGGAACTCATCATCTCATTGTTCTCAATGGATAAAATGATTGCCTCGCGCAGATACTGATATCCCTTTATGTGGGCGGGAACGCCGATCTGGTGCATGATTTCCGACACCAGTATCTCCAGATCGTTCGCGCCTGAACCGCCGTATGACGGGATTTTTTCCGGCGGCTTGTTTGTCCAGCCAGTGAGTTGCGTGACGCGCTCGGCGAGCACCTCCGTCTCGAAAGGCTTGAGTACGTAATAGTCCGCGCCCGCCGCCAGAATCTCCTGCTCAAGCCGCGAGTTGTCCACGCTGGACATGACGATGATCAGCGGTTTCTTGATGTTCATGGAGCGAAGCGCCTTTAAGACCCCAAGGGCGTCAAGTCTTGCCATAAACGTGTCCATAATCAGGACGTCAGGGGCGAGCCTCTCGATGTTGCCGACGATTTCCGTGCCGTCCTTTAACACTAGCGACACCTCATACCCGGCCGCGCGCAGTACGCCCGCGCAGCCCTGCCCGAACTCGTTTCCTTCCTCCGCTAAAAGGACCTTGAATATTTTTCCCATTTTTATTACCTCCGCTTTCATATTGCATTAAGATATTACCATATACGAGAAAAAATGTCAATAAGTTTTTTGGAAATATTTGCAAATTTTTTCTTTTTACTTTCTCCGTTATGTGGAACTGCTATAAGACTCTTTTTTAAAAAGCGGTTGACATCGCGCGTAAACCGTGCTATGATAGTAATATAGAGTTAGCGATTGCTAACCAACGCGCAAAGCAACACTCATAAAAGCAATCGGGGGAGTGGATCAGACATATGAAAACCCTAAGATCAGCTAAAATCGGGGACGCCGTCAAGGTAAAGAAGCTGTACGGCGAGGGCGCTGTGCGCCGCCGGATCATGGATATGGGCGTGACGAAAGGCGTTGAAATATTGATCCGCAGGGTGGCGCCGCTGGGAGATCCCATTGAGGTCAACGTCCGGGGCTATCAGCTGTCTCTGCGAAAGTCCGACGCCGAAATGATCGAAATCGAATGACTGCAATTTATTGCCCGCGAGTTAGCCTAAGCTAACCGACAAATCGCGCAGGAGGTGAAAAAACACATGGCCATCAAGATCGCGCTGGCAGGCAACCCCAACAGCGGAAAAACCACCATGTTCAACGCGCTGACCGGCTCCAATCAATTTGTCGGGAATTGGCCGGGCGTTACTGTTGAGAAAAAAGAGGGGAGGCTCAAGGGCGATCGGAACGTCGTGCTCATCGACCTGCCGGGCGCCTATTCCCTGTCGCCGTACACCATGGAGGAGTCCCTCGCGCGCGACTATCTGATGAACGGGCGCCCCGACGCGATTTTGAACCTCGTTGACGGCACGAACCTGGAGCGCAATCTCTACCTGACGACGCAGCTCAGGGAGTTGGACATCCCTGTCGTCATCGCGCTCAACATGATGGATGTGGTGGAAAAAAAAGGCGACCTGATCGACATTGACAAGCTGTCCATCGAGCTGGGCTGTGAAATAATCCGCGTGTCGGCGCTCAGGGGCACGGGTGTGGACGAAGCGGCGCAGGCGGCTGTCCGGGCGGCGAATGCGCGAAAAACAACGCCTCCGGGACCTGTTTTTTCCGGCAGCGTCGAGCACGCTTTGGCGCACATCGAGGAGGCCGTGCTGCATGACCTGCCCGAAAACCGCCAGCGTTTTTACGCCATAAAGCTGTTCGAGCGTGACAAAAAGATCGTTCAGTCGCTTAAAGTCGATAGAAATATTCTCGGGCACATTGAGCGCGACATTAAAAAGTGCGAGACGCAGATGGACGACGACGCGGAAAGCATCATCGCCAACGAGCGCTACAACTACATAGAGTCTATCGTGAAGCATTGCCTGAAACGCAAGCAGAGAAACCGCTTGGGAGCCTCCGACCGCATAGACAGCATCCTCACAAACCGCTTTTTGGCTCTGCCGATTTTTGCGGTCATTATGTTTTTGGTGTATTTTATCTCGGTAACGGCCGTGGGCGGCTGGGCGTCGGGCTGGATAAACGGTGTGCTGTTGGGGCAAATGATTCCCGATGCCGCCGGGAGCTTCCTGACAAACGTCAACGCGGCCGGATGGCTTCAGAGCCTGATACTGGACGGTATGCTCGCGGGCGTCGGCTCGGTACTGGGCTTCGTTCCGCAGATTTTTGTATTGTTCTTTATCTTGGCGTTTTTGGAGTCCTGCGGCTACATGTCGCGCATAGCCTTTATTCTCGACAAGATTTTCCGGCGATTCGGGCTGTCGGGCAAGTCGTTCATCCCCATGCTTGTGGGAACAGGGTGCAGCGTGCCGGGCATCATGGCGTCGCGGACCATTGAGAACGAGCAGGACCGCCGCATGACCGTGATCACAACCTCGTTCATGCCGTGCTCGGCGAAGCTGCCGCTCATCGCGCTGATAGCCGCTTCGCTGTTCGGCGGCGCGTGGTGGGTTGGGCCGAGCGCGTACTTCATAGGAATCGCTTCCATCGTGATTTCGGGGCTTATCCTGAAAAAAACAAGGCTGCTGCGCGGCAAGCCAGCTCCGTTTGTGATGGAGCTTCCCGCCTACCACATGCCTCCGCTCAAAAACCTTTTGCGCAGCACATGGGAGCGCGGCTGGTCTTTTATCAAAAAGGCCGGAACGCTGATCCTGCTGTCTGCGATGGTGATCTGGTTTACATACAATTTCGGCTTTGTCGGCGGACGATTTACCATGGTCAGTGACCTGAGCCAGGGACTTTTGTCAAAAGCCGGCGGCGCGGTAGCGTGGTTCTTCGCGCCGTTGGGCTTCGGAAACTGGCAGTCTGCTGTGGCGACCTTTACAGGGCTGGCCGCGAAAGAGAATGTCGTCAGCACCCTTGGTGTGTTGCTTGAGGGCGCGGAGACGGAGCAGGCGACCGCGTCGCAGGTGACCGCATCGCAAGCGGCCGCGTCGCTGTTCACGGCGGCCTCGGCGTATTCGTTTTTGGTGTTCAACCTGCTTTGCACGCCCTGCGCCGCGGCTGTCGGAGCGATCCGCCGTGAAATGAACAGCGCGAAATGGACGCTGTTCGCCCTCGCGTACCAGACAGGCTTCGCCTATGCCGTGTCGCTCTGCATTTACCAGTTCGCGAGTCTAGGCAATGGAACATTCGGGCTTGGAAGCGTTGCGGCGTTGTTTGTCACGGCGTTTTTCCTGTACGTAATTTTTAAACCGAACAAAGGGGAAGTATAATGCTTGCTTTTTTATCCGACAACCTAGCGACCGTCCTCATCAGCGCGGGACTGCTGCTGCTAGTGATCCTGATTGTGCGAAAGCTGCACAAAGACAGGAAAGCGGGCAGGGGTGGCTGCGCGGGGTGCGAGGGCTGTTCGTTTTTGGCAGAATGTG
This sequence comes from Oscillospiraceae bacterium, assembly GCA_009779495.1. GTDB lineage: Bacteria > Bacillota > Clostridia > Oscillospirales > Acutalibacteraceae > UBA1425. The sequence goes on along the minus strand of WRED01000001.1, from coordinate 68,139 downwards.
ACAATAAAAAGAACGGGAGAGACTAAAGCCAGTCCTCCCGTAAAGAATAGTCCAGTCGCGTCATTTTAAATGATTTATCAACTCAATATAGTCTTAGCTTTTTTGCGGCCAACACATCATTGACATAAAGAAACATATGTGACCGATACATACCTACAATTTTTTTGTCCTGCAAATTCGCCGTTAACGAATATTCGACTTCGACGGTTCCTTTAATTTCATCATAAACATATCCGTCAACAATCAACTCTGTCAATCCCCGTGTGCGCTTCATGCTGATTTGCAGACCTTCGTAATTAGCTGAAATTAAAACGCGGCCCTTTTTGTCATCGGCCCGCAACGGGCTTGTTACGTGGTCCGCGAATTCGTTTTGTTGCGCCCCATCGGCTGGCGGCTCAATTAAGAAATCACCGCAGGATCGTGTCGCTGGTGCCGCGTCAGTTTTTTGCAGGGCGAAATTAAAATCATCGGCGTTGACACCGCGCAATTTTGCCCACGCCGCCGTACCTTTGATCAAGTAAAACAAAATCCAGCCGTGAAAAACGATATCCAATAAATAAGAAATTTCAAACCCGGCGGCAAAAGCGATAAAAATAAATATCAAGGTGTCGATACTGAAAAAAATCAACGCGGCTAAAATGAAAGCGCGCAGACGTTTCGCGAAAATCCAACAGATGAAATACAGCGCAATGACAAAAAACGCGATAATCAGGCCGGTTACCAAAAAAGCGCTGCTTTGCGATTCTTCGGCGGCGCCCTGGCCAATCTCAAAAACAAACAGTGGCGCGGTCGCGGAAAAGAGCAGGTAAATATTAGAATTGAAAGCGGCCAAAAGTAAGTTTACCGCCGAAAAAGCAACAACCAACAGCAAATTGCTTCTTGCTTTTTGAAACTTTAACGTCTGTTGTTTGATGGTATCCATTGTGCATTTCTCCCTAAGTATGATTTTATTCGTCAAAACTGCCCCTCGGCGCTTTCATCATCCCCGTCCTCTCCGTCAACCGTCAGCAGCTCCCGCGCCTGCGCAAGCAGCGTGTCCTTGTCCGAGCACGCGCGGAACAGCATGACAAGCTCCCGCTCCTTTCTGGTCAGCGCGCGGAACCTGCGCAGCGTTTCGTCGCCGATATCCGGCAGCGGCTCGTCAAGGCTCACGGTGAGATCCTCCGGCTCACGGTAGCTGTGGGGCACGATCTCGGCCAGCCCGACGCCGTACATGTGCGAAAGCTTGGTTAGCGTGGACACCTTGGGCCTGGTGTTGCCGGTCTCGTAGTATGTGTATGTCGAACGGTCGATGCCAAGAAAATCCGCCACGTTCTGCTGCGTGTAGCCGGATTCCTCGCGGAGCTTTCTCAGTGTTTCGGCAAGCATAATGTCAATCCATCCTTTCCTATATTTATTCATCGGTTACGAACCTATCACTACAATCATTCTACATGCTGAAAAACCGCGTGTCAATGTTTTTCGGCAACTATAAACAAAAAAATTTCTTGAAAACACGCGATGAAAATGATATCATAATTTAAAAAAATGAACACACGGAGAACGATATGGAACAAAACGAAACATTCGCTAAAACCAGGTATTTTATTGTCGATATGGACGGAACTTTCTATCTGGGACGCAGACTCCTGAAAGGCGCGAGGCGATTCGCGGAAAAGGTACACGCGGCGGGGAAAGATTTTTACTTCTTCACGAACAATTCGTCGAACAGCGCGTCGAGCTGCCGGGAAAACCTGGCCTCGATGGGCTTTCATGTCGGGGAGGAGAAGATCATCGTGTCGTCCCACGTGACGGCGCGGTATATCACAAGCGAGCACAGGGGCAAAAGCGTGTATCTTTTAGGCAACAGCCGGCTGTATGAAACTTTTTTGGAGCGGGGAATACTGCTGACGGATAGCGACCCGGACATCGTCGTGCTCGGGTTTGACACGGAGCTTACGTATGAACGTATCCGCAAGGCGGCCAATTTTATCGCAAACGGCGCGCTGTACATCGCCACCCACCCCGACAAAAACTGCCCTATGGAGGACGGTTTTATGCCGGACACAGGCTCGATGATTGAGATGTTCGCGGCCTCGACGGGGCAAAGGCCGCTGGTGATGGGCAAGCCGGAGACGGAGACTGTCAACTATATCACGGACTATCTCTCCTGCACGCGTGACGAGATCGCTTTCGTGGGCGACAGGCTCGAAACGGACATCGCGGTGGCGACGAATCACGGAGTCCCGTCCGCGCTTGTGTTCAGCGGCGCGACTACGCGGGAGATGTATGAAAGGTCGGCGATACGCGCGAGCGCCGCGGTCGCGGATCTTGGGGAGCTTGCGGAACTCATATAAATTCATATAAAATATATGGTTAAAATATAAAAATCCGAAAAATTTTATATTTCAACCAAAAAAGTCTTGACAAACGCGCAAAAATGTTCTAAAATAACTTAGATAATGTTGTGGTTCGTTATAAAACATTATTTCTGATATTCACCGATTTAACTATACCCCTTAACGACTATAAAATCAGCAAAAAATAAGCAAAAGCTTTGATACATGGGTTTTGCGCAATTCTTTGCTATGATTTTAAGGAGTTAAGGTGTATAATAGGCCTGTGTGTGTAGTCAGGTCTAACATAGAGCATTGTCGGTGCTTTTGTCCGCACTTTCCATATATATTATTTAATCGACAAAAAACACTTTCAATATTCAAACGTGTATTTGGGCTGCGCGTCAGTCCGCAATTCGCAATGTAGAACGGTGAAGATCAGGGTTGCTTACCGCGGTATTCCGCGTGGCGGCGGTTGGTTTGTTCATCGTTTAATTTTTTATCTATTTTTAAAAACAGGAGGTGCTGTAAATTTGTGGTATGTTTTTTGTGCGATCATTAGTTTAGCCATTGGCGGAGCCGCAGGATATTTTTTCTGTAATATATACAGGAAAAGAACGTCGGAAGCGAAGATCGGTTCGGCGACGCAGCAGGCAAAGCGTATCATATCGGAAGCGATAAACACGGCTGAATCGAAGAAAAAAGAAGCGATCCTCGAGGCGAAGGACGAGATCCACAGGCAGCGTACGGAAACGGAACGCGAGCTGCGCGAAAGGCGCACGGAGGTTCAGCGGCAGGAGCGCAGGATCATCCAAAAAGAGGAGAGTCTCGACAAGAAGTCGGAAAATCTCGAGAAAAAAGACGAAATTCTGAACAAAAAGATCAAGGACGCGGACGACCGCCTGTCGGAGATCGAAACGGTCAAGCGCGGACAGTTCGAGATGCTTGAGCGCATTTCGGGCTACACGAAAGAGCAGGCGAGGGACTATCTCTTAAAGTCGCTGGAGTCTGATCTGACCCACGAAAAAGCGATCAGAATCATGGAGTACCAGCAAAGAACCAAGGACGAGGCCGACAGTCTGGCCCGCGAGATCATATCGACGGCGATTCAACGCTGCGCGGCTGATCATGCCGCCGAGGCTACCGTGTCCGTCGTCCCGCTGCCCAACGACGAGATGAAGGGCAGGATCATCGGCCGTGAGGGCCGCAATATCAGGACGCTTGAGACGATCACAGGCGTCGATCTGATCATCGACGACACGCCGGAGGCGATAACCGTCTCCAGCTTTGACCCCGTAAGGCGCGAGGTCGCCCGGCTGACCATCGAAAAGCTGATCGCTGACGGCCGCATACATCCCGCAAGGATCGAGGAGATGTTCGACAAGGCGACGCGTGAGGTCGAGCATACCATCAAGCAGACGGGCGAGCGTTCGCTCATCGAAGCGGGCGTCAACGGCATCCATCCTGAGATCGTAAAACTGCTCGGCAAGCTGAAATACCGCACGAGCTTCGGGCAGAATGTGCTGATGCACTCGCTGGAGGTTTCGTACATCGCCGGGCTGATGGCGTCCGAGCTGGGAGCCGACGTCAAGACCGCCAAGCGCGCCGGGCTGCTCCACGACATCGGCAAGGCCCTTGACCACGAGCTTGACGGCTCGCACATCGAGCTTGGCGTGGAGTACGCCAAAAAGTTCAAGGAGAACGATCATGTCGTCCACGCGATACAGGCGCACCACGGCGACGTTGAGGCGAAAACCATCGTCGCGTGCCTCGTGCAGGCGGCCGACGCGATTTCCGCCGCCAGACCGGGCGCCAGGAGAGAGAACGTCCAGAGCTACATCAAGCGCCTTGAGAAGCTTGAGGAGATCGCGATGTCTTTCGACGGCGTGGACCGCTCTTTCGCCATCCAGGCCGGGCGCGAGATTCGCATCATGGTCAGGCCGGACGCCGTGTCCGACGACAAGATGGTGCTTGTCGCCCGCGATATCGTGAAGAAGATCGAGGACGAGCTGGAGTATCCCGGCCAGATCAAGGTGCATCTGATCAGGGAGAGCCGCACTATAGATTACGCGAAGTAAAAAACGCGCAAAAAACACCTGCCGCACGCATATCGCTTGCGGCAGGTGTAATAATTTAATGATATGTTTTTATAGCCAGCGTCCCCACAGCCAACCGAAGAAGACGTATCTTACGATAAAGGTCATTACTGTGGCGACGCTTTCCGGCAGGAAGTTTGCGAAGAAGCTGAAAATGCTGTCGGGTGCCGGGGTAGGATCAGAGCCGTCTATATACTTAATTTTAGCTGTAAGAGCCTTGACCCGAGCCGCCAAATCCTGAACACCGGCTGTCACATCCGAAAAAGAAGTAGTTCCAAAAGCGAATGCATAGGTATCTCCAGGGGCAGAAACATTAAGAAACGGAGTTCTAAAAAGATGAAAACTGAAAGAGGAATAACCATTATACTTATAAATGTTAATAACTTTATCAAACTCGTCTTTTAATGACTCTATGTTCTCAATTTTTTCTGTTTCGGTTACTAAAATACGGCTTAATTCGAGATAAGATTCAAATCCGTTTACTAAAACCGCCTTGAATGCTTCAAACTTATTTAAGAATTCACTTTTGAAGAAAGTTTCATTGAATAAAGATTCAAAGGATAACAGAATCTCATCAACGCTTGCTTGCAAAACGTCCCTGCCCATTTCATACAAAATAAGCACGTAGCCATCCCAGTAAATGTTGAGATCATCCCAAACAAGACCTTTTTGGTTGCAAAGCGTTTCTATTTCAGTGTATTTCGCTTCAAACGCGGCAGCGAGAGCGGTGTTTGTAGCGGGATAAATTCCATCCTGCAAGCCTGCAAGAAACTCTTGCCTGTTAGTATCAAGCATAGCAACAAAATACGGGAGCAACGGCAAAACGATGCCTTTCGCCACGAGCTGTTCCTCGTATGACACGATCGGCCCTCCGGCGCTCACTGTTCCAACCGCTCCAAAGCCCACGATCATACAAAACGCCAACAGAATGCTGAGTACCTTTTTCATAAAAAACCATCCTTTCAAAATATGGTATGTAAATTATAATGCCGAAAAAGGTGGATGTCCATACCTTTTCATTTAATTCTACTTTTTACACAAAAAGGGAACGTGGGGGGGTAAATTTGTTAAATATATATAAACAGCACAGAAAAAATAATTGACAAAAATTAAAAAGAGGAGCATAAATGAACATCCTAACCATCGGAGACGTCGTCGGCGCCCCCGGCTGCGATTTCCTGCGCAAGCATCTGCCCGCCTTCAAGCGGCTGAAAAACATCGCCCTGTGCGTCGCCAACGGGGAGAATTCCGCCAACGGCAACGGCGTCACGCCCGCATCGGCGCAAAGCCTTTTTGACAGCGGCGTAGACGTGATCACCACAGGCAACCACGTCTACTCAAGAAGTGAGATTCACGCCTTCTTGGACGAGTGGAGTGATATCGTCCGTCCGGCGAACTACCCCGCAGGCAATCCGGGCAAAGGGTTTACGGTTTTCGACATGGGCAGAATCAGGGTCGGCATTGTGAACCTCATGGGCAATTCTTTCATCAGCGAAAATCTGGAGAACGCCTTTATCTGCGCCGAGAGGACGCTGGCGGAGCCGGAGCTTGCGGACTGCCGCGTGATCCTAGTGGATTTTCACGCCGAGGCCACCGGCGAAAAACGCGCCATGGGCTTTTTCCTGGACGGAAAAGTGTCGGCCGTTTTCGGCACGCACACACATATACTCACGGCGGACGATCAGGCGCTGCCCGGCGGCACGGGCTACATCACCGATATCGGCATGACCGGGCCGAAGCAGTCGGTTCTGGGCGTGAAAAGCGAGATCGTCATCAGCCGGTTCAGGACGTCCATGCCCGCGCGGTTTGAATTGTCGGACTCGGAATGCATGATGAACGGCTGCATATTTGAGATAGACGAAAAAACGGGCGGGACGGTGAGCACGGAGCGGGTATGGATTGAGTAAAGCAAAATTTTTTTCATTGACATTACGGTCGTTTTGTAATAAAATTATATCTATGTAAGTGTTCCTTGATCACACTATGCGCGCGGAAAGGAATGGCTGTAAAATTGAAAACGGGCAAACTGAATTTCATGGTGATTGTCAGGCAGATCCTTCTGCTCGCGATGGACGTTGTGATCATCAATCTCAGCACGTTTTTTATGTACGGCATGTACCTCGGCTTTCAGATGGGAGATATCATACCGACGCTTCTGGGGCGGGCGATTCCCGTTACGGCCGGATATATCGTGCTGTATTGGGCGTTGGGCCTGTATAACAGCATGTGGAAGTACGCCGGCATGTACGAGCTGATTCACTGTACCTTGGCGGGCTCTGCCGGAAGCTTTTTAAGCGTCGGCATTGATTACATGGGCGCGCGTTTCGGGGTTTTGAACATGGAGCTTTTGCCGCCGACGGTGTATCTCAGCAGTATGCTCATGATACTCGCATTGTGTGGCAGTATGCGCTTGGCGTACAGGTTCGGGCGCAGAGCGATACGCGAGGGAACCCTGATTGCAATCAGTCAAGGGAAGAGCCATGGGAGAGTCATGCTCGTCGGCGCGGGGAACATGGGCATGATCGTCGTGCGGGAGCTGGCCGCCGACGGGTACACAATGGGCAGGCCGGTTGTGATCGTGGACGACGACGTAAGCAAGCAGGGGCAGAGACTTTCGGGCATACCGATACGCGGCGGCTGCGACAAGATACCGAAGATCGCCGCGAAATACAGGGTGAATGAGATCATCCTGTGCATACCCTCCGCCGACAGGAACCGGCAGCTTGAGATCATGAAGATAGCCATGCAGACGGGCTGCGTGCTGAAAACGTCGCCGTCGCTTCTGGAAATGGCCAGCATGAGCTTTGAGCTTAAAAGCATCCGCAACGTGGATATCGCCGACCTGCTGTCAAGGCCGGAGGTGGACCTCGATACGGAGCATTGCCGCTATTTGAATGGCAATACCGTGATGGTCACGGGCTGCGGCTCTATCGGCAGCGAGCTTTGCCGCCAGGTCTGCAAGCACGGCCCGAAGCGGCTGATCATCGTGGACAACTACGAGAACAACGCCTACAATACATATAACGAGCTTCAGGCCATATACAAAGACAGCTTTCCGATATATATACGCATAGGCTCGGTCCAGGACAGTGAGCGTATGCGCGGGATATTTGCGGAATTCCGCCCGGATATTGTTTTCCACGCCGCCGCCCATAAGCATGTGCCGCTGATGGAGGACAACCCCTGCGAGGCGGTCAAGAACAATATTTTCGGTACGTACAACACGGCGAAGGCGGCCATGGAGCACAGGGTAAAAAAGTTTATCATACTGTCAACGGACAAGGCCGTCAATCCTGCCAACGTCATGGGCGCGACAAAGCGCGTCACGGAGCTGATCATACAGTACCTCAACCGCAAAACGGGCGATACCGATTTCGCCGCCGTGCGCTTCGGGAACGTTTTGGGCTCAAACGGCAGCGTCATCCCTCTGTTCAAAGAGCAGCTTGAGCGCGGCGGGCCGCTGACCGTGACCGATCCCGGGATCACGCGGTACTTCATGACGATATCCGAGGCGGCGCAGCTCGTCGTGCAGGCAGGAAGCCTGTCGGAGGGCGGCGAGGTATTCGTGCTTGACATGGGCGAGCCGGTGAAGATACTGACGCTGGCGGAGAATTATATCAAGCTGTCCGGGTATATGCCCTACCGCGATATAGACATCGTGTTCACGGGGCTGAGGCCCGGCGAAAAGCTGTTTGAGGAGCTTGCGCTCCCGGACGAGATCAGCGGCAGGCGCATGACGGCGAACAACAAGATCTACGTTACGCCGCCTGTGGAGTTCGATGACGCGGCGCTTGAAAGCTCGCTGGACAAGCTGCGCAAGGCGAGCGCGGAAACGGTCAGGGAATGTTTAAGGGAGATCGTGCCGAACTTTCAATAAATTGAGTTCCTTTAAAAACCGCAATTGTAGGGGTAGACGCCCTCGGCGACCCGAGGTTTTATGCGGATTGCGGCGTGCCGAAGGTGTCACGCCCTGCGGTTTTTAGAGACTCCCAATTATCAATTTACACAAACCGTATATTTTGGGGAAAGAATGAAAATTTTATTTGTCGCGACTGTGCCGGAGCACTTCTTCTATTTTCATACAGCCTGCTTTGAGATGCTGCGTGAGCGCGGCTTTGAGGTTCACGCGGCCTCGTCCGGGACGCGCGGATCCGAGGGCCGGGAGCTTGCGGGCTGCGAACTCGCGGGATGCGAACTCGCAGGTTGCGAGCGGCATTTTACCGTGCCGATCGTGCGCAGCCCTTTCGCGCTTCGCAACGTCGGCGCGTACAGGACGCTGAAAAGGCTTATCGCGGAAAACGGCTACGACGTCATCCACTGCCACACACCCATGGGCGGCGTTATGGGCAGGCTGGCGGCGCGGCGGGCGCGGAAAAACGGCGCGAAAGTCATATACACCGCCCACGGCTTCCACTTTTATAAGGGCGCGCCGCTTCTGAACTGGCTTTTGTACTTCCCCATAGAATACGCGATGTCGTTTCTGACGGACGAGCTGCTGACCATAAACCCCGAGGACCGCGTCCGTGCCGAAAAACGCCTGAAAGCGAAGCGCGTGCGCTATATCCACGGCGTCGGATACGACACGGCCAGGTTTCGCGCGGCGGACGGGGAAACACGCCGAAGGCTCCGCGAAAAATACGGCTATCCGCCGGACGCGAAGCTGATTATATACGTGGCGGAGCTGAACAAAAATAAGAATCAGGCGATGCTGATACGCGCGGCGGAAAAGCTTCGGGAGCAAAGCGTGAACGCGCGGCTTCTGCTCGTCGGGCCGGACAGCATCGGCGGGGAGTATCAGCGCATGGCCGGGGAGTCAGGCGCGGCCGTGGACTTTTTGGGCGTGCGCGGCGACGTGCCCGAGCTGCTTTCGATGTGCGACGTATACGCGGCCTCGAGCCTGCGTGAGGGGCTTCCCGTCAACGTGATGGAGGCGATGGCGTCGGGGCTTCCCGTCGTGGCCGCCGACAACCGGGGCCACCGCGCGCTTATCGCGAACGGCGAAACGGGCTTTTTAGTCAGGCCGAACGACGCTGACGCAATGGCCGGCAGAATCGCTTCTCTGCTGAACGACAGGGATCTGTATGAACGCATTTCGGAAAACGCCGCTTTGGCCATAGAGCCGTTCGGGCGGGAAAATGTGCTGCATGAGCTGGCGGAAATATATTTTGAGGGTTGACGGCATGGGGAATACGGAACCGCTGCGCGTCCTCCACGTGCTGCATTCAATGAACTGCGGCGGCGCGGAAACGCTGATCATGAATATCTACCGTAATATCGACCGTGAACGCGTGCAGTTTGACTTTTTAGTCAACGTGTTTGACCGGATGTTTTTTGAGCGTGAGATAGAGTCCTTGGGCGGCAGAATATTCCGAATGCCGTTTCTGACGAAGGTCACGCCGCTCGTCTACGCGCGGAACCTGCGCCGCTTTTTTATGGAGCATCCCGAAATCAAAATCGTCCATTCCCACCTGGAGACGACGACCGGCCTCATCTTAAAGCAGGCCGCGCGCGCGGGCGTGCCGGTACGGATAGCGCACAGCCATAACTCAAGGTTTACGCGTGAGGGCGCGAGATTTTGGCCGGAAAACATATATAAATCGTATTGCCGGAGAAAAATAGTCCCGAACGCCACGGCGCTGTTCGGCTGCTCCGGGCTTGCGAACCGCTGGCTGTACGGGGCGTCAGATGATAAGGCCGCCGTCGTCAAAAACGGGATCGAGCCGGAGCGGTATCAGTTTTCCGAAGCGGTGCGGGCGGAGGTCCGCACGGAGCTTTCCGCCATGGACAGCACAGTGGTGTTGGGACACGTGGGCAGGTTCAACGACCAGAAAAATCATCTTTTTTTGATAGACATATTCGCCGAATACGTCCGGCGCAACTCTGATACGCTGCTCGCGCTTGCGGGAGAGGGCGTTTTACTGGAGGCGGTAAGCGAAAAGGTTCGCGGGCTGGGACTCACGGACAAGGTACGTTTTTTAGGGTTGCGCGGCGACGTGAACCGGCTTTTGCAGGGCTTCGACGTGTTTTTGCTGCCGTCAAAGTTTGAGGGGCTGTCGATAGCCACAGTGGAGGCGCAGGCCGCCGGACTTCCCTGCGTTGTGTCGGACGCTGTCCCGTCAGAGGCTGACCAGGGCTGCGGACTCGTCACCTTTTGCCCCCTTGGCGGCGCGTCGAAATGGGCAGACGTAATTGAAAATCTGCCGACAGAAAGAAAGCGAGCAGCGGACGCGGTCAGGGCGGCGGGGTATGACATTAAAGATACGGCGAAAATGCTTGAGGATTTTTACGTAAAGAAAAATCAGGTGACGATATGACCGAGTGCAAAATCAGACTGAGCGAGGTGCCCTTGCACCTTTATCAGATTCTGGCGGGATTTAAGCTGCTTGAGCAAAGCGGGAGGCTTCGGCTGATGGTCGAAACCCTTCGCCCGGACGACCGTGACCATCTGCCGTACAACATGCTGGAGGTCATAGCGGACGGCAGGCGGCTGATCTATGACATGAACGACGGCTATGACAATCTGCCCGGCTGCGAAAACGGATACGCGGCGCTGTACAACGGGCTGCTGGCGCGCTGCGATTTTCTGTTCAAAAGAAGCTTCAGCCAAGAGCTGAACGCGGTGCTTGACCACCCGGAAAAAATAAAAAGAACCGCGCCGAATTATCTGGTAACGGTCAGGGGCAATCCGGCGCACCGGCCTGTCCCGTGCGACCCGAAAGCGGAAAAATTAAAAAAATACGCGCGCATGGTTCCTTGTACGGAATATTACAACGGGCATGTCCTGTGTGAAAAGCTGGAAGCGGAGCCGTCTCCGAACAGGGAGCCGCGCGTCCTGTTCATGGCAAGGCTTTGGGATCCGGCGGGCGATTTTTCCGGTCAGCTCAACGCGGAAAAAAGCGAAGAACGCTTCAAAATCAACGAGACCAGAGCAGCGTGCATCCGAGCCTGCCGCCGGGAATTCGGCGAACGGTTTTTCGGCGGGGTTAAGGCGGCGGATTTCGCGCTGAGGGAATATCCCGATATCGTGATCGGGGACCGGGATACCGTGAAGAAGAATCAATACCTGAAATATGTAAAGACTTTCGATATCAATATCGCCACGGCGGGGCTGCACCGCTCGACGGGCTGGAAATTCGCGGAGTATATAGCGGCGTCCAGGGCCATTGTGTCGGAACCGCTTTATTATGAAAGCGCGGGAGGGCTCGCGGACGGACAGCATTATCTGTCGTTTCGCGACGAAAATGAATGCCTGACGAAGATATCCGAACTTTTCGATTTCGACGCAAGGTACGCCATGATGCGAAAAAATCGCGATTACTATCAAAAATTTTTACGATGCGACGTTCTTGTTGAAAACACGCTAAGAACCTGTTTAGCATCTAGCCGCGAGCAAAATTTTGAGTGAAATCGTGCGAAATGCTAAACAGGTTCTTACGGAAGCGGGGATTTTGCAATGCCGACATTGACGGTTTTTACGCCGACATATAACCGCGCGTATATTCTGCCCAAATGCTACGAGTCGCTGAAAAGGCAGACGTGCAAAGACTTTGTCTGGCTGATCATCGACGACGGCTCGTCCGACGGCACGGACGGGCTTGTAAAGCGGTGGCAGAGTGCTGATAACGGCTTCTTGATCAGATACGCGTATCAGGAGAATCAGGGGATGCACGGGGCGCACAACCTGGCTTATGAGCTTATCGACACGGAGCTGAACACGTGCATAGATTCCGACGACAGGATGACGGATGACGCGATTGAAAAAATCATCCGCTTCTGGCGCCGCAACGGCGGCGCGGAGGATATCAGCGGTTTTCTGGCGCTTGACGCTTATGAAAACGGCGAAATCATCGGCACAAAATTCCCCGAAAACATAAAGGCTGCGACGTCTTACGACTATTATTACCGGCACGGGGTAAAGGGCGACAAGAAATTCATCCTGCGCTCGGATCTGACAAAAAAGAACCCGTACCCTCTGTACGAGGGCGAAAAGTATGTGAACCTGGCGACGAAGTACAGCCTGCTTGACATAGACTATAAGCTGCTGAACATGAACGAGGCCGTCTGCGTGGTAGAATATCTGCCCGACGGCTCCTCAAGCAATATGTTCAGGCAGTACGTCAGAAACCCGCAGGGCTTTGCCTACAGCCGCAAGCTTTGCATGGGGTTGCCTTTCGCCGGATTTAAGTTCGGGTTGATTCAGGCGGTGCATTATGTTTCAAGCTGTATCATCTCGAAAAACAGGGGCTGGCTCCGCGAAAGCCCTAAAAAGGCGCTGACGTTGCTTGTGGCTCCGGCGGGCGTTTTGTGGTGGCTTATCATACTCATAAAAACTCGCAATTAAAGTACTTAAAATAAAAAATTTGAATGAGGATGGATTGTAAATTTGTCCGAAAAAACAAATTACATGGCGTATTTCGCGGGCATGGTCATACTGACGTATCTGTGCGCGCTGACAGCCAAGATGTCCCCCATCAGAAAAAGGGGCGTAATCGGCCAGTATATCCCGAATCCTTTCGGCTTCGTGATACCGGCCGTGCTGTTCGCGCTTTTCTCCGGCTACAGAAACAACGTGGGCGATACGTTTTTTTACATGTACTCCTTCGATCTGCTGGATATCGACAAACCGGTAGAATTCGCGTTTAAGGGAAGCGCCCTGTTTGACTTTTTTCAGTACCGCCTGAAGCTGCACACGGATGACGCGCAGCATCTGATCCTGATAACGGCCGCAGTGTTCTGTATACCGGCCGTATACACCCTTTATCATTATGCCGATCCCTATGAGCTTGGCATCTATCTGTTTGTGACGACGTCCTACTATACCGTTTCCATGAACGGGATCAGGCAGTATATGGCGACGGCGTTTATCCTGCTGGGGACGAAGTATATTTTCTCTCCGAGGAACACGGACTTTTTCAAGTATCTCGCGCTTGTCATAGCGGCGTGGCTGCTGCATTCCAGCGCGCTCATCATGATACCGATTTATTTTATCGTGCGGCGGCGGGCCTGGGCGCCGATCACCATGCTCCTGCTTGCCGGTACGGTATTCGCTACCCTTGTGTTCGACAGAATACTTCCGTCCTTTTTAAGCGCTATAGAGGATACGGAGTTCGGCATTTACGACGAGGTCGGCTGGTTTACGTCGGGGACGGAAAGGGGGGCGAGCTTCATGCGCGTCCTGGTGCTGCTCGTTCCGCTTGCGCTGGCTTATATGAGCAGGGAAAGGATAGCGGACGCTTTGGGGCGGCCGGGGGATATCATCATCAACCTGTCGATCATCAACCTCCTTTTCTATATACTGGCGCTGTACAATTGGATTTTTGCCCGGCTTGCCATATACACGGGCATTTACGCCATCATACTGATCACATGGCTGGTGGCTCACGGATACGAGAAAGAGGATGGACAGAAAGTGTATTGGGGAAGCATCCTGATGTACGCGGTCAATTTTTACAACTTGAAATATACGGTTGATGGGTATAGGAGCGATTATTTTTGACGGGTATAATGCGAAAAGGGGATATGTATGGAACTAACAAAAAAAGACTCACAAATGACAAAGGGCTTCGCCATTGTTTCAATGGTTGTTTTACATTTATTTCAAAGACTTGATTATCAAGGGCTGTATCATCCTCTTATTTATCTGGGCGGCAAGCCGATGATATTTTATATCGCTCTTTTGGCGGATTTTTGCTTGCCCATGTATTGTTTTTGCAGCGGATACGCCCATCATACCCTATGGAAAAAGGACGGTTCTCATTATTATAAAAACATCCTTGTCCGAACGGGAAAATTCCTGCTGAACTATTGGGCCGTCCTGATCGTGTTTTCAATTGTCGGATTGGCGTATAATCCTGCGGGCAATATCCCCGGAAGTCTGTCGGCCTTTTTAGGTAACTTTTTATGTTCAGGATGAGTTATAACGGCGCCTGGTGGTTTGTTTTCACATATTTAGTCTTTGTCGTGACCTCACCATTGGTTTTAAGATTATCTGAGAAATGTAATTCTGCCGTAATCATATTTATATTCATCCTTGTTTATCTGGCGGCATATGCTGTAAGGTTTGATGTTTTGGAAAAAATCGGCATCAGCATCCAGGCTAAGGGGCTGTTCGTCCGGCAAATTCCATTGTGGGGCACGACGATATTCCCTTATGCGGCGGGAGTCATTTTTGCAAAAGAAAAGCTGTATTCAAAAATCCACGCGTTTATGCACAAGCATTTTAACGTGCCTCTCGTGTCGCTTTTTGCCGGCTTGGCGGTTATTCTTTGCGGCGTAGGACATGCGATTATTCGGTCGGCTATCGTCGCGCCTTTTACGGGCATCGTTTCTTTGTGCTGCTTTAACTTGATTTACAAACCAATGCTCGTGAAAAAAATGTTTTTGTTTCTGGGCCGCCATTCCACAAACATTTGGCTGACACACATGTTCTTTTATAACGTTCTTTTCAAAAATTTAGCTTATATCGCAAAATACCCCCTGCTTGTATTTTTATTTATGATGTTTCTTACAATCGCATCGTCATTGCTGATTAACCTTGTATACAATCCCGCCGTAAAACTTTATGACAGGCTTATCCGAAAAACATTGTTAAAAGGAGAGGCATTCATATGATCCCGAAAACGATCCATTACTGCTGGTTCGGCAAGGGGGAAAAGCCGAAGCTCGTTCAAAAGTGCATTCAGTCCTGGAAGCGCGTGCTGCCGGATTATGAGATTGTTGAATGGAACGAGACGAATTTCGATATCGGCGCGAACGAATTTGTGAGGCAAGCCTACGAAAACCGCAATTATGCCTTTGTCAGCGACTACGCCAGGGCAAAAGCCCTGTTCGACAACGGCGGCGTTTATCTCGACACGGACGTAGAGGTCCTAAAAAGCTTTGACGCTTTTCTCGGCCACAGGATGTTTGCGGGCTTTGAGGAAGAGAACTTCGTCGGGACCTGCGTGATGGGCGCCGAAAAAGGCTTCCCGCTTTTGATCAAGTACATGGAGCATTATGAGGGAACCCCGTATGTGTTGCCGGACGGAAGCTTTTACAAATCCACCAACGTGGTTCTGCTGACCGAAATGCTGGAGGAAAACGGTCTTGTACGAGACGGCGATTTACGGGAGGCGGGAGGCGTCACGGTGTACCCGAGGACGTTTTTCAGCCCCTACGATTACATAAACGGCATAAACCACATCACGCAGGACAGCTGCGCCATACACCATTTCGCCCAGCTTTGGCTGCCCGGGCGCGTGAGGCTCAAGTCGAAAATCAAGCGCGCGGCGGCAAAAGCGATCGGCGGGGAAAGAGTGAAGCGGCTGAGATCACTTATAGACAGGGAAACGTCATGAAAAAGAAAATCCTGATCACCCTGCACAGCATGGAGGTCGGCGGCATCGAAAGAAGCGCGGCCAATTTGCTTTCCGCGTTTGACTACGATACATACGACGTTGACGTGCTGCTGTTTTCTAAAAAAGGAGAGTTCCTGCCGCTTTTGGACCCGCGCTGCAATCTCCTGCCGGAGATGCCGCAGTGCGCGGCGATGCTCAAGCCGGTGAGGGAGGTTCTCCTGTCCGGTCACCCGGTCATGGCTCTCAAGAGAGTTTACGCAAAGCTTAAAAAAAAATCCGGCGTTACGCCAGACGAAGCGGGATACGCGCTTTTGCAGGCGTATTGGGATGTGTCAGTATCGTCCATGCCGAAGCTGAGGCAAAAATATGACGCGGCGATAAGCTTCATGTGGCCGCATCATTTTGTTGCGCGGAATATACGGGCGGACAAAAAATTCGCGTGGATACACACGGACTACGCCAGAGTCGCGGTCAACCGTAAAAAGGATGAAGCGGTCTGGCGGCAGTTTGACCGTATCGCCGCCGTGTCGGACGATTGCGGCAAGACGTTTCTCAAGGTGCACCCGTCCCTTGGAGACAGGCTTGTAACGGTGGAAAACGTGCTGTCGGCGGAGCTTGTCCGTGCGCAGGCCGATGAGTTTATCCCACAGGAGATGAAAGTGGACGGAACGGTGAGACTTCTGACGGTCGGACGCTTTTGTTACGCGAAAGCGTTTGATTCCGCGGTCGATATATGTAGGCTTTTGGCGGATCGCGGCACGGATATCACGTGGTACGCCATCGGCTACGGGGACGGACAGCAAAGCCTTCTGGAGCAGGTCCGGCGGCTCGGGCTTGAGGAGAGATTCATTATTTTAGGCAAAAAAGTTAATCCGTATCCGTACATGAAAAACTGCGACATTTACGTCCAGCCCTCGCGGTATGAAGGCAAGGCGGTGACGATACGCGAGGCGCAGATCCTGGGCCGCCCGGTAATCATCACGGACTTTGCCACCGCGAAAAGCCAGGTGCGCGGCGGCGTTGACGCCATGATTGTTCCGATGGATTCAGAAAGCGTTGCCGATGGCATTGAGACGCTGATAAAGGATGCGGACTTGAGAGAACGGCTCGCTCAAAACGCGCGTGGGATCGGCGCGGACAGCTTTACGGAGCTTGATAAAATATACAGGTTAATCGAAGGGGATTTTTAGAGGATGCCTTTAATTTCGGTGATCATGCCGGTATACAACGGGGAAAAATATCTGCGCGAATGCCTTGATTCCATCGCCGCGCAGGGTATATTCGACAAAACGGAACTGATCGTCATAGACGACGGCTCAACGGACGGCACGCCGGAGATCCTCGGTGAGTACGCCGCGCGTTACGCGAATATTCGTGTGATCACACAGGAAAACGCGGGAGTCAGCGCGGCGCGCAACGCGGGACTGGACGCCGCGCGGGGGGAATATATATCTTTCGCCGACGCGGACGACAGGATGTACCCGGATATGCTTGAGACACTTATGAACGCCGCGGTTCAAACCGGCGCGGACATGGCCGTCTGCGGGATGGATTACCCGTATGTCGGCGAGAGCGTGATTATCACGTATCCGTTTGAAAACAATGTGCTGATGGGCGCGGATAGGATCAAAAGCGAGATTTTGCCCTTTATGATGCGCGTCGCGTCGATGAACTCACTGTGCACGAAGCTTTTCAGGCGCGCGGATATTGAGCGAAACGGGCTGCGGCTGACTCCGGGGAGGAAATACGGTGAGGACAGGGAGTTTGTGCTGAACTTTCTTGGGATATGTCGGGGCGTGTGCTTTGTGCCGGAGATCGGCTACTATTACAGGTGCGTGGAGGACAGTACGATCCACAGGACGCGAACAGATCATGCTGAGGTTATTTTTGAACGGTACAGGCGTGACCGTGAGCAATTCGGGCGGCTTGGCATTGACGAAAGGGTGTTTACGCGCACTGCCGCAGCCTTTGTCGCGGAGGAGCTGGCGGGAGCGTTGCATATTATCAGCAGATCATGTAAGGGGAAAGCACGGAAAGAAATCATGCGCGGCGTCATGGAGAATGAGGATACGGTAAGCTTTCTGGATTCCGAGTGTGTATTGCTCAATGAAAATTGCGCGAGGTATACCCGGCTGATACTCAAAATGGCGCGGAGAAAAAGCGTTGCGGGCGTCCGCGCGGTGATGCTTTTGATGAAGATAAGAGTGCTAGTCCACCGTCACGCCTAAAACGCTGGTTATCGCTTGTCTTTTTGCCGCTGGGCGGCACGGCAAATCCTTGAAATACGGGCGTATTCCTGCGGATTTGCCCGCACCGCCCAACAACAAAAATCCGTCGCGCTAATCCAGCGTTTCAGGCGTGACGGTGGACTGGCGCACAGCCTGGCGCGCCGCCCCTGAGAAAGGAAGTCGGCCAATGAAAAAAGAACTGCTGTTCATCCTGCCGTCACTTGGCGGCGGCGGCGCGGAGAAAAGCCTCGTGACGCTGCTGTCGCTTCTCGATGATGACAAATACAGCGCCGACCTGTTCCTGTTCAGAAACGAGGGCCTGTTCAGGCCGCTTGTGCCGCCCGGCGTTCATGTTTTTGACGCGGGGCGCGATTACCTGATGTTTGACGGAAGCCTCAAGTCGGCGCTGATATATTTTCTGACGCGCGGCAAATTAAGGCTCGCGCTGGCAAGGATAAGCTATGCGCTTGCCGTTCGCAAAAACGACAGGGCCGCGATGTGGCGGCACATGAAAAAGGCGCTACCCAGGCTCGAAAAAAATTATGACGCGGCGATCGGGTATCTGGAGGGCATATCGTCGTACTTCTGTGCCGAAAATGTTACGGCGAAAAGGAAGCTTCTGTACGTTCATAACGACTATGAAAAGCTCGGAATGGACGCCGGTTTCGACAGGCCGTATTTCCGGAATGCGGACTGCGTCGTCACCGTTTCTTCAGTCTGCGCGGACACGCTCAGGAGAGTGTTTCCTGAATCGGCGGATAAGATACGCGTGATAGAAAACATTGTGTCGCCGCGGATGCTGCGGACGCGGGCTGTTGCGGAGCCGGGTTTCACAGACGGCTTTTGCGGAGCGCGCGTACTGACGGTCGGCCGCATGTCGCCGCAAAAGGGGATCGCAAGGGCAGTTCGCGCCTGCGCCCTGCTGCGGCGGAAAGAGTACAGGTTCAGATGGTATCACATCGGCAGGGGTGAGCTTTCGGATGAAATCACCGCGCTGATATCGGAGGAAAATGTCGCCGATACGTTCATCCTGCTCGGTGAAAAAAGCAACCCGTATCCGTATATGGATCAGTGTGATATTTACGTCCAGCCATCCGACTTTGAGGGCAGGGCCATCGCGGTGGACGAGGCGAAACGCCTTTGTAAGCCTATCGTCGTGACGGACTTTTCAACCGCGCGCGATCAGATCGCCGACGGGGCGGACGGCCTTATCGCGGGCATGGATCATGCGTCGCTGGCGGAAAAAATCGGGCTGCTGCTGGACGATGCGAAGTTGTGCGAAAGGCTGTCCGAAAACCTGCGCGGAGAAAGCGCCGGCAACGAGCCAGAGATAGAAAAATTTTACGCGCTGATAAATTGACAGTCGAGGTTTAACCATGGGATATATTTTATTTTTCATACTGCTGTTTCTGACCGTGACCGCACTTGCCTTTGACGCCGCTCCGCTGTTTCGGCGGTGGTTCGGGAGGATCAAAATCGGGTGGTGGGACGGCGAACGCGAGTGGCGTGAAGCGGTCAAAAAAGTCACGGTGAAGTGGCTTCTGAAAACGCCTACCATGCCCGTGAGCGACAACGCGCGCCTGACCGTCATAGACCGCGCGAGGGGTACGTACAAGAGCAAAAAACTGCAAAGCTGGCAGGAGGCCGCGCTGCTGATGGCGCTGAACGGCTGCGCGGAGGAGCCGGGCGTTTCGGCGGCGATAAGGACGTACATCGGCCGAATAATCGGCGCGGACGGCTGCCTGAAAGAGCCGGTCAGCGGCGCGGACGAAGCGCTGCGGGCATACGCGATACTGTCGTCGCCCCTTGCCGGCCCAGATAAAATCAAGTCCGCGATGGACAGCGTCTATACGTTTTTGCGCAAGGCAGAGAAAGGCGGAACCGTGCCGTACAACACGGCGGTTCCGAACATCCGCTTCGTCGATACGGTGGGGATGATCTGCCCGTTTCTGTTGAAGTACGCGGCGGTTTACGGCTGTTCGGACGCGCGGGAGCTTGCCGTGCGGCAGATCGGGGAATATCTCGCTGTCGGGATGCACGGTGATTTCTATATACCGTTTCACGGCTTTGACCAAGGGACAAAAGCGCCGCTCGGCATATGCGGCTGGGGGCGCGGCTGCGGCTGGCTCGCCGTCGGGCTGATGGAAAGCTTTAAGACGGCGCAGGACGAGACTTTCAAAAAATATCTGCTTGAGAGTGCGGGAACATTCGCCGCGCGTCTTTTGCCTTTGCAGACCCAAAACGGCGCGTGGTCAAGGCAGCTTTTCGCGGAGGAAGCGGGGGAGTCCTCGGCCACGGCGATGATCGGGACGTTTATGGCGTGGCTTTACGAAGCTTCGGGAGACGAGCAATACAGGAAATCCGCTCAACAGGCAAAAGAATTTCTGATGTCGCGCACGCGCCGCGACGGGAAAGTCGATCACGCCCAGGGCGACACGAAGGGTATAGGCTTTTATTCGGCGCGGCTTGACGTTATGCCGGCGGCGCAGGCGTTCACGCTCGCGCTTTGCGCATCCATACAATTATAAAGGAACAACGCCCATGAAGAAAAAGCTTCTCTTTATCATCCCCTCCATGAGCATCGGCGGCGCGGAGAAAAGCCTTGTGACGCTTTTAAGTCTCATCAGCCCCGATCGGGCGGACATCGACCTTTTCCTGTTCAGCGCAGGCGGCGAGTTCCTCAGCCAGCTCCCTCCCCATGTGCGTATACTCGAACATCCGCAAAGCTATACATTGTTCACGAAGCCGTTTTTTGAGTCCGTGAAGGCGCTGCTGAAAAGCGGGCGGTTCGCGCTTGCGTTTGACAGGGTAAAATACGCGATGGTTTTTCGCCGGAGAAGTCCCGTGCGGACCCTGGAGCAGCGCGCGTGGAAGCATCTGCGCAAATCCATGCCGAAGCTTAGGACAGAATATGACGCCGCGATCGCTTATCTGGAGGGATCGTCCCTGTATTTTTGTATCGACAGGACGTCGGCGAAGAGGAAACTGGCGTACATTCACAGCGACTATGAAAAGCTCGCGATGGACGCAGATTTCGACAGGCGCTATTTTCAAAAGGCCGGCAGCGTCGTCACCGTTTCGGGCGCCTGTGCCGATACGCTGAGACGGGTATTCCCCGAATTGGCGGACAAAATACGCGTGATAGAAAACATTATATCGCCCAAAATGATCCGCGATCAGGCCGAGCTTGGCGGCTTTGAGGACAGCTTTGACGGTGTTCGCATATTGACGGCCGGACGGCTCGACGCGCCTAAGGGTATCGACCTTGCGCTTGAGGCGTGCGAAATTCTGGTGTCCGGCGGATATGATATAAAATGGGATGTGATCGGCGAAGGCGCCATGCGCAGTGAACTGGAAAGGTTGATCCGGGAGAAAAAGCTGGAGGGCCGCTTTGCGCTTTTGGGCGCCAAAAGCAATCCGTATCCCTTTATGCGGCAGTGCGATATATACGTCCAGCCCTCGCGGTTTGAGGGAAAGTCCATCGCCATAGAAGAGGCGAAGTGCCTGGGAAAGCCGATCGTCACAACGGCGTTCACGACGGTGCGCGGCCAGATCGAGGACGGCGTGACGGGACTCATAGCGGAGATAAGCGCAGAGGGAATCGCCCAAAAAGTCAAAACGCTGCTGGACGATCCGGCGCTTATGGAGAAGCTTTCGGAGAATCTTGGCGGGTATACAGGAAACGAGAGCGAGCTTGACAAATTTTTTGAGTTGATATAAAATAGACCTGTTCATAAACACAGGTTCTCAACAAAAAGCCTCAGGAGAGAACAAGATGATTGACATCCACATGCATTTGCTTTACGATATTGACGACGGCCCCGCCGACATACAGACGTCGACGGCGCTTTGCGCGGGCGCGGAAAACTGCGGGGTTGAAAAGATTATCGCCACGCCGCACCTGTTGCGGCCGGGCAGAATTGACAGCTTTATACAAAAGCGCGACGAGCGGCTGGAAAGGCTCAAAGAGAAAATCCACAGAGCCGGGATCCGCGTTGAGCTTTATCCCGGCGCGGAGGTTTTTGTAAACGACGATATTTTTTACTCAAGGGGCCTTGCGAAAGCTACGCTGAACAACGGCCGGTACATCCTCGTCGAGTTCGATTTTCATTACGAAAGCCCGAACCGCCTTATACAATATATAGAGGAGCTGTTCAAGCTCGGTTGCATCCCGGTTATCGCGCACCCTGAGCGGTATACGTATTTTCAGCGTGATTACGGCTTCGTCAACCACCTGCGCGATATGGATGTTCTGTTTCAGTTAAACGCGCGGAGCCTGGCGTCTTTGGGGAGCCGCAGTGAGTTCGAGCTTGCGTACCAGATGGCGCTGTGCGGCACGGCCAGTTTCATAGCGACGGACACCCATTCGGCCAGGAGGGGGACGGGCGATATGCTCCGCATGATAAGGCGGTTCCCGGGAGATATACGCCGCGAAAGACTTGATTATATGCTGTACCTCGCGCCGCAGGCGGTGCTTAGTAATCAGCCGTTGCCGCCCGTCAGGAGAAAGCGGCTTGAAAAGAGACGGCTCAGATGATGACAGAACAGGCAAAGACAATCGCTCAATATTTATTATTCGCTATTACTTTTTTGCTGATTATGGGGAGTGGCATTAAGATGAATGAAAAACAGGACGCATCCTTCGGAAATTTCGGGATCGGTTCCCTGATGAACTTTTTGGATGTAACCAGGCTGCTTCGGCTGTTGCTGCGCAGGCTCTGGGTCATCGCGCTGGCCGGGCTTATCGTGGGCGGCTGTGCGTATGTATATTCCAAAACAACATACGTGGAAGAATACATGGTCAGTACTACGCTGGCGTTTACGAAGAAAATATACATCACGTCTACCGACGAGGACGGAAACGTTATCAGCGTCAAAGAGGTCACGCAGTTCTACACGAGCAATGACGCGACCAGATATCAGCGCTTACTGACCAGCGATGCCATGACAGAGACAGTGGCCCTTAAGCTCGGCGGCGAGTACAGCCCCAACACCATCAAAAATTCAATGCGCGTGTCGTCCACGGACGTCGCGGGTTTTTTCAACATCACCGTTCGAAGCACGAACTACGATTTTTGCGCGAACGCCATCGTCGTGATCATCAACGAGTATCCGGAATTCCTGCGGAGATTTGACTCGACTCTGGGCATCGACGTGATCAATAAGCCGGGACGCCCCGCCGTGACGAACGCAAGCTCCGCGCTCACCACAGGTATGTACGGAGCTGTGGCCGGAGCCGCTTTTGTCGCGGCGCTCCTGCTTTTGGTCGATATGTTCGCGAGAACGATCAGAAGCGCGGACGACGTGCGCAATAAGACGACGGCGAAGTTCCTGGGCGCCATTCCACTGATCGAGATTCCGCAGGGAGGGTTCAAAAAGAAAAAGAAGCCCAAAAACGGCGTACTGATCACAGACGAAAGCAGCGTGACGTTCAATTTCGTCGAAAGCTTTAAGTCGATCAGGACAAAGCTTGAGGGTATGGGCGCGGAAAAGGGCTACAAGGTATTCGCTGTGACCAGCACCTTTGAGGACGAGGGCAAGACGACCGTGTCCACGAACATCGCGTGCGCGCTGGCGCAGAAAGGCAAGTCCGTGCTGCTCATTGACTGCGACCTGCGCAAGCCGGCCATCATGAACGCCCTCGGCGTCAAGGAGGACAAGCAGGGCGGGGTCATACCTATCGTAAAGGGCACGGCGACATACGTTGATTCGATCAAATTCGTCAAGTCCCTGGGGATTTTCGTGATGCCGACGGGCGGCGTTACGACAAAATCCACGGAGATACTGGATATGGACGCCATAAAGGACGTGTTCAAACAGGCGCGGTCGGAGTTCGATTACATCGTTGTAGACACGCCGCCTACCCATGTGGTGACGGACAGCCTTGTCCTGGCGGACATGATAGATTCGTTGATATTCGCGGTCAAGAGCGATTACGCCAAGGTAAACGACGTAAATGAAACGCTGGAGGAGATATACAACGCCGGCATAGAAGTGGCGGGCGTCGTGCTGACCATGGCCGAGGAAACAGACTCGAGCAAATATTACAAAAAGAAAGGCTACCGCTACAGGCGCTACGGAAGATACGGCTACGGCGGGTACGGCTCGAGCTACGGGGCGAGCTACGGCTATGGGTACGGCGGAGGCGGCTACGGTTACGGAAACGGATATGGCTACGGCTCGAGCTACGCTTACGGCAAGAAGCGGTACAAGGATGTTGACCGGGAGGACGGGGAAATCATGCGGCAAATTGAGAACAGGGCTGACGAGGAATCAGGAAATAGGAATTAGGGACCCGGGAATGGAGCATAGGGGACGTGTTTCGGGAAATTTTTCAGGGCGGCCGGGAGCCGCCCTTTTTACGCCGTAAAAAAACGGAAAAAAACCTGTCAAAAAAATATTAAAAAAATTAAAAAAAGCTTGCATTCAGAAATAAAGTGTGATATAGTATTTAAGCGTGTTCTGAGGAATGCGCCAAGTAGGTATGCGATGATGCGAGAGGTGGCCGTCCGCAGCGGCGGGAAATTTTCGCGGAGTATGTCCGATTTACAAACCGGGCGAATCAACAACCAACATGCCGGGACGCGCTTCCCTTGCGTGTCCTGACGACAGGATTGTTATGTTAACTTGCTACCCGGAAAATGTGTTTTCCGGTTTTATTTACGGGGACAATGAAACACCCGGCTGAGTTGCAGCAAGTTGATAAAAGCCCGCCAAAACTTTGTTCAAAAAAGAAAGGCGTGTGACAAATGGCAATCAAGGGAAAAATCAGGATCAGGCTCAAGGGTTATGATCACAACTTAGTCGACAAGGCGGCGGAGAAGATCGTTGAAACCGCGAAGAGGACAGGCTCACAGGTTTCCGGCCCCGTTCCGCTCCCGACAGAAAAGGAGATCATCACGATCCTGCGCGCTGTCCACAAGTACAAGGACTCCCGCGAGCAGTTCGAGCAAAGGACCCACAAAAGGCTTATCGACATTGTAAGGCCGTCGCCGAAGACAGTCGAGGCGCTTACGGGCCTTGAGCTTCCGGCCGGAGTCGAAATTGAGATCAAGTTATGATCAGGCGTTAGTCATTTAGGAATGAGGAATCAAGGGTGGTTCTCGTTCCGTGCTTAAAAAAGGTTACGTTGGATTTATCTGGAGGCTCTAGTATTTAGAATCAGGTTCGGGGACGCAGAACCCTAATCCCTAATGCCTGATTCCTAATTCCTGAAAATCCGCAGATTTTCCCAACCAATGATCAAAGGAGGAAAAACAGCTATGCAAAAAGGTCTTATCGGCAAGAAAATCGGCATGACCCAGATCTTCGACGAAAAGGGCACGGTCGTTCCCGTAACGGTCGTGGAGGCGGGTCCGTGCGCGGTGGTCATGAAGAAAACGGTTGAAAACGACGGCTACGAGGCCGTGCAGATCGGCTTCGGCGACATCAAGGTTCAAAGGGTCACAAAGCCCCTCTCAGGCCACTTTAAAAAGGCGGGCACGGCTCCGAAGAAAATGTTGCGCGAGTTTAAATTCAGCGATATGTCCGAGCTTAACGTGGGCGACGTCCTCAAAGCAGACATGTTTGCCCCCGGCGACGTCGTGGATGTCGTAGGCACCAGCAAGGGCAAAGGCACGGCGGGCGTTGTAAAAAGGTGGAACTTCTCCAAGCTCAAGGAATCCCACGGTACGGGCCCCGTCGGCAGGCATCCCGGCTCTATCGGCGCGTGCAGCGATCCCTCGAGAGTATTCAAGGGAAAGAAGCTCGCCGGCCATTTGGGACACGAGCGCGTGACCGTGCAGAACTTAAAAATCGTCAAGGTAGACGCCGAAAACAATCTCATCGCGATAAAGGGAGCGGTTCCCGGGCCCAGGGGCGGGATAGTTCTCATTTCAGATTGCGTAAAGAAGTAAGGAAGGAGCAGTGAAAGTTTATGCCAAACGTATCGGTATTTGATGTGACCGGCGCGAAGGTTTCAGACATGGAGCTTTCAAGCGAGGTATTCGGCATAGAGCCTAACGTACCGGCCATGCATCTGTGCGTCGTCAACTATCTGGCGAATCAGCGCCAGGGCACTCAGTCCACGCTTACGCGCGGTGAGGTCAGAGGCGGCGGCCGCAAGCCCTGGAGGCAAAAGGGTTCGGGCCGCGCGAGGCAGGGTTCGACCAGGTCGCCCCAGTGGACCCACGGCGGCGTGGCACACGGCCCGAAGCCCCGCGAGTACGGTTTTTCCATCAACAAGAAAGTCAGAAGGCTTGCGATGAAGTCCGCGCTTTCCTCAAAGGTCGCCGACGATGAGATCATCGTGCTTGACGCTCTCGAGCTTGAGGCGATCAAGACAAAGGAAGTGCAGAAGGTTCTCACGGCGCTTGAGACGGGCAAAAAGACGCTTATCGTCCTGCCTGAAAAGAACGACGTGATCTACCGCAGCGCGAGGAATATCGCGGGCGTCAAGGTGTCGCTCGTCGGCACGCTGAACGTGTACGATTTGCTCAACTGCGACACGATGCTCGTGCTCAGGGACGCTGTCGGCAAGATTGAGGAGGTATATGCGTAATGAGTAAGTTTGCACAGGACATTATCCTCCGCCCGATTATCACAGAGGAGAGCATGGCGGGCGCGGCCGATAAAAAGTACACTTTCGAGGTCGCTAAAAACGCCAATAAGATTGAGATCGCCAAGGCGGTCGAGGAGCTGTTCAAGGTCGGCGTGAAGAAGGTCAACACCATCAGCGTCAAGGGTCACCTGCGCAGGCAGGGCCGCTTTGAGGGCTATACGGCTTCGTGGAAAAAGGCGATCGTCACGCTGAAAGAGGACTCAAAGACAATCGAGTTCTTTGACGGAATGATGTAAGAAGCTAGATGTTAGATTCTAGACGGTAGACATTAGACGCAGGGGATTTACAGCTTTTGCGTTGGACTTACGGCATCTAATGTTTAACTGTTAATTGTCAATTAGGCGGCGAGGTATGGAGAGTGACATGCTCCGCAAAGCCGCTTTAAGGAGAGTGAAATATATGTCAATCAGGATATATAAGCCGACGACCAACGCTAGGAGAGATATGTCGGTCACGGATTATAAGGATCTTTCAAAAAACGGCCCCGAGAAAAGCCTGCTTCAGCCGCTTAACAAGAAGTCGGGACGCAATAGCTACGGAAGGATCACCGTGCGCCACCGCGGCGGCGGAAACCGCAGGAAGTACCGCGTCGTTGATTTCAAGAGAAACAAGTTTGGCGTGCCGGCCAAGGTTTTGGGTATTGAGTACGATCCGAACCGCTCGGCGCACATCGCGCTGATCCAATACGAGGACGGCGAAAAGAGCTACATTTTAGCCCCGGCGGGCCTCAAGGCGGACGACACAGTTATTTCAGGGCCGGGGGCCGATATCAAGCCCGGCAACGCCCTGCCGCTTTCAAGTATCCCGACAGGTACGGTCATCCATAACGTGGAGATGTATCCCGGGCGCGGCGGACAGCTTGCCAGAGCGGCTGGAAACTCCGCCCAGCTGATGGCGAAAGAGGGCGCTTACGCGCTTCTCAGACTGCCGTCAAGTGAGCTTCGCAAGGTTCCCGTAGGCTGTATGGCTACCGTAGGACAGGTCGGCAACGTGGATCACGAGAACATCAAGATCGGCAAGGCGGGGCGCAAACGCCACATGGGCTGGCGTCCGACTGTCAGAGGCTCCGTCATGAACCCATGCGACCATCCGCACGGCGGCGGCGAGGGCAAAAGCCCCATCGGACGTCCCGGCCCGGTCACACCGTGGGGCAAGCCCGCTCTTGGTTACAAGACGCGGTCGAAGAAAAAGGCGTCCGATAAGCTGATCGTAAGCCGCCGCAAGGGCGGCAAATAAAGAAAGGAGCAGACGATAATGGGCAGAAGTGTTAAAAAGGGACCTTTCGTGCAGCCCAAGCTGCTCGAAAGGGTCGTAAAGATGAACGAGTCGGGCAGCAAGGCCGTGCTTAAGACATGGAGCCGCAGCTCGACCATATTCCCCGATTTTGTCGGCCACACTTTCGCTGTACACGACGGACGCAAGCACGTCCCGGTGTATATTACGGAGGACATGGTCGGACATAAACTGGGTGAGTTCGCGCCGACGAGGGTGTTCAGAGGTCACGCCGGCTCGAAAACGTCGAATACAGGCAGATAACGGTCGAAAGGAGTGTGTACAACATGCAAGCAACAGCTAAGACAACTTACGTCCGCATAGCGCCGCGGAAAGTTCAGGTGGTATTGGATCTGATCCGCCGTCAGCCCGCGAACAAGGCGATGGCAATTCTGAAACACACGCCGAAGGCCGCGTGCGAGCCGCTTTTGAAGCTGCTTAAGTCTGCCATGGCCAACGCCGAAAACAACCACAACATGGATCCTGAAAGGCTCTATGTCGCGGAGTGCAATGTCGGCCAGGGTCCGACGCTTAAGCGCATCAGGCCGCGAGCGCAGGGCAGAGCGAACCGTATCAACAAGAAGACGTCGCATATCACCCT
Organism: Oscillospiraceae bacterium; assembly: GCA_009779495.1. Lineage (GTDB taxonomy): Bacteria > Bacillota > Clostridia > Oscillospirales > Acutalibacteraceae > UBA1425. The sequence continues at coordinate 39,692 of WRED01000001.1, read as the reverse complement.
GACGCTTCGTGAAGAGGAATAGGCGAGGAGGAGGTAAACAAGAATGGGACAAAAGGTTAATCCGACCGGCTTAAGAGTCGGCATCGTTAAAAATTGGGAATCCCGCTGGTACGCGAACGATCAGGACTTCGCTAAAACGCTGAACGAGGACTACGAGATCCGCCAGTACCTTCTCAAGCTGCTCGCGCCCGCCGGGGTTCCGAAGGTTGAGATTGAGCGCGACACAAAGCGCGTCTATATCACCGTCCACTGCGCGAAGCCCGGCATGGTGATCGGGCGCGGCGGCGCGGAGATAGACAAGCTTAAGAAGCTTTGCGAAAAGAAGCTTGGCGGCAAGGAGGTCTCGCTGAATATTGTCGAGATCAGACAGCCGGACTTGAACGCGCAACTCGTCGCGGAAAGCATCGCGGGGCAGCTGGAAAGGCGTATATCTTTCCGCCGCGCGCTCAAGCAGGCGATCGGCCGCACGATGAAGCTTGGCGCGAAAGGCATCAAGTGCCAGGTTTCCGGCAGATTGGGCGGCGCTGAAATCGCCCGTACCGAGCATTACCACGAGGGAACGATTCCGCTGCAAACGATCCGCGCCGACATCGACTACGGCTTTGCCGAGGCGAAAACGACATACGGTCGCATCGGCGTCAAGGTATGGATATACAGGGGCGAGGTTCTCCGCGACAACCGCAGGCCCCGCAGGGAAGGAGGAGCCAAATAATGCTGTTACCCAAAAGAGTGAAATACCGCAGGGTGCACAGAGGCCGCATGAAAGGTACCGCCCAACGGGGCAACAAGGTAAGCTACGGCGATTTCGGTTTAATGGCTCTCGAACCCGCCTGGATATCGTCGAACCAGATAGAGGCCGCCCGTATCGCGATGACAAGAAGCATCAAGAGAGGCGGACAGGTCTGGATCAAGATTTTCCCTGATAAGCCAATTACGGAAAAACCCGCCGAGACCCGAATGGGTTCAGGCAAAGGCTCGCCCGAATACTGGGTGGCCGTGGTCAAGCCCGGCAGGATCATGTTTGAGATCGCCGGAGTCGACAGGGAGCTTGCGGCCGAGGCCATGCGCCTTGCGGCGAACAAGCTGCCGATCAAATGCAAGTTCGTATCAAAGGAAGAAACGGGTGGTGAGCAAGAATGAAAGCCAGCGAGATCAGAAAACTTTCCGCGAAAGAGCTGGATGTTAAGCTGCTTGAGCTGAAGGACGAGCTGTTTAAGCTGCGCTTTCAGCAAGCCATCAACCAGCTCGATAACCCGATGCGAATAAACGCCGTCAAAAAGGATATCGCCCGCGTCAAGACGGTTCAGCGCGATATCGAGCTACACGGCGCAGGCTCGTGAGGAAAGGGAGGTTAAGAGCGATGAGCGAGAGAAATCTCAGAAAGACCCGCGTGGGTTTTGTGACAAGCGATAAAATGGATAAGACCGTCGTCGTCGCGGTGAAAGATAAGGTCAGGCATCCGCTTTACAAGAAGATCGTCAACCGTACTGTCAAACTCAAGGCGCACGACGAAAACAACGAATGCGGAATCGGCGACCGCGTGTTGGTGATGGAAACACGGCCCATATCCAAGGATAAGAGATGGCGCGTGGCGGAAATCATCGAGAAAGCAAAATAGTATAGGGAGGAAACACCTGTGGTACAGCAACAGAGCTACCTCAAGGTCGCCGACAATACCGGCGCCAAGGAGATCATGTGTATCCGCGTTTTGGGCGGCTCCGGGAAAAGGTACGCTAGGGTAGGCGACGTGATCGTCGCTTCCGTCAAAAAAGCGGCGCCCGGCGGAGTTGTTAAAAAAGGCGAGGTAGTAAGGGCTGTCGTGGTGCGCACGGCAAAGGCTCTGCGCAGGGGCGACGGCACATACATTCGTTTCGATGAGAACGCGGCCGTTATAATCAGGGAGGACAAGAATCCCAGGGGCACGCGTATTTTCGGGCCGGTCGCAAGGGAGCTTCGCGAGAAAGATTATCTCAAGATACTCTCTTTGGCTCCCGAAGTGCTTTGATCGGGGAGGTATAGCAGAATGAATAATAAGGTGCATGTGAAAACAGGCGATACCGTCGTCGTCATCAACGGCAAGTACCGCGGCAAGAAAGGCAAGGTCATGGAGGTCAGCCCCGCCGAGGGAAAGGTCATCGTGGAGGACGTCAACATCGTCACAAAGCATGTCAAGCCCCGGAAGATGGGCGAGCCCGGCGGCCTCATAAAGGCCGAAAGCGCCCTGTACGCCGACAAGGTTCAGCTTGTCTGCCCGAAATGCGGCAGGCCGACGAGGGTCGGACATACCATAAACGCAAAAGGCAAGAAAATGCGCACTTGTAAAAAGAGCGATTGCCTCGCGGAATTTGAATAAAGGGAGGACATGGCATAATGGCAGCAAGACTCAAGCAAGCCTATATGAACGAGGCGGCGCCCGCGCTCATGAAAAAATTTCAGTATAAAAGTGTCATGCAAATCCCGAAGCTTGACAAGATCGTGATCAACGTCGGCTGCGGCGAGGCCCGTGACAATCCCAAGATGCTCGACGCGATAGTGTCCGACATCCAGCAGATCACGGGACAGAAGCCGGTGCTGTGCAAGGCGAAGAAATCGGTCGCGAACTTTAAGCTCCGCGAAGGCATGACAGTCGGCGTTAAGGTGACGCTGAGGGGCGAGAGGATGTACGAATTCCTCGACCGCTTCTTTAATCTCGCTCTGCCCAGGGTACGAGACTTCAGGGGGATAAACCCCAATTCTTTCGACGGCAGGGGCAACTACTCCGTCGGCGTCAGGGAACAGCTTATTTTCCCCGAAATCGACTACGATAAGATCGACAAGGTTCGCGGTATGGACATTTCGATGATCACCACCGCCAGGACCGACGAAGAGGCCCGTGAGCTGCTTTCGCTGCTCGGCGCGCCGTTTCAGAGATAAGGAGGGAAAACAGTGGCCAAGACGGCAATGAAAGTAAAACAGGCGAGACCCCAGAAGTATTCTTCAAGAGAATATAACAGATGCAAGATCTGCGGCAGGCCGCACGCTTACCTCCGCAAGTACGGGGTATGCCGCATTTGTTTCCGCGAACTGGCGCACGCGGGCCAGATTCCCGGAGTGAAGAAAGCCAGCTGGTAAACTAGATTCTGGATTTTAGATTGTAGATTTTAGACGCGGCTCAATTAGATGCAGGATTCATTTTCACAAGGCTGTCGCCTGACCTCGTCTGATATCTAATGTCTAACATCTAATATCTAATTTCGCAAAGGAGGAAAAACGGTTATGCAAATCACTGATTCCATAGCAGATATGTTAACGAGGATACGCAACGCCAATTCAGCGAAGCATGACTCGGTGAAGATCCCCGCGTCCAACATGAAAAGAGAAATCGCCAAGATCTTAGTGGACGAGGGTTATGTGAAAAGCTTTAAGGTCGAGGATGACGGCAAGCAGGGCGTGATTGAGATAGCGCTCAAGTACGGCCCGAACAAATCCAAGGTCATCACGGGACTGCGCAGAGTTTCAAAGCCCGGCCTGCGCATCTATTCCGGCTGCGAGGAGATACCGAAGGTCATGAAAGGTCTCGGCATCGCTATTCTCTCAACGTCGAAGGGTATTATGACGGACAAGGACGCGCGCAAAGCCAATGTCGGCGGCGAGGTTCTTGCGTTTATCTGGTAAGGAGGTGCTGTTTCAGATGTCACGTATAGGCAAATTACCCATCGTTATTCCCGCGGGCGTCGATGTAACGATCGACGACGGCGGCGCCGTGACCGTGAAAGGCCCCAAGGGGACGCTTACCAGAACGGTTCACAATAGCATTACTCTTGAAAGGGACGGCGCTGTCATCAGCGTTACCCGCCCCAATGACAACAAGGAAAACAGGTCGCTTCATGGCCTCACGAGGACGCTTGTCAACAACATGGTCGTGGGCGTCAGCGAGGGATTTAAAAAGGAGCTTGAGATCAACGGTGTCGGCTACCGCGCGCAGAAGCAGGAAAGCCAGCTCGTGCTCAACGTCGGCTACTCCCATCAGGTCATCATGGATGAGCCGGAGGGCGTAACCGTCGAGGTTCCCGCCCCGAACAGGATCGTCGTGCTGGGCGCCGACAAGCAGAAGGTCGGCCAGTTCGCGGCCGAGATACGCGGGAAGCGTCCGCCGGAGCCTTATAAGGGCAAGGGCATCAAGTATTCAACCGAGGTTATCCGCCGCAAGGAAGGCAAGGCCGGCAAGGGCGGCAAGTAGGAGTCAGGAATCAGGAATTATGCTTAACGCACTGATTCATGATCCGCATATTTTCCTGGAGCCTGTCAACAGGCTCTTAAGAAAGGAATGATTATACACAATGGTAAACAGACCGGACACCAATAAGGCGCGGCAGAAGCGCCACAAGAGAGTTCGCGGCAAAATCCGCGGAACGGCCGAATGCCCGCGTCTTAACGTATTCCGCTCACTGCAGAACATCTACGCGCAGCTGATTGACGACGTAAAGGGCGTGACCCTTGTGTCCGCCTCGACCGTGGAAAAGGATTTCGCGGAGTACGGCGGAAATAAAACCGCCGCCCATCAGGTGGGCGAGCTTTTGGCGAAGCGTGCCGCTGAAAAGAAGATCACTACGTGCGTTTTCGACAGAGGCGGATATATTTATCACGGCCGTGTACAGGAATTGGCCGAAGGCGCCCGTCAAGGCGGACTGAAATTCTAAGGGAGGAATTTACTTTGGCTAAGATTGATTACACGGCTACGGAGCTGACCGAACGCGTCGTCGCCATCAACCGCGTTTCCAAAACCGTCAAGGGCGGACGCATCTTCAAGTTCTCCGCCTTAGTCGTCGTGGGAGACGGACAGGGCACCATCGGCTTCGGTTTAGGCAAGTCGGGGGAAGTGCCGGACGCGATACGCAAGGGCATTGAGGACGCGAAGAAGAACCTCTTTAAGGTATCCCTGAAGGGTTCGACGATCCCCCACGAGATCATAGGCAAATTCGGGGCCGGCGTCGTGCTGTTAAAGCCGGCGGCGCCCGGTACCGGCGTTATCGCGGGCGGGCCTGTCCGCGCCGTGGTCGAGACTGTCGGCATCAAGGACATCCGCTCCAAGGCGCTGCGCTCGAACAACCCCTGCAATGTCGTCCGCGCGACGCTTGACGGGCTTTCAAAGCTCCGCAACGCCGACGAGGTCGCTCAAATTCGCGGAAAATCGGTAAGCGAGATTTTAGGATAAGGAGGGTGGAAAATGGCAGCAAAAGCAAAAACCAAGGAAAAATTCGTGCAGGTTAAGCTCGTAAAAAGTTTGATTTGCAGTAAAAAAGATCAGATTGCCACCGCCCAATCGCTCGGCCTTCGCAGGATCGGGGACACGTCCGTTCAGCCGGATATCCCCGCGACTCAGGGCAAGATAAGAAAGATCGCCCATCTTATCGAGGTGTGCGAGGTAAGCCAGGGAGGTGCGAAGGCATGAGGTTACACGAACTGTCACCGGCGGAGGGTTCTAAAAAGGAACGCAAGCGCATAGGGCGCGGCCCGGCGTCAGGTCAGGGCAAAACGGCCGGCAAGGGCCACAAGGGTCAGAAAGCCCGTGCGGGCAGAGGTCCGCGGATTGGCTTTGAGGGCGGCCAGATGCCCCTTCAGAGGCGTGTCCCCAAGAGAGGCTTTGTGAACATCTTCGGCAAGGAAATTGCCATTGTCAACATCTCGGAGCTTGAGAAAAAATTTGAAAGCGGCTCGGTCATCGACGTCGAGACGCTGATAAAGGCCGGTCTTGTCAAAAAGGCGCTCGACGGCGTAAAGATTTTGGGGAACGGCGATATCTCCAAGAGCTTTACCGTGAAAGCAAACGCTTTTTCCGAGAGCGCAAAGCAAAAGATCGAGGCTGCCGGCGGAAAGGCAGAGGTGATTTAACGTGCTGAAAATCATCGCGAACGCATGGAAGATCCCCGAGCTGCGCAAGAAGATGCTGTTTACGCTGTTCATCATTTTGGTGTGCAGGGTCGGCGCGGCTATCCCCGTTCCGTTTCTCGACATCGGCAAAGCGGGCATCATCGCCGCGGAGCAGAGCGCGGGCACTTTCATGGAGTATTTGAGCATGATGACCGGCGACGCGTTCAACTACGGAACGATATTTGCCATGTCCGTCACGCCCTACATCAACAGCTCCATTATCATGCAGCTGCTGACAGTGGCTATCCCCGCGCTTGAAAGGCTCTCCAAGGAGGGCGAGGAGGGCAGAAAGAAAATCGCCTCCATCACCCGCGTGGTCACCGTCGCGCTGGGAACCTTACAGAGTACGGCCTATTATTTCTATGTCCGCAACCAGGGATATCTGATGAAGAGCATCGAAACCGGCAATGCCTACACGGGCATTGCGGCCGTATTCCAGGCGCTCGTTATCATACTCACGTTCGTCGCCGGCACGGCGCTGATCATGTGGCTGGGCGAGCAGGTCAACGACAAGGGTATAGGCAACGGCATTTCCATGATCCTGTTCTCCGGCATTATTTCGAGGATGCCGATGATGTTCACGCAGCTTTTCAGCATGAACATCCAGGTCGGATATTTAGGCAGAGGCGGAGCTTTTTACATTCTGTCACCGCTGGCGGCGTTATTCCTGCTGCTGATGGTAGCGTTCATCGTCTGGATGGACAATGCCGAACGGCGAATACCCGTTCAGTATGCTAAACGCGTCGTCGGACGCAAGATGTACGGAGGGCAGAGTACCCATATCCCCATCAAGGTCAACATGTCGGGCGTTATGCCGGTTATCTTCGCATCGTCGATCCTGTCCCTGCCGCCGACGATCGAGCTGTTCATCGCCAGAGCGCAGGAAGCTTCCTGGAAAGAAACGGGCTGGGGACAGTTTTTCAGCCTGTTCAAGGCTGACCACTGGGCATACGCGCTCATCTACTTCGTCATGATCATCGCGTTCGCCTACTTCTATTCGTCGATCCAGTACAATCCCATCGAAATGGCCAACAACATCCGTAAAAACAGCGGCGCCGTGCCGGGTCTCCGCCCGGGCAAGCCCACGTCTGATTATATCGGCAAGATTCTGTCAAGAATTACTTTGCTGGGCGCGTTGCTGTTAAGCGTCGTCGCGCTGTTCCCGATACTGTTCACGCAGGTCACGTCGGCTTTCAATCATGCGATGAACATTTCCCTGGGCGGCACGTCAATCATCATCATGGTCGGCGTCGCTTTAGAGACAGTGAAGCAGCTTGAGAGCCAGATGATGATGCGTCACTACAAGGGCTTCCTTGATTAATATGATAGCTCTTAAAACATCGGCGGAGCTTAGGCTGATGCGCGAGGCCGGACGCATTTCGGCCGAGGCGCTCAAGGCGGTCGGCGAGGCTGTGAGGCCGGGCGTTACGACGTTCGAGCTTGACCGTATCGCTCACGCCTGTATCACAAAGCACGGCGCGTCGTCCGCGTTTCTGAACTACAACGGCTTCCCCGCGACGGCCTGCGTCTCCATCAACGATGAGGTCATCCACGGGATACCGGGCAGGAACCGCGTGTTGAAAGAGGGCGACCTGGTCAGCGTTGACTTGGGCGCGGTCTATCGCGGATATGTAGGAGACAATGCCGCTACTTTCGCGGCGGGGGAGTTAAGCCCCGAAGCGAAGCGGCTGAACGACACGACCAGGGAGAGCCTTTTCGAGGGTATCAAAATGGCGGTCGCCGGCGGCAGGGTCGGAGATATCAGCGAGGCGATACAGCGGTACTGCGAGGAAAGAGGCTACTCCGTCGTGCGGGACTACACGGGGCACGGCGTCGGCAGGAAGATGCACGAGGATCCCTGCGTACCGAACTTCGGCACGGCGGGACGGGGCGTGCGGCTTATGCCGGGGATGGTTTTGGCCATAGAACCGATGATAAACGGCGGTACGTGCGCGGTAAAGGTCATGCCGGACGGCTGGACAGTCAAAACCCGGGACGGGAAGCTGTCGGCCCACTTCGAGCATACGGTCGCCATCACGGCGGACGGCCCGAAGATCATGACTCTTCTCTAGGAGGGCTTGATATGCTTGAAAAAGGAAGCGTAGTAAAGTCCCTCGCGGGCAGAGACAAGGGAAAGCTCCTCATGGTCACGGACGTATCCGAAAAAGGGATTGCGGTCTGTGACGGGAGGGAACGCCCGCTGAACAGGCCGAAGCTCAAAAATCCAAGGCATATACAGGACACAGGCCTGAGGCTGGATATAACCGGAGTCACAGGCGACAAGGCGCTAAAAAAGTTGTTAGCCGGTTTAAGTTTTAATTTGGAGGGATTGCAAAATGTCTAAACAGGATATGATCGAGGTAGAGGGCGTTGTAGTAGAAGCTCTTCCCAACGCAACCTTTCAGGTTGAGCTGAAAAACGGGCACAAGATATTGGCCCACATTTCCGGGAAGCTGCGCATGAACTACATCCGCATCCTTCCGGGCGACAAGGTCACGGTGGAGATGTCGCCGTATGACCTGACGCGCGGGCGAATCACATGGCGATCTAAGTAAGGAGGTATTTGTAATATGAAAGTCAGACCTTCTGTAAAGAAAATTTGCGACAAATGCAAGGTTATCAAGCGCAAGGGCAGGATCATGGTTATCTGTGAGAATCCCAAGCACAAACAGCGCCAGGGTTGATCCCGGCATACCATTTAGGAGGTGTAACTGACAAATGGCGCGTATTTCAGGTGTAGATTTACCAAGGGATAAAAGGCTGGAGATAGGGCTTACCTACATTTTCGGCATAGGGCGCACCACCGCGAGCAAGATTTTGGCGGATACGGGCATCAGCCCCGACGTCAGGGTCAAGGATCTGACCGAGGACGACGTATCGAAGCTGCGTGAGTATATCGACCATAACCTCAAGGTTGAGGGCGATCTCAGGAGAGAGACTGCTTTCGATATCAAGCGTTTGGTCGAGATCGGCTGCTATCGCGGCATCCGTCACCGCAAGGGGCTGCCCGTTCGCGGACAGCGCTCCAAGACAAACGCACGTACGCGCAAGGGTCCGAAGAAGACCGTTGCGAACAAGAAGAAATAAGGGAGGAGGAGAAATATGGCTATCAAAGGTGCAGGAAAAAAGAACACTTCCACGCGCAGACGCCGTGAGCGCAAGAATATTGAGCGCGGGGCGGTCCATATCCAATCCACCTTTAACAACACGATCGTCACGATTACGGACACGCAGGGCAACGCCGTTTCCTGGGCGAGCGCGGGAGAGATGGGATTCAGGGGCTCGAAGAAGTCCACGCCTTTCGCGGCGCAGACGGCGGCGGAGGTCGCGGCCAAGGCGGCGATGGAACACGGCATGAAAACGGTCGAGGTCTACGTCAAGGGTCCCGGACAGGGGCGCGAGGCCGCTATCCGCGCGCTTCAGACGGCGGGGCTTGAAGTGGACATGATCAAGGACGTCACGCCGATACCCCATAATGGATGCCGCCCGCCGAAGAGGCGTCGTGTCTAATACTAGATTCTAGATTGTAGATTGTAGATCGTAGACGTGATTTTATATAGCTATGCGTTTGTTTTAGCGAAGCGCGTTGCCGAGCCGCGTCTAATGTCTACTGTCCAGCGTCTAGCGTCTAAACCAGGAAAGGATTGATTGTTAGCATGTCAAGATATACAGGCGCGGTCTGTAAGCTTTGCCGCCGCGAGGGCAAGAAGCTTTTCCTCAAGGGTGAGCGCTGTTACACCGGCAAATGCTCGGTTGACCGCCGCACCTATGCCCCCGGGCAGCATGGGCAGAGCCGCAAAAAGACTTCCGAATACGGGTTGCAGCTGCGCGCGAAGCAGCAGGCCAGACGTTTCTACGGCATTCAGGAAGGGCAGTTCCATAAGTATTTCCTCATGGCCGAGCGCAAAGCCGGCATGACGGGCGAAAATCTGCTCCGCATTTGCGAAAGCCGCCTTGATAACGTCGTTTATCTGCTCGGGTGGGCCTCATCGAGGGCGGAGGGCAGACAGCTCGTTCAGCACGGCCACTATAAAGTGAACGGCAGGAAGGTCGATATTCCGTCTTATCTTCTGAAACCCGGTGATGTTGTTTCCGTGAAGGAGAGAAGCCTTGACAGTGATAAGTTCAAGGCCGTGATTGAGTCAAACGAGGCGCGTCCCGTGCCCCAGTGGCTTGAGCGTGACAACGGCGCGAACGCGGGCAAGGTTATAAACCTGCCTGAGCGCGACCAGATCGAGGCTCCCGTCGAGGAACATTTAATCGTTGAGTTCTACTCGAAGTAGCGTTTTGGCGGTCTTTTTCCGTTCCCGCGCACGGATTGCCTGTGCCGCGTAAAAAAAGGCGACGAATAGGCTCACAAACCGGGGCTTGTGCCCCCATGACTATCAAGGAGGGTTTTGAATGATAGGAATCGAAAAGCCCAAAATCGAAACGACCGACATTTCAGCCGACGGTACCTACGGAAAATTCATCGTCGAACCCCTCGAAAGAGGATACGGCACGACATTGGGCAACAGTCTCAGACGGGTACTTTTGTCGTCCATGCCGGGTTACGCGATAACCTCCGTGAAAATCGACGGCATACTTCACGAATTCTCAACGGTTCCCGGCGTCAAGGAGGACGTCACGGAGATCGTTCTGAATCTGAAGAGCGTAATATTAAAGATACACGGCGACGGTCCCAAAACTATCTATGTTGATGTAAACGAGCCGGGCGAGGTGACGGCCGGAAGAATCAAAACCGATTCTGAGGTCGAGATACTCAACCCCGACATGCACATCGCTTCCTTGGACGACGGCGCCCATCTGGGTATGGAGATGACCTGTGACAAAGGGCGCGGTTATGTGTCAGCCGAGCGCAACAAGCAGATGATGCAGCCGATTATCGGCGTCATCGCGGTGGACTCCATCTATTCCCCTGTGCTCAAGGTCAACTACACGGTCGAAAACACACGCGTCGGTCAGATCACGGACTATGACAAACTGACGCTAGAGGTTTTGACGAATGGGACGATATCAGCGAAAGATGCCGTGTCATTAGGCGCCAAGATCCTCAACGAGCATCTCAGTCTCTTCAGCGGCCTCTCCGACGAGGCGTATAACACAGAGATTATGGTTGTCAAAAATGACAGCGGCAAGGAAAAAGTGCTGGAGATGACCATTGAGGAACTTGACCTTTCCGTCCGTTCTTTCAACTGCCTGAAGAGAGCGGGCATCAATACGGTAGAGGATTTGATCAACAAGACCGAGGAGGACATGATGAAAGTCCGCAACCTCGGGCGCAAATCCATCGACGAGGTCGTCGCCAAGATCAATTCCCTTGGCTTTGACCTCAACAGGGAAGACGAATAAAACCCCAAAAGGCAAACACATTTACAAGGCAAACACAGCTGCCTTGGAAAAAGGAGTGATTTAAATGCCCGGAACCAGGAAGCTTGGCAGAGCGACGGACCATCGCAGGTCGATGCTCAGAGGCTTGGTCACATATCTCTTGGAAAACAGCAGGATCGAAACCACCGTCACAAGAGCTAAAGAAGTCCGCGCTATGACCGAAAAGATGATCACCATAGCGAAAGACGATTCCCTGGCGGCAAAGCGTCAGGTGTTCGCGTATGTGACGAAGGAGTCGGTCGTCAAGAAGCTTTTTGACGAGATCGCGCCCGTATACAAGGGCACAAACGGCGGCTATACCCGTATTATCAAGACGGGGGCAAGGCGCGGCGACGCGGCGGAGATGTGCGTGATTGAGTTGGTGAGTAAGGATGACGGCAAGGCGGCCGCCAAAAAGCCCAAGAAAGCCAAGACTAAAAAGGCAGATTAAGTAAACGCAGACACATACAAAGTTAACCGCCGTATAAATCAGAGGCTGATACTGATTTATACGGCGGATTTTTTATGCCCAGAGATTACTTGCTTTTTGGTTCAATTACCGGATATATCTTTTTACCGAAGGTTGTGTTGACCACAAGCGCCGCGCTGAGGTAAATAGCGATAAGCCCCGCGAGGAGCAACGCGTAAGCCGGCACAGGCGAAAAGCTCTTCGGCAAAACCTGGAGGTCGATGAGGGTGATAAACGGCAGCGCCACGTCAAGCGTGAGCACGATCAGGGACAGCAGGCTGAAAGTCTTCAAAAATGCCGGCGTCCACAGTAAGAGGACGACCGTCAGCGCGAGCCACGCGAAGCCGTCAATGCGGGTATCGACTCCGCCGCCGGCCTTGACGAACATCTCAAGTCCCCCGACGAGCATGAAGAACGCACTGAAGAACAAAAACGTGTTGCCGCCCGCGTAATTGCCGCCCTTGAGATCCAGCAACCCGACGACGACCTGAACGACAAAGCCGCCCAGAAGCCAGCAGCCTACCAGACGTGTAGCCGACGGTTCAACGAGTCCGTTAAGCATCGCGAAAAAGCAAAAGCACGCGACGGAGAGGGCGACAAGCCCTGCCGGGGTTGGGTTTGACCATTCCTTTGTTGTTACCTTGATTTCTTTTTGATTTTCCATTTTTTATCCTCCTAATATGTACCGCCGTATATGCACGGCTGTTATTTACATCGACATAATAAATAAAAAAACTGCCGCGATCCGAAAATCGCGGCAGTTATGAAAACACAGGGTTTATTTACATAACGCGTATCGCAATCGTCGATCTGCCAATAACCAAGCGGGAGATAATAATAATTATCCCCGAGACAAGGCTAATAATGTTGGCAAACAAGCGATTGTTCATGTAAAACTCCATTTTAACGATATTATGTCGATGTAAATTAAATTATATCATACAATGTCGACAAATGTCAAGAAAAATTTTTTAAAAAATTTACAAACAAATGTTTGACATTTTCAAAATTTGTGGTATAATATATTTGACGGCGTAACCACACTAAAAAAATTGAGGAGCGATGATACATGAGCGGACTTAACGACACACAAAAACGAATCTACGAATATCTGCTGGAGAAGCTGCAGGACGGCGTGCCGCCCTCAGTGCGTGAGATCGGCAGCGCGGTCGGGCTGAAATCCACGTCCTCCGTGCAGATCAACCTCGACGCGCTGGAGCACGCCGGCTACATCTCGCGCGACCCCATGCTGAAACGGTCCATCCGCATCGTCGGACAGGCCAACAACATCACCCATGTGCCGATTTTGGGCCGTGTCGCGGCAGGCGCGCCGCTTTTAGCGGTGGAACAAGTCGAGGGGTATATCCCGTATACGGGGCGGCTTTCGCGGGATAAGCCGCTGTTTGCGCTGCGCGTCCGGGGCGAGAGTATGCTCTGGGCGGGGATATTGGACGACGACATCATCGTGGCCGAAAAGACGAATGTCGCGGATGACGGCGATATGGTCGTGGCCATGATCGAGGACGAGGCGACGGTGAAAACGTTCTACCGTGAGGACGGCTATTTCAGGCTTCAGCCGGAAAACGGCGCCTACGAGCCGATCATTGTTGACGAGGTCGAGATTTTAGGTAAAGTCGTCGCTGTGTTCAGGTACTATTAAGGTGCTATTAGGAGTGATGAATGATGTCGGCTCCGCTTGCCGAGCGGCTCCGGCCGCGGACTATAGACGATATCGTCGGGCAGCGCCACCTGCTGGGCGAGGGAAAGGCTTTGCGCAACATCATTTTGTCGGGCGAGCTGCCTAACCTGATTTTCTACGGGCCGTCGGGTGTGGGCAAAACCACGCTTGCGGGAATCATCGCCAAAACCACCGAGCGGTACTTTGTGAAGCTCAACGGCACGACGGCGGGCACGGCGGATATCAGGGACGTTGTGGCAAAGCTGGACACAATGCTCGCGCCGAACGGGATACTGCTGTATCTCGACGAGATCCAATATTTCAACAAAAAGCAGCAGCAAAGCCTGCTTGAATACATCGAAAATGGGGCCATCACGCTTATCGCGTCCACGACGGAAAACCCGTATTTCTACGTATATAACGCCATCCTCAGCCGCTCGACGGTGTTCGAGTTCAAAACAGTGACACCGGAGGATGTCATCCCCGCCGTCCAGCGCGCGTTCGATTATATGGCGGATCATCGTCATGAAACCTACCGTATAGAGGACGGTGTGACCGAGACGATTGCGCGTGCGTGCGGCGGCGATGTGCGAAAAGCCATGAACGCGGTGGAGCTGTGCGTGCTGTCCGCGCCATTCGAATCCGCGTCTGGCACAGGCGAAAGACGCGCGGTTACGCTGGAGTCCGCGAAACAGCTGACGCAGAAAAGCGCCATGCGCTATGACAGGCAGGGCGATGAGCATTATGACATACTGTCGGCGTATCAGAAGTCCATGCGGGGTTCAGACGCGAATGCCGCGCTGCATTACCTGGCAAGGCTTTTGGAGGCAGGCGACCTGCCCTCGGCGTGCCGTCGGCTGATGGTCTGCGCGTGCGAGGATGTGGGCCTGGCGTTCCCGATGATCATTCCCATCGTCAAGGCCGCCGTTGACGCGGCGCTGATGGTCGGCCTGCCCGAGGCGCTGCATCCGCTGTCGGCTGCGGTGACTCTGGTCTGCCATTCACCCAAGTCAAATTCCGCGAACTCCGCCTACTTCAAGGCGCTGGGGGACATCAAAAGCGGACGTGGCGGAGACATCCCGCGCCATTTGCAGAACGCCCACTACGATGGGGAGGACAATCCAATCAAGGGGCAATTTTACGATTACCCCCATAGCTACCCAAACGGCTGGACAAAACAACAGTATCTGCCAGATTCACTGAAAAATGCCGTATACTATGAGTACGGGGACAACAAAAACGAGCAGGCGGCGAAAGAATACTGGGACAGAATAAAAGGAGGGACATAACGTGAAAAACACACTTTCATGTCCTATTTGTACCGCCGAGTGTTTCACGCTGATTACAATACGCCGCACGAATGCGGACGCCGAATAAATTCGGCGGGATGGAGGTTGAAATGCCGGAAAAATGGATCGGCGGCGTGAAGCCGCTGAAGCAATTCATGGAGGACGGTTCGTTTCTGATGCCGGAAATTCCGGCGGCTTTCCGTGCGCTTCAGGCCATGAACGCGCCCGAATACATGGACTACGATTATTTACTCAGCGTGTCAGGAATGGCGGTTCGTCTCGCGTGGCAGCAGGGTTGGGCGGAATATGAGGATGTGCCTAATCAGGGGATTTTCTACAATGAAAGGGGCAAAAGCGTCGTCGGGCTTGCGTTTGACCGTATCGGTGTTCAGTATACGGTTAAAAAGATTTCCGAGGCCGGCATTGAAGCCGCGAAGTCCGATATAAGGGTGTCGATCGACAAGGGCGTGCCCGCGCTGCTGACCGGCGGGCCGAACGCTTATACAACCGTGCTGGGTTACCGTGACGATGAACTGTTTGGCGTAGCCACCTTCGCGGATCAGAAAAAGCGTGTTCCGCCGCACGACTATAATTGTATCGACGACTGGCAAAATGCCGAAAAGGAATATATCCTGATCGACGCGTATCGGCCAAAGGCGATGGATGCGGAACTGCTAACGGACACGCTAAAAACAGCGGTTTACCTCGCTCGCACAACCCGGCTCGACAGCCTTGGCGATACTGCGCTGGGCATCTCCTCCTTTGATGCGCTCGCGGAAATGCTGGTCTGGGACGAGGGCTTTGAACCGCTCGAACCCGGCAAGTCATATGAGGGCGAGATCAGCTTCCCATATGACCGGCCCGAGGGCTATTACCGCACCGACGGCGCGCGGACGCTCGACAAACGTTTTTGGGCGGGCTACTGCGACTTTCTGTGTATGCTCAACGGATACAGCAATTTTGCGCGTTTTTTGGACAAATACGCCGCGCTTTTGCCTGAGCATAGCGAACAGCTGAAAGAAGCGGTGACGTATTATGGGAAAGGCTGCGACTATTCGGGTGAGCTTTGGAAGTATGTCACGCCGAACAAGAAAGGCGTGAAAAAATTCAAGAATAAGGATGTGCGATATGCTTTCGCCGCGCATATGCTGAGAGCGAAGATATATACTGTCAAAGCTGTGGAAATATTAGAAAAAATTATAGAGAGTTGATGTTCCTATGAAAAGCAAAATACGAAAATTAGCGGCTGTTTTGGTCGCGGCCGTGCTGGCCCTCAGCGCGTTGGCGTTGCATGTCTCCGGGATGCTGGCAGTCGAGGATGAGTTAGGATCTATACGCTATGCCGAAAATACGGCTGCGGAGCCGGACGGCGAATCAGCGGATGGAACGCTGGATGGAGCATCGAATGGGGCTTCGAATGGGGCTTCGGACGGCGCGTTGGGTGATTCGCCCGATGGAGCATCCGGGAACGCGCAAAACAAGAATGCGTCGGGCAAAGCGTCAAACGATGATTCGTCCGGCGATGCGTCAGTCGATGATTCGTCCGGCGAAAGCGGGTTGCTCGGGAGACTTAGGTCAAGGGCGCCGGTTATTGTGGGCGCTACAGTAGTACTTATCACGGGTGGGCTGTTCATCATATGGCTGATCGGAAAGCGCAAAAAAGAGGAAAACGATCCAAATAACTCCGAAAACCAGGACACGAACGCATAGAAGAGAACCTGTTTTTACCAAAGGTTTGCCGCGTGAAAGATGCTAAACAGGTTCTTAGAAAATTTATGCATAAAACCCATCCGCGCTGTCCAAAATAATGATGCAAAAATCACTATGGAGGACGTGCGGTTATGACAATTGATAAAAAGGAAAAAGGAAAGAAACTGCCCCTGAACGGTAAAATTTTCTACATCGTTTTGGCGCTGTGCCTTGGTGCGGCGGGAATCGGGACGTGGGGCGCTGTCAATTCCAGGCTTGAGTACGGCCGTTTGAGCGAAGAACAATCGGAGGAGCAGACCGTTGACTGGGCCAATGCCGGGACGAGGAAGTTTCCCATTATCGGCGACGACAAAAACGGTGACGAGATCGTCAACGCGCCTGTGACCGACGTGCCCGATGACAGGAAACAAACGCCGCCCGAGGAGGAGCCAACGGAGGCGGTCAACGCGGCGGCGCTGCCCTATACCGGCGAATTCGCGATGCCGCTCGGAACGAACATCATCAAGGATTTTAGCAACGGCGAAATGGTGAGGTCCAAGACGATGGGGGACTGGCGCGCGCATAACGGGATCGACTTTGGCGACAATCGCGGGCAGCCTGTCCTTGCGATTCAGGACGGCACGGTTACGGCGGTTTACACCGACGAGCTTTGGGGAACGGTTCTGGTGATCGACCACGGGCACGGCCTGACGGCGAAATACTGCGGCCTGACCGAGAGTTCAGCTCCTGCTGCCGGGACCCACGTCGAGCAGTACGAGATCATCGGTGCTTTGGGCGAGATACCTGTTGAGAAAGACGACGGCCCGCATCTGCACTTGGAGATCACGGTCAGTGGCAAGACGGTCGACCCGCTGAAAGCGATGAACAAGAGCTAAACAGGTTCTTAGCGGCCGGGCATAAGGGCGGTCTGTAAAATGCTGAAAAAGAATGACATCATACAGTTGAAAATCGACTCCTGCTCGCTGAACGGGAACGGCGTCGGCCGCCACGAGGGCATGGCCGTGTTCGTTCCCGCGTCGGCGGCGGGAGATGTGCTGTTAGCGCATATCCTAAAGGTAAAGGGAAATTGCGCATTTGGTAAAATCAAGGAAATCATCACGCCATCGCCCCATCGGATCGGCAATGACTGCCCGTCGTACCCGAGGTGCGGCGGTTGCGTGTTCAGGCACATCTCGTATGAGGAGGAGCTGCGCGTCAAGGCGGATCAGGTTCGCGAAAACCTCAGGCGCATCGGGCACATCGACGTCGAGCCTGAGCCTATCGTCGGCAGCGATTCGGTTGACCATTACCGTAACAAGGCGCAGTATCCGCTCTGTATGGAGCGCGGGGAGCTGGCGATCGGCTTTTTCGCGCCGCGCAGCCACCGGGTAGTGGACGGGCGGCGTTGTCTGCTGCAACCCTGCGGGTTCGAAGCGATCCTGGACGCTTTCGAGCGTTGGATACGTGCATACTCAATCAGCGTCTACGACGAAAAAACGTGCGCGGGCCTGCTTCGCCACATCTACATCCGAACCGCAAAAGCCACCGGCGAGACAGCTGTGTGCGCCGTGATAAATGGGGCAAAGTTACCTTTTAAGGAACAGCTTGTTGCGGCGCTTCTGGAAGCGTCACCGCAAATCACGAGCATAACGTTCAACATAAACACAGAGGACACAAATGTAATATTAGGGAATAAATGCAAGACGATCTGGGGCGCGGATCACATTACGGACGTGCTTTGCGGGCTCAGGGTCAAAATCTCGCCGCTGTCATTTTACCAGGTCAACCCGGCGCAGGCCGAGCGGTTGTACGAAAAGGCGGCTGGGTACGCGGGTCTGACAGGAGCGGAAAAGGTACTCGACCTATATTGCGGCGCGGGAACAATAGGACTGAGCATGGCGGCACGGGCGAAAACCGTGATCGGCGCGGAAATCGTGCCCGGGGCGGTGGCTGACGCAGAAGAAAACGCCCGTGAAAACGGCATCGCGAACGCGCGGTTCATTTGTGCGGACGCGGCCGAGGCGGCATTTAAACTCAAAAAGGAGAGCGTCAGGCCGGACGTCATCATCGTCGATCCGCCGCGCAAAGGATGCTCGCCGGAAACGCTGAAAGCGATAGGGGAGATGTCGCCCGGCAGGATCGTGTATGTTTCGTGCGACAGCGCGACGCTGGCAAGGGACTGCGTGATGTTGCGGGAGTATGGGTACGAGTTTCGGAAAGCGGCGGCGTTTGACCTGTTTCCGCGGACAGGACACGTGGAGACGGTAGCGTTGCTACAAAGACGTGATATGTAGAAATCCTTTATTTCAAGCACTTTTCGAGGTTTTGCACTTTCAACGGGGAAAGTGCAAAATGGAGAAATAAAGAGGGCAAAAGCTATGTGGATGTTTCCGTAGTGATTTTTCTTAAAATTTCGTCTTCGCTGTCGGTTTGGTTCTTTTCTTCTTTCGCTTCGGCATGGGCGATTATCTGTAACTTTTCTTCTACAGATAATCCGGTGTATTCATCACCGATAATAACTTTGAGTTCGGCTATTTTCTCCAATTCATCAGCCTGTCCCTTTTCGCGCACACTTTATTCCTCTGTTTTTCCGCTTCCTCTTGTTCCTCTTATCCTTATTTTTCCCGCTTTTATTTCCGCTGTTTATTGTGATTCTTAGCGCCTGTTGACACGAGATGTAAACGCCCATCTTTTGACAAACTTCGCGTTATACTGCGTAATGACCGCTAAGGCGGTCTGGGAAAAATGCTCCACTGGAGCATTTTGTAACCCATTCTCACAATCCGACAGGATTCTGTCAAAAATTTTTCTTGTCTGACACGAAATTCGATCACAATCTGAACATTTAATCTCGTGTCAACAGGCGCTAATACCTTTGCAAAAATTGACTTTTACTTGTAAAGAAATTGTGTCAACCCAATTGAATTACTACTCAAATTTTATAAGGAGGTATGGGGTCATTTTGTATTGTATCTTGTGTGAGGTCGATAGACATGTTGTAAGCTGCATTTTACCAAGGATTTCCTTGCGGAATGCAGCTTATTCTGTTATACTCTTCTTGGTGATGCTCTTTGAGTAAAAACGCTTGAAAACAATAGGCATATCTGTTATAATTTTAAAAGTGGGTTTCCAGAGAGGTTGCATATGACTTCATTCTGGAATAGCCCCACAGTGCAGGCAGCTTTCATGGGAGGGATAAATCATGCATAAGCGCACACTGCAGTGCGGCGAACCCATCGCATCATGGGACGAAGCGCTGCCCTTGGGCAATGGGCAAATGGGTTGCCTGCTCTGGGGCGAGGATCGGATCAAGTTTAGTCTGGACCGGGTCGACATCTGGGACAACCGTCCGGCCCCGGAAACCCGATTAAAAGAATTCACCTACGAAACCATGGTGCGCTGCTACAAAGAAGGCGACAAGGCGACTGTTGATCGCCTGTTCGACAAGATTTACAGCTATGCCGCACCCACAAAACTCCTCGCCGGGCGGATTGAGCTGATACCGAGCGCGCCGATCACGTCCATGCGCGGCAGTTTGAACCTCGAAACAGCCGAGGCCCAAATGACGCTGTCAACCGAGCGCGGCGAAACCGAGCTGCGCGTCTTCATTCATGCGGTGAGCGGCATCGGCCGCGTGCGCGTGGAGGGCGGCGAGTTGAGTATGGCGATCGTCAAACCACCCTACGGCGTCTGGGACGGCGAGGGGGACGACGGCGCCTGTACCTGCTCCGACCGTCTGGAGACGCTCAAGTATCCGCTGGCAAAACAAGTCACGCAGGGGAACGTGGAGGGCTTTATACAGGCCACGCGGGAGGAATTTCAGTATGCGGTACTGACCGCAAGGCGCGCGCGTGACCTGGTGTTCACGGTGGCGGTGTCGCATGATCTCTCCTATGATTTTACGCGTGAAAAGGAAGTGCTGCTGGCGGCCCTGGAGGAAAGCTACGGGCAGGCTTTTGAAAGCCACAAGGCTTGGTGGAGGGAATACTACGAACAAAGCAAAATAACGCTGGCCGACGGCGCCATTCAATGGCTGTACGACATCAACAATTACCTGCTGGCCTGTGTGTCGCGCAAAGGGAGCCCACCCATGCCGCTGCAGGGCGTGTTTACCGCCGACGACGGCAAGCTGCCTCCCTGGAAGGGAGACTACCACAACGACCTGAACACGCAGATGTGCTATCTGAGCTATCTGAAGTCCAACCACCTGCAGGCGGGGGAGAGCTTCCTTGACTTTCTCACGGCGCTGACTCCCCAGGCGAAAGCCTTTTCCACCGCCTTTTTCGATGCGCCTGAGGGACTCAATCTCCCGGGCGTGATGACCCTGGACGGCAAGCCCATCGGCGGCTGGCCGATGTACAGCTTTTCCATCACAAACGCCGCTTGGCTGTGCCATAGTTTTTCAGAATATTACGACTATACCCTTGGCGAGGAGTTCCTGAAAACACGGATGTACCCCTTTATGAAAGGCGTGGGCCTGTGCGTCAAGCGCTGGCTTGCCGAAAACGGCGGCCGCCGCCTTGCGTTGCCCAACTCCTGTTCGCCCGAAATCCACGACAACCGTCTGGAGGCCTGCTTTGCAAAAAACACAAACTATGATATCGCCCTTTGCCGTTTTCTCTACGGGAGGCTGGCGGAGGTCTGCGAGGCGGCGGGAGACGGGGAAAGCAAAGGCATGTGGAGCGGTATACTCTCACGATTGCAGCCTCTGGCAGTAGGCCCAAAAGGCCTGAAAGTCAACGAGGACTTCGATTTGGAGGAAAGCCACCGCCATCTCTCCCACGCCATGGCTGTGCACCCGCTGCGGCTGATGCGCTATGAGGGCGAAAATAAAAAAATCATAGACCGGACGGTGGAGCGGCTCAAAGAGTTGGGCGTTTACCATTGGACGGGCTATACTGTGGCCTGGATGGCTGAGCTTTTCGCGATACAACAAAACGGCGAGGCTGCGCGGTACTACCTGCGCAGCTTCGCCGAGAATTATTGTACGTCCAACGGGTTCCATGTCAACTGGGACTACAAAAACCGGGGATTATGCCGCTGGGACGGCAGGCCTTTTACCCTGGAAGGCAACATGATCGCCATGGACGCCGTGCAGGAGATGCTGCTGTACTGCGAAAACGGCGAGCTGCGGGTGTTCCCGGCGATCCCGGAGCAGTGGGCGAAAGCGGGCGCGTCCTTTGAGACGCTGCGGGGCAAGGGCGCGTTGCTGGTGTCCTCCGCCATTGAGAAAGGCAGGGTGAAGCACATCAGGCTGGAGGCGGAAAAAGACATAACGATTCGCGTGGTGAACGCGTACGACGGCCCGCCGGGCGGCGAGTTCCGGCTGAAAGCAGGGGATGTGCTGGAATTGAAGTGAACGGGCATTCTTAGAACCTGTATTCATCTGGATGCAGGTTCTTCATGCCATCGGCGAAAGCAATATAATCAAACCACTTGAAAAGTGGTTTGACTATAAAACAGGGGGGTATTTCCTATGATAAACTTCGACCTGCTCTGGGATCGGATTCTGAAGATGCTCCGTTACGCGGCCGCCTTTCTTCTGGCGCCCGTTGTCCTGCTCACAGGCTCCTCGGCATCGGTTATGCAGCTGTATGGCGGCGAGGCGATGACAGCCACCCGCAGGGATTATATCTTTGACAACGACCGGCTGCTGCTGGGCGCCTGGAACAACGGCCTGTCCGAGGATTACGGCGCGTTGCCGGTGCTGGCCAGGGAAGCGGGGCTGGATTTCCTTGTCAGCGTGGCGAACGACGATTTCCTGGATTTATGCGGCGCGGCGGGGATCGGCGTGATTGCCGCGGGTTATAACGAAATCCCCTCGAGCTTCATGTCCTTTACCGAGGAAATCAAGGCGCAGTGGCTGGCTCTGACGCCGGAAACCCACAAAACCCACCCCGCCCTCTGGGGCGACAATGTGGTCGACGAGCCCTTTACACGGCATATGCCGAATATCGGAGAAGCGATCAGCCATTACCACAGTCTGGACAGCCGCCGTATGCCCTATATCAACCTGCTGCCCATGCACGACGAGGACGACTCCAAAATTCCCTTGTGGAAGAAAATCTTCCTGTTCCTGACCACCCATAGCGACGGACGTTTCGACTCTTACCGGCAGCATGTGGGCGCGTATATCAAATATGTTGATACCGACTACATCTGCACCGATATATATCCCTATCACGTGGAAAAGACCTCCGATACCTGGCTGAACAACCTCGATATTCTGGCCGAAGCCTGCCGCGATACGGGCCGTGACCTGTGGGTGATCACCCAGGCGGCGGGCAACGTTACCGCCGTCTACCCCGAACAGGGAAACAGCCAGCGCTGGGCGGACCAAAAATGCCACCATATGCAGCAGGGCTACGCATCCATGGCTTTCGGGGCCAAAGCGATCATCTACGCCTGCTTTCAGGACGGCTGGTGGGACCCTGACTCCCACATGATCACCGCGGGAGGTGAACCCACCGACACCTATTACGCCGTGCGGGCCGCCAATGCCGAATTCGCGCCTTTCGCGGATATTTACGGCGGGTACGAATGGCGCGGCGCATATTTAGTCAACCCCATAAGGATGGCGGGGAACCGCTACCCGGCGTTATCCAACGGCCTGCCTAAAAAAGGGCGCCTGCCTGTTTCGTCGAAAGACGGCTTGGTCATTGGCTGTTTCGACAAGCGGGAGGGCAGTGGCAAGGCCTATGTCGTCGTTAACATGAACGAGCTGCTTGAACAAAAAGCTGCTCTGTGCACGCTGACCTTTCCCGTGTGCAAAAAGGTGACGGTTTACGGCGGCGGCGAAATAGAGGAATATGAAAATGGCGGCAAGGTGACGCTTGCGTTAGGCCCCGGTGACGGAAAGTTTATTACGGTGGGAACATGAAAAAATACTTGGCCGGACTCTTATGTTTGATGGCGCTGCTACTATGCCTGCCATTGGCCGCACTGGCGGCGCAGGACATTGTGGAGCGCTGGCGGATGCACGAAATCATATTTTATAGTCAGGGAGATTATACTGCCCCCCTGGGCGATGCCGTATTGGACGTCACTTTCATCGGGCCGCAGGGCACTGTCATGGTCATGCCCGGTTTTTGGGACGGCGGAAACATCTGGAAAGTGCGTTTCGCCCCCACAGAGCTTGGCATATGGCAGTACGAAACTTCCTGTTCCAATACGGAGGACGAAGGGCTGCACGGCCGGAGCGGCAGCTTTGAATGCGTGCCCTATGCCGGCGATCTGGCGATCTATCGACGGGGTTTTATCAAGTCTGAGCCGGGCACACGTTATCTCACCTACGCCGATGGTACGCCGTTTTTCTATTTGGGCGACACCCACTGGACCATGCCCAAAGAGCCTTTTGAGGAAATGTTCAAAACGATTGTGAACACGCGTGTTGCGCAGGGCTTTACGGTGTATCAGTCGCAGCCTCATTGCTACCAGGGGGAGTCCGATTTTCAGGAATACAACCTGCGGGACGGCCTGGACGAGGGCGATCTCGCGGGTTTTGCCGATCTCGACCGGCGTTTTGCCTATATCGCAGAGGCCGGCCTGGTGCACGCCAACGCCCATCTGTTTTATGTTACGGAGCTGGCGGATTCATACGGCAGCTATCCCGAGGACTATCTGCGCCGGCTCAGCCGCTATTGGGTAGCCCGCTACGGGGCATACCCCGTGCTGTGGTTCGTCGCCCAAGAGGCTGACAACGACTATTATGGGGCATTTGACGCCGAAAACAATCCCTGGAAAACCGTCGCCGATGAGACGGGGGCCTGTGACCCCTACCGTCACCCCCTAACAGTTCATCAGGAAGCCGCCTCCATGGACAAAAAAAGCGCCCACGGCATGAATGCCAGCAAGTCGGCTTTCGGCAACCTCCCGGCCCACACATGGTGGGGCGTACAATGGAGCCCCTCGCTGTACAAATCCCCGGACTTTAAACTGCCCATGGACTTTTGGGACAACGGCGGCATGAAACCCATCATTAACTTTGAAGGGCGCTATGACTTTTTCTGGACAAAGCACTTTGGCGCCCGCGCACAGGGATGGATTTCATTTCTGAATGGCATGTATGGTTACGGCTACGGCGCCATCGACATCTGGGCCTACGGCGGCTCCGGCCCGGACTGGGAGGCGGCCGTCAACAACGACCGCAGGGATAAGATAACACCCGAGGACAAATCAACATCCTGGACCGAAAGCCTCTTCTTTGAAACTGCCGATCAAATGGGGCATATGCGCCGCTTTTTTGAGAGCCTGGAGTGGTGGGAGCTGGAACCTCGCTTTAGCAACCGGAAATGGTTCATCCCCTGGTGGTGCACGCCGTGGTGGGCCACGAGCTACTCCGTTGCCTCACAGGGCAACGACGTGTATGTCGCCTATTTCTATCAGGACGGCAGGTCCACCGGCATGCTGCGCGGCCTGGATCGTGATACCTATACCGCCGCATGGTTCAACCCCAGAACCGGCGAAACATTGCCGTTCAAAGACAAATGGCCCTTGTTGGGCATATACAAAATTCCGTGCAAGCCGGATAGGGAAGACTGGGTGTTTTATTTAAAACGATGAGAGGGTATCCGCAATGGAACATAGTATCATATTGAACACGCGCCGCCTGCTGCCCGAGGACGGCTTGTTGCTGGGCAACGGCGATATTTCCGTAAGCATTTACCCCGATGTGGATGTGATCAACTTGCGCTTCGGCAAAGGCGACGTGTGGGACAGGCGTCTCGACTACAGCGTGGACCCCGAGCCCGTGGGCATCGATGAGCTGACGCGCGGCATTGAAATTGAACGCTGGAAGTGCGGTCCCTATGGCGGAAAAGTGGAAGCGTTGGGTGAGCCGCCCAGCGACGTGCAGCGCGTGCACGAAATCTGTCAGGGCGCGCCGAAAAGCTACAACAACATTCCTTACCCATGCCCAAAGCCCGTGGGCGAGCTACAAATGTTCCTGCCGCCGGACCTGCCGGGCGCGCATTTTACCCTAACGCTAAGTATTGAAAAAGCCCAAGCTGATATTCTCTGCGAATATGACAAGGATGTACGCATTCGCGTTGCGGCGAAAATTCACCCGGAAGAAAATCTGCTCAAAGTTGACTGGTCAATCGAAAACCTGACGCCAAACACGCTGGGACACGGCGGCCCCGTCCGCTTTGTGCTTTACCGGTGGCGTGACCCGCACATCGACGAATTCACGACGAAAACCTATCGCCTGTATGATCGTTCCGTCATGTCCGGCAATGGCAGGGTGATTTCCCGCCCGCCGCTGGAGCCGCCCGAAGCGGTCACTTTGGGGGAGCGCTGGTGCGTATTGCAGAAGTTCGCGCCGGACCTGACCTACCCGAAAGGCTTCGAATGCCTGATGACAGCGCTGGGTAAAGCTGACATAGCCCCTGTCAGGGCGCTTGACCAAAGCGCGGCCGGCATCAATATAGAGCCTGATGATCCGTACAACGGGAGCCTCCGCGTGGCAATCGCGACGACGCAGCTTGATGGAACACGCGCAGCCGCGCAGCTGGAAAGCTTAATCGCCCGGGCGGGAACGCTCGATTTTGAGGGCGACGTTCTTCAGGCCGCGAAAGAGTTCTGGGGCAAGTCGTCGCTGACACTCGAGGACAAAGCTTTCGAGCGGATGTGGTACGAAACCCTGCACGCGCAGCGGTGCGTCTATCGCTCCGGCAAAACCGCGCCGGGGCTGATGCTGCCCAGCACAGTGAGCGATTACGCCCTGTGGAAAGGCGACTACCACATGAACTACAACTTCCAGCAGCCGTTCTGGGGGATGCCGATGGCCAACCACCCGGAGCTTATGCTGCCCTACATGGAGACGCTCATCGACTGGTTCTTGCCCATGGGGCGTATGATCGCAAAAAAATACTACAACTGCCGGGGGGCGTTCATCCAGCTGACGGGCTTCCCCATGTTCCCGGCGGACGACCCCATCGGCGTGGTGCCTATGGGCCGTATGCTTTACATGACCGGCTGGGCCGTCAACCAGTTCTGGTGGTATTTCAGGTATACATTTGATAGAAAATGGCTATGCGATAAAGGCTACCCCTTTATGAAAGAATGCATGATCTTTTTGTGCGACATCTTAATGAAAGGCGACGACGGCCTCTATCACGCTTTCCCCTCCAATCAGGGGGAGGACGGTTTTGACGGCAAGCCGGATAATTACCGCGACTGCCAGCAGGTAATGGAGCATATCCGCTACGGCTTTATGGTCAGTATCGAAGCGGCCAAAATCGCGGGAGAGGACGCGGCGCTCGTGGAATCCTGGGAGGATATCCTGCAAAATCTCGCTCCGCCGCGCGGTCAGAAATGGCCGGATTACGGGGGCCTGCTGCGTAAGCGTTTCGAGCTTTCGCCGCCGGAATTCGGGTCCATCCACAGCTTGTACGACGGTGGTGAGAAACTGCGCACGGGCAGGACGGAGACGTTCCCGCAGTCACAGGAGCGCTATGGCAGCAACTTCGGCGAGTGGTACTTCGGCGCGACGATACAGCGGCACCTGATGTGCAGGATCCGGGGCAGCGGCGGCACCGCGGCGGCCCGGGCATGGGGCTCGAAACGAAGTTTTGACGCGGACCTGGACTACGACTACTTCATCCGGCTGATTACGCGCTGGCGGCGCGAAAACGGTGTGTGCGCAGGGATGTCTGTGCGCAACCACGGGCACACCGGGCAGTGGACGGAGGCGCTGGGCGTTACCATGCCCCTGCAAGAGATGCTGCTGCAAAGCTGGGATGGGGCCATCGCCCTGTTTCCCTGCTGGCCTCTGGATGTCCCGGCGGCCTATGAGAATTTTCGTGCGGAGGGCGCTTTCCTGGTCAGCGCGAGCTGCGGGGAGGGCAGAATAAAGAGTGCCGTGATCCAAAGCATGGAAAGCGGCACATGCGTGTTATATCCCCCTTGGCCGGAGTTCGAAGTCCGCTGCGGAGGACAGCCGGTGGGCGCAGACGCGGATGACGTTGGCAGGTCATGCTTTGAAACGGAAAAAGGGAAAGTGTATAATTTGGAGCCAGTATTTTGAGGATTTATAAT
Organism: Oscillospiraceae bacterium; assembly: GCA_009779495.1. Lineage (GTDB taxonomy): Bacteria > Bacillota > Clostridia > Oscillospirales > Acutalibacteraceae > UBA1425. The sequence continues at coordinate 12,250 of WRED01000001.1, read as the reverse complement.
GGGCACAGAAGCACACATAATGCTTGATAAATATGTTTGGGGGAATAGAAGAATGCCACGCTTCCTGCGAAAATCCATCGGCCTGCTGCTGGCGGCGATTCTGCCGGCGATGATAATTCCGCCGCAGCCCCAAGCCGGCAACGCGCCGGCAGGCAATCCTCCGCTGCGCGTGGAGATCTCAACCTGCAAAAAATCGCATACGTTGTTATCCGTGATAACGTATGCGGTTACGGTCACCAACGAGAGCGGCGCAGTCATCCGCAACGTCAGTGCGGAAGTTCTTTTCGGAAAAGACATCACCCCGCTTGAGAAAAACAGCCGGCTTACGGCGGGAAAAGGCAGTCTCGCGCCCGGCGAGTCCCTGCGATTCAGCTGCAACGCGCAGTTGAATACACTCAGGAAACTGGATATCTTTCTGACTCCTTTCCAATGGATACGCAATCTGTTTACCGGCCCGGAATTGCAGGTGACGGAGAACGGCTTCGGCGACGGCAGAAAATATACGCAGGCAAGCGCGCGCGCCGGGCTGATCAGCTTTTTTGACGCGGCCTACGACACCGCGGGCACGGTAAGGGTCTGGTACGGCTATCCCTCCACAGACGATTTCAGCGGCGTTCTCTCCAACAACTTTTTTGAGGGCTATGAAGATCAGGATATTGACATTGACGGAGACGCGGCCTATTACCTGTTCTTGTCCAGAGCGAGGAATCTGTGTGCCGGGATGCGGGCCGACGGGGCCGGTTTGAAGGTGTCGACAATTGAGCACAATGTCGCTTGGACTTTTGGCTTGGAAGCGGCCGGAGACGGCAATTTCGTCATCCGTTCGCTCGCGTCGGGTCTGGTGGCGGCGGGCACCGACGCGGAAAACGCGGCGCTTCGACTGGAAGAATATACAGGGCAGTCTCACCAACTGTGGTACAAGCAGGCGGGCAGGGACGGCCAGTTTTATATCATCAACGCAAACAGCGGCAAGGCGATTGACATCGGTGGCGGCGACGCCCTGGTTCAAAGGACGCCGGGCCCCGGTGCTTCACAGGCTTGGGAACTGTGTCCCATCGACGTGCGGGAACTGGCCGGCCCGGCTGTTCCGAACTTGGACGGCCGGGCCAACTGGGCCAAAAACGCGATACGGTATCCAGAAGAGGGCAAGCCCGTACCGGCCGGACCCATTTATATCCAGTGGTATCAGGACGCCTCCATCGGCGATGTCGAATATTACGAGATCGCGTTTGACGGGGGAGAGCCGGTTGCCGTTCTCCCGACCGGCGCGCTGATTATGGGGTACCGATGGTACAGTACTGAGATCGCGTATCACACGGTGCGCGTCACGGCGGTGCTGAAAAACAGTGAAACCGTCGTCGGCGACGTCAAAAGCTTTCCCGTATCCAAAAAAGGGATGGGATGGGGAACGCTGCACCGCATAGAGGATATGAATTTGGCCTGGTATTACAACTGGTATACGACGCCCTGCGCGAGCCTTCCGCGCGCGCTCCAGTTTGAGCCGCAGGTTTGGGGCAATACGCCCGACTTGGGGCTGGGCGGCCTGTGGGAAAAGGGCTTTCGCAGCGTGATGGCGTTCAATGAGCCAGACAGCGCCGCGCAGGCGAACATGACCGCCGGGGAGGCCATTGGCCTGTGGCCGCAATTCGTCGAGGAGACGGGGCTGCGGCTGGGGTCACCCGTTACGGCTGCGCCCGCGTCAACCAGCGCCTGGTTCTCCGAATTCATGAGCGCGGCCGGCGGTGACGTCGATTTTCTTGTCCTGCATATTTATAACAGCAAGGCCAGTGTCAGCGAGGTACTGGATATTGTGGACAGGGCATGGCAAAAATACAAAAAGCCCATATGGATCAAGGAACTTGCCGTAGCAAGCTTCGGCTCAAACAGCCCGTGGGCCGCCGGGAAAGGGAACCCCGCCGCCGTCGCCGCGTTCATGGAGGCGCTGCTGGGCGAGCTGGACAAAAGGACCTATGTCGAGCGCTATGCGTGGTATCCCTTTGGCGCCGACGATCCATATGGCGGTGCGTCGGCGCTGTTTGACTATGGCACGGGGGAGCTGACCATGCTCGGTGAGGTGTATAAAAGGCTGGGACTGCCGAAATAGATTAGGAAAACCAGACATGCCACACGGCATACGGAGGGAGCGCAACTGCCTCGTTTTGATCAATATTGATACATGCATATTCATGTTCCTCATCCGTTGCATAGCACGCAAGGATGCTGTTGGGAACATCAAAAACCACTTCTTTTTCCTCGTTTGAGTTGTTGACCACCAACGCCTCCCGGCGGTCCGCGCCGGTTGCCGCGCATACATACAGGTCCTCGCCGTCCGCAGCGGAGCGCGCCTCGTTTTCAAGCGCATAGAGCGCGCCGAACGCTTTGAACGCGTAATACGCTTTGAACACGCGCAGCTCGTCAGCACTGAACAGCCCGCAATACGGCGAGTGCACCTGGCCGTCATAATACATGCACATATCGACGGGCGCTTTTTGCAGCGCGCACATCACCGCGGCGATGTTGGAGGCATCCGCCGCTTTGCCCCTGTTTTGCCTGCCGGGGTTCCACTCGTTGAATATGCTCTGCGCATCTTTGAAGCCATATCTGTCAAGCTGCTCCCTGACATATGCGGCATACACGGGGATCTCTTTCACGCCGTCATAGCTGTGCCACGAGAAGAAGTCCAGCGGCGACCTGTGCGCGGAAATGTACCCGCAGAAGTTATGAAAGAATTCCATAAAATATTGCGGACGCGGCAAATCCGATTCCGACAGCGCGGAAAATCCGCAGCCCGCATAGCCGCCGATCTTCAAACCGGGGAAGCTGTCTTTTAAATATTTCGCGGTGATATCATATAATTCAAAATATTCCCGCTGTGTGCCGCGCCACATGGGGTTGTTCTCCGGCTCGGGTTCGTTGTCTGGCTCGTTCCAGATTTCCCAATACTGTATGCCATAATGAAAGCCGTCCGCCCAACTTTCGTTGTAATGCAGGATGATATGCCGGCATATCCTTGCCCATTTATGCGGGTCTGCCGGCGGATAAATGTGATAGGCCTTGATTCTATGGTCGTTCTCGATGGTGCAGCCGAGCCTGTAAAATGGCTTCAAGCCTATCCCGTCCATCGCCGCGAGCAGGCTGTCGGTGAAAGCGAAATCATAGGAGGCCGGGTCACTCTCGTCGGCGCTGAAATTTGGGAATATATTCCCGACATCCACGTAATGTGCGCCGCCGAAACTCCCGCCGGTATCATGCAGGCGCGCATAGGGTATATTGGCCTCTTTTATTTTGCCGTAAAGCCCGGCTGTATCACAGGGAACGGTCGGCGGGTTGTTGACTGCGTGCATCGGCTTTATCTTGCCGGTGACGGCGTTAAAATCAATTTTAACCGTATTCATTTGCGTTACCCTCCAAATATAAGTATATGGCTAATTATAACCACACTTGACAGGATCGTCAAGGCTTATTCTTGGATTCTTGTGGCACAAGATCATGAAGCCGATCAAGAAAATCGCGGAGGATTTTATGATCGTGCAACGGCATTCGAAAGAGAACTACATGTCAATGCTGCGGATCACGGCCTACAGTGAGGATATGCCATTTGAAGATCGGCTTGCCGCCTGTAAAAATATATTGACGAGGGCGGCAACGGCGCGGTAGCGGCCAAGTATGAGCAGCTCAAACGGCTGTATGATGAGATGGAGGGAGAGCGGACAGTGAAGTGAAGTTTATGAAATGCGTCATAATATTTTGCTTTTCACAGCTGACTCTGTTTACAGCTGCCTCGATCATTTTTCAGGCTGCTACGGGGCAGGAGCTTTCTCCGACGTTGACGCAGTGGTTTTTTACGGTTTGGGGCGTTGAGCTCGGCGGAGGAGTGCTGATGAAAGTTACCGAAACCATCACAGAGCGTATGAAGAAGAAGGCCAAAAAGAAAAAAGCGAGGAGGGAGAGGGACATAATGACCATAGTTAACTTGATGATCGGCCTGGCTACGGCCGCGCTGGTTCTGACGGCGGTGATTCTGGCCGTCAAGGGCGAGCGCGGCAAGGTTGAGGAAATCCTGTTCAGCTATGTCATCGAGGCTGAACGGCAGTTTGGGAAAGGCACAGGCGTACTGAAAAAAGCACATGTTATCGAGTGGGTGCATGACTCGCTGCCCGCGTGGGCGAAGCCGTTTGTCACGGCGCAGTGGATCGGGGACGCGATTGAGCGGGTGCTGGAACGGGCGTGGGAGGAGTGGAAGAGCAGTGAGGCACTTGACAAGTATATACACTCATAGATAAAGTAATTACTTTAAAGAAATGGTTAACAGACAAAAAGCATATAGACCGAACAATCACAATCAAAAGTGGAGATAATATTGTGAATAAAATTAGTGGTTTGAGTACGAATCATTGTACTGCAGTTATCTTTTTTTATCGTCCATCAGAGACAGCGCCTTACCATACTGCTATTTCTGGAATAGTTAGTAAAAGTGTAGGCGATGTGAAATATTACGCTCACACTGTCCCTAAAGATGGAAATAATACGAATGAAGATGGAATCAGATTTTTCTTAGAAGCCGTAGCTAACCGCAAGGTCGAAGTATGTGTACTCAAATAAAAAGGAGTGATTAATGATGAGAGCAATATTAAAAGCGGTAGTGTTATCCATTGTTATTTCAACAATATCGTTTGTGTTTTATGGATGTCATTCAAAATCAGATGAAACATTCGTGCCGCCAAGCGGAATGACGCCTATTAAAACAGTTAACTTTTATTTTGAGCAATGGAATAACAAAAACAGAACAGGAATGAATAGTGTTGTACGTTACAGTATGCAAACACCTCGTTATGGGGGGCTCAGCGCTTAAATATGTTAAGCTCATTAGCGCTGTGGAGCAAGAAATTTATGTAAGCACTAACTCATATCCAGAATACGCGATTCTTTCCAGCATTGAAGTGAAATTTGAAATTGAATACGGGAAATTTGGTGATACAGATGGATTCAATAGAGGGAGATCAATTATCAGTGACTGGACATACTTGTTAGGGAAAATAGATGAAAACTCGGACTGGGAAATTCTTGCTTGGGGGTATTGATAGCATAGACAGTAAAAACTAAGTTCGCGTGCCGTCGGCTGTCGAGACACAGTTTTACAAAGATAGCCGACTGCAACCCCTTGACCTACGGCGATTTTGAGTACGAGTGGTTCGGGCGGGAGCTGCGCGGCTACACCGATACCTACTCTGGCGTGAGCGCGGAGTTTGTGTACGGCTACGACGGCCTGCGCACGAAAAAGCTTGTCAGCGACGGAACCTACGTGAACGAGTACGACTACCTTTGGTCGCCGTATGACGGCAAGCTTGTCAGCTACAACATCACCCTCGGGGAGACAAGCGAGAGCGTTACCGTCATGATCCTGCGCGACGAGAACGACGAGCCGTTTGGCATTACGCTTAATGAGCAGGCGTTTTACTACATCAAGAATTTGCAGGGCGATGTTGTGCGCGTGGTTGATGCAAACGGCGACACGGTGCTGGATTATCTCTATGACGCGTGGGGCAATATTACGTTTGATTTTGGTACTGACGCAGAACTTGCGGAGATGGTGTATCTGCTCAATCCGATTGCGTACCGCGGGTACTATTATGATTGCGAATCGGGGCTGTATTACGCACGGTCGAAATACTATAATGCCGCGTGGGGACGGATTATAAATGGCAACTTGGAGAAATTCACAAGCCGCAAAAGCTCCTTGAACCCCAGTCCCGTCGTTTTATATGATGATCAGGAGGCTGTGCAGGCGAGCGATTTTGCCTTTGCCGAGAATAACCCGGTGATGAATGCCGCTGCGTCAAGTACCGTAACGATACCCAGACCTAAAGCAAAGGATGTGGGTTTCAACACATATATATTATACTGTTTTGCGGACATGCTGGTCTCATTTGGATGGGGGCATGAAGGTGGCTACACATCTCCGATAAAAATACAGAATAGTAACAACAATCTTGAAAATCCATGGATTTATCTTTACCCGGAGATGGTGTATTATTTGAAAGCAACCGGAGTTTGCTTGACGGAATATGTGTGGACTGTAAATGATTCTTCGATTGTGCAAATCGAAAGAAGCGGATCGGGAATCAGGGCGACAGCGCAGAAAAACAAAGAAGCTTGGACGACGATATCAGTCAAAACAAAAAACAGTGTTTTTCCTGGTAACTATTCGAGTTCCGTTGAGGTTTTCGTTATTACCCCGTTGGCTGAGCAGGGGATCGGGATCATAAACAGCAATTCGACACCGCGATACAAGGGCGTACAGAGTTCAAAATCCTTCGGCACTACGGGAACTGCCCTAAATAAAGGAGCTAGGGTTTGGGTGCATGGAGAGCTTAATGTAACCATTAATGGAACGCTTAAGCAATATTACTATGTTCGGCCTGAAAAAGCCGGCGCGCCGTTTGACGATAAGCTTCCTGATAGCAAAAACGCCGATAATTTCTTCTTTGTTGAGAAGTCGAAGGTGGACTATGGCAATACTGCCTATATTATGCTACGCGGAAACTATCCCACAAGCCGAGGCGTTCACGATGGCTCGGATTATAGAGCAATTGATATAAATGGCGAGGGTACCGGTATTAATATTCGCGGAGAATCCCTATACGCTCTTGCAAACGGGACGCTGCAATATAAAGCCAAAAGGGTTCAATGTGCTTGCAGCAGTACCGATCAATATTATGTCAGCTACGGGGCTTATGCTGAGATAACTTATGATAACGGCTATAAAGCCTACTATTGTCACTTGCTTGATTTTGCTAATGGAGTAAATCTTCCCGCAAACACCCTTGAGAAACATTCTGGTCCATTAGGTCCATTAGGTTGGGCTGACGCGGAAAGCCATGCCTCTGTACCATCTGACGTAACTGATATTAACATGGGCAGCCCAATATCAGTTACCAAGGGACAATTGATCGGCCAAGTCGGCGACAGCGGAAATTCATCGGGCAACCATTTGCATTTCTTTGTGCATAATTCAAGCAACAAAAGCCCGTTTTCAACCGATGCCGAGGCGTTGGACTATTATCAACAATTTTTCCCGTTCATCTTAAAATAACATCGAAAAAGGAGATTGCATTATGAAAAAATTATTCGCATTATTATTGATTTTGGTTTTCAGCGTTATTACCTGCGCTTGCGGGGAACAAAATGACAAAGAACTTTCTACAACAGATACGTCAGTTCATCAAGAATCTTCTGTAAACGAAGAATCTTCAGCAACGGACGCAACAAATCATCAAGAGAGTTCTGTGTCTGAAACTGAAATCCAAAGTATAGACTTTCCAACCCTACCCGCAGGAGTAACAGATATTTCCGCGCAAGGCAAAGAAGCGCTTGAAAAATATGCTAAATACCAAGTGCATGGAATTGTTTTTAGTATGCTGATGGATGATGTGCGTTTCTTGTTGGGGAATTTGCCGTATAGCAATGCCCGATTAACAGGGCAGGACGGCTCGGTTTATGATTATAAGAACATCACAATTTCACCCGTATCGCATAAAATCCCAGAAGAGGTGGGATACATTTATGTGGTGGAAGGCAAATATTTAGGGTTCACTATAGGCGAAAGCATAAAAGCGGATGCGGACGTACTTTTCGGCAAGCAATCAAATGACTTGTACGGTATTGGGCGTTATGATTATGACCCTAATATAGGAAAAGATTATGAGGGCGAAAAATATATGAGAAGCGTTTTCAATCGTGATGGGGTAGCTGTTGGTGTTTGGTATGAAGATGATGTTGTTGTCTGTGTTTCTATCGGCAAGTCAATTGAGGTTTCTTGATTTTAACCGATGATATTGAAAGGTTAAGTATGTTATGAGTGTTGAATGAGTAAGCACAGTTCCTTGGGGCGGCTTGTTAGCAATTTCAGGCTGCCCCTGCATCCGATTAAAATGCGTAAGAGTGATAACTCTCTTGAAAATCCATGGATTTACCTTTACCCGGAAATGGTGTGTTATTTGAAAGCAACGGGAGTTAACTTGACAGAATATGTGTGGACTGTAAATGATTCTTCGATTGTGCAAATCGAAAGAAGCGGATCGGGAATCAGGGCGACAGCGCAGAAAAACAAAGAAGCTTGGACGACGATATCAGTCCAAACGAAAAACAGTGTTGTCCCCGGTGATTATTCGAATTCCGTTGAGGTTTTCGTTATTACCCCGTTGGCTGAACAGGGAATCGGGATCATAAACAGCAATTCGACACCGCGATACAAGGGCGTACAGGGTTCAAATTCTTTCGGTAGTACGGGAACTGCCCTAAATAAGGGCGCCAGAGTCTGGGTGCATGGAGAACTGGGCAACTATTACTATGTTCGGCCTGAAAAAGTCGGCGCGCCATTTGACGATAAGCTTCCTGATAGCAAAAACGCCGATAATTTCTTCTTTGTTGAGAAGTCGAAGGTGGACTATGGCAATACTGCCTATATTATGCTGCGCGGAAACTATCACACAGGCCAAGGCGTTCATGGCAGCGAAAAGGGAATTGATATAAATGGCGTGGGTACTGGTAGTAGTATTCGTGGAGAACCCTTATACGCTCTTGCAAACGGGACGTTGCAATATAAAGCCAAAAGGGTTCAATGTTCTTGCAGCAGTACCGATCAATATTATGTCAGCTACGGGGCTTATGCTGAGATAACTTATGATAACGGCTATAAAGCCTACTATTGTCACCTGCTTGATTTTGCGAATGGAGTAAGTCTACCTACAAACACGATTGAAAAGCATTCACCCCGATTAACTATGGATGAAGCGCAAAATCATGGCTCAGCAACTACTATTGATATCGGCAACCCAATAACAGTTGCCAAAGGACAATTGATCGGCAAAGTAGGCGACAGCGGAAATTCATCGGGCGACCATTTGCATTTCTTTGTGTATAATTCAAGCGGCCACAGTCCGTTTTCAACCAATACCGCAGCGCTGACATATTATCAACAATTTTTCCCGTTCAATTTATCTTAAAAAAATAACATCGAAAGAAGGAGACCATTATGAAAAAATTATTCGCATTATTGTTGGTTTTGGTTTTCAGCGTTATTACCTGCGCTTGCGGGGAACAAGTTGACAAAGAACCTTCGACAACAGATACGTCAGGTCATCAAGAATCTTCAGAAACAAACGCAACAACTCATCAAGAGAGTTCTGTGTCTAAAAATGAAATCCAAAGTATGGAATTTCCAACTTTACCTGCGGGAGTAACAGATATTTCCGCGCAAGGAAAAGAAGCGCTTGCAAAATATGCTAAATATCAAGTGCATGGAATTGTTTTTGGTATGCTGATGGATGATGTTCGTTTCTTGTTGGGGAATTTACCGTATAGCAACGCCCGATTAAAGGGGTGGGACAGCTCGGTTTATGATTATAAGAACATCACAATTTCATCCGTATCGCATAAGATACCGGAAGAGGTGGGTCATGTTTTTGTTGTAGAAGGCGAATATTTAGGACTTACCATAGGCGAAAGCACAAAAGCAGATGCGGATACGCTTTTCGGCAAGCAACCAAAAGATTTGTACGGTATTGGGCGTTATAATTATAACCCTGATGTAGGAAACGATTATGAGGGCGAAAAATATATGAGAAGCGTTTTCAATCGTGACGGGGTAGCTATTGGCGTTTACTATGAAGATGATGTTGTTGTCTGTGTTTCTATCGGCAAGTCACTTGAGGTTTCTTGATTTTAACCGATGATATTGAAAGGTTAAGTGTGTTATGAGTACTGAATGAGTAAGTACAGTTCCTTGGGGCGGCTTGTTAGCAATTTCAGGTTGCCCCTGCATCCGGCAAGCGATCACCCGCGCCAACGGCATCGTCTACACCTACGAGTACTGGAGCAGCGTCTACTGGGAGAAAGTGAACTCCTGGTTCAGTTCCGTCACCTGGAACAGCACGGCGCCTGCGGCGACGACAGCTGGTTCTACCCCGGCTCAAGAGCCTGTGCCCTCCCTGCGGCTGAAGAACATCGCCGACGGCCTGGAGGACTACGACCTGCTGCGCATGGCCGAGGAGAGGTTTGGTGCGAATACTGCCTTGAAAAGGCCGCGCAGCCGAGCAAATCACTGACCAGCTATACCAAAGATCCGGCAGAGATTGAACGGGTAAGGGTTTCGATTCTGCGGGATTTGGCGGAATGACGAAGCGATAAGGAGGAACTCACAATGAAAAAACAGCATATTCAGAAATCCTTTCCCTTTTTCCTGGCTGCACTGCTGGCCGGCATCATGGCCTTTTACGCCGTGGCCTTTCTGGACTGGGGTAAATATGAAAAATTCTACCCCCTCTTGGCGGCCACCGTTGTGGCTGTTTTTGCAACATTCTCCATTGCGGCATTTTGGGCCGCCGGGGTCCGCAAGGCCAAGCTTGCGCTGCATAGTCTGGCCGCTGTCGGGCTGTTCTGCTTTCTTATGTTCGGCGTATCGGCCATTTTGAACAATGTGCTCAACAGCGGCATGGCGCCCGGCCCCCAGCTGGCGATTTTCGCGTCGTTCTCGCTGTGCGGCCTGGAGGCGCTTTTGCTGCTCTTGCGGGCTGTCGCTTCGGATTGGCGTCCCCGCTGGCGCAAATATGCCGCCGGGGCAATGGTGCTGGCGGTGTTGGTTACGGTTGGTGTGGTGCAATACCGGAATGTGCGCCTGCCGCTGCTGGAGCCGGTTTTCAGCGCCCACGACCTGATACAGTACGCACAGCGAACTCCCGGCACGAACGAGTTCCAACTGGCCGAGACAACTGAGTTTAACACCGCCTTGATCATCGAAGCGGGCAGCGCGGAGAAGTTCACCTACTGGGACTCTGCGTTCGGGAAAGCCGACGCCGGGGCGGCAAGTTTCCGCCTGGAGGCCTTTGTGGACGGCGATTGGCAACTGGTCCACCGGGGCGAGAAAATACAGACCCTGCACCTATGCAGCTTTGACCCGGTAATCGCCGACCATGTGCGCGTGTTAGCCGAAACGGCGGATGGCGAGCCTGTTCTGGTTCAATCGCTGGCGCTCTATAACGAACCTGTGCGAAAAACCCCGGGGATTCACATGTCCACCTATTATGCCCTGGATCCCGTGGCGGACGAAATCCCGCCGGAGGTCGCGATTCTGGCTCAGGGGGAGGAATATGCCCGCAATTACGCGCGCTGGTTCGATGTGTACGACACGGTGATTGGCATCGGCGCGCAGGGCGTGACCTACGGCGAGGGGGATGAGCGCTACATACAGCGCCTGAATGCCCTGAAAGAGCTCATCGCGCTGCGCAGCAACCCCGATCACGAAGTGAAAATCATCTGCACGGTTTTCGGCGGCGGCTCGGAACACGCCGACCCCATATTGAAAAACCACATGGACGAGCTGCTGGAAAACATCCTGAGCGTCATCGAAAAATTCGGATTCGACGGCGCGGACGTGGACTACGAGACCCCATCGTCCCGGGCCCATTGGCGGCGCTATGACCGCTTCATGGCCCGGCTTGACGACGGCATGAAGCAGGCCAATCCCGACGCGATCCTCTCGGCCGCTGTGTTCTCATGGGGCATGGGGATGTCCCGGGAGACGCTGGAGCGCCTGGACCAGATCCAGTACATGGACTACTGCGAGCCCTGCAACGAGCACGCCATGCCCACCCTGGAGGGGATGCAGCGCGGCGTGGCGCGAATTGTAAAAGCTGGGGCAGACCCGAAAAAAGTGCTTATCGGTCTGGGCGTCCACGGCTACGACCGCAATGAGAACTGGAAGCACATGCAGGACGTGAATCGGTGGGACTGCATCTATTCGGAAAACAAAGTCGGCTGCTCACCGGCCCTGGCGGGGGACGCGGCGGCCTACGCGCTGCTCAGCGGCACGGGCGGGCTGATGGTGTTCGTTACGCAGGCAGACAGGCCTATGGACGACCCCAACTGTATGGCGCGGGGGATCGAGGATGCGCTGGGCCGGTATTTGGAGGTGTGGTGAGGTTTTCGCCACTGCCGCCTAAGAACAAAGAGTCCCCCATGAAAAAGCAACACCTGCACAAGTATCTCCCTTTCCTACTGGTCGCAGCGCTAACAGGAGTAATGACCTGGTACCATCACGTCTACGTCAACTGGAACCCGAACGCCTTGGTTTCTTGGGGTTATAAAAAACCTACTGGCTCAAATCGTTGAATATCAACAGTTTTACCAGTTAGGTTTTTTCTTATTAGCATAAATAATCCCGAAGCAAATATATTTTAATAGATATTTGTTT